>JBKHFR010000122.1:0-2612 GCA_046540115.1 Acholeplasmataceae bacterium | reverse complement strand
TTCATTCCCCGTTTCGAAAGCGACGCTGCTAAAGAGGTCTACGAACGGATACTCGATAAACTACCGGAAATCGATGCGATCATCACGAACAACCTATACAACTACCGCTTGAACCGACTCGCCTATCTCGATCGGGCGATCATTAGGCTCGCCGTATTCGAGATGGTTTTTCAGGGAACCGCAAAAGAGATCGCCATCGATGAGGCCGTCGAACTGACGAAGATCTACAGCGACCTCGACGACATGAAGCAACACCGGTTCACCAACCGACTACTCGATAACATCGCTAGAAACGCGAAGGGATGATCACTTGAACTACTTGACCGTATCGGCGCTAACTAAATACATTAAAACGAAACTCGAAACGGATAAGCACCTAACGACGATCTATCTCAAGGGTGAGATATCGAATTTCAAGCGCCATAACCGGGGCCACCTATACTTTCGTCTTAAGGACAGCGAAGCCTCGATCAACGCGATCATGTTCGCATCCGATGCCCTACGACTGAACTTCGAGCCGAAGGAAGGCGACGACGTCCTCGTTACCGGTCGGATGAGCGTCTACATGCCGAGCGGAAACTACAGTATCCAGGTCCGTTCGATGGAAAAGAGCGGTATCGGCGACCTCTACCTCGAGTATGAGAAGCTCAAGAAAGAGCTCGAACAGAAGGGCTATTTCAAGGACGACCATAAGAAGCCGATCCCACAGTTCCCGCGGGTAATCGGCGTCGTGACATCGGAAACCGGTGCCGTGATCGAGGATATCAAGAATACGGTGAGAAGGCGCTACCTTTTGAGCGAGATCCTGCTCTATCCCGCCCAGGTCCAGGGCAAGACGAGCGCAGAAAGCATCCGTCGGGCCATCGAGAAGGCCAACCGCGAGCGGGTCGCCGATCTTCTGATCGTCGGTCGTGGCGGTGGTTCGATCGAGGATCTGTGGAGCTTCAACGAATTAGCGACCATCGAAGCGATCTATCGCTCAGAGATCCCGATCATCACCGCGATCGGTCACGAGACCGATTTTACGATCGCCGATTTCGTCGCCGACTTGCGGGCACCGACGCCGACGGCAGCAGCGGAACTCGCCACGCCGAACACCGCCGACCTGATCAAGCGGATCGATGATAGCCGTTCACAGCTCGAATACCACGCCAAGCGCGTCCTTTCCAGTAAGGAGACCGAGCTCGTCTATCTCGACCAGCGCCTCGATCGCTTGAGCCCGAGCCTACAGATCGAACGGCTCAAGGAAACGTTCGAACGACTGCGCCGTGAGCTCGGTCGTAACTATACCGGACAGTTGCACGATCAGAAACAGCGGCTGGTCCACCTCCATTCGTTGCTGCGTCCACCGAGCGAGCTGGTCGAACGGTCTAAGACGGAACTCAGGACGATCGGACAGCGCGCGGATGAGCGCATCGAACAGATCCTTTCCGGCAAATCCCACCGCTTCGAGGTCCTTAGGACACGACTCGAGAGCCGGAATCCGTTAGCGCTGATGGATAAGGGATTCGCCCTGATCACAAAGGATGACCGCGTCGTCACGTCCGTCCGATCGGTCGCGGTCGGTGAAAGGATCTCCGTACGCTTCAAGGATGGTAGCGCTTCGGCGGAAATAACAGGAAAGAAGGAATCGTAGATGGAAGAAAAGTCATTCGAACAACTGCTTAATGACCTAGAACAAATCGTCAAAGATCTCGAAAACAAGGACATTGCCCTTGATGAAGCCATCAAGAAGTATCAGAAAGGCCTCGAGCTCTCGAAATCGTGCTATCGCATGCTCAAGGAAGCCGAAGAGCTGATCGTCAAGGAAAGCAAGGAAAATGGACCTCTATCGGATTAAAGACCCGCGGTTTCTAAAGGACCTGTCTCTGCGAGAACTCACCGAATTAGCGGAAGCGATCCGGGCTTTTCTACTCGATACGATCCCTAAAACGGGCGGTCATCTCAGTTCGAACCTCGGTACGATCGAGCTCACGATCGCCCTGCACTACGTCTTTGACAGTCCGAACGACGCGATCCTCTTCGACGTCGGACATCAGGCCTACACGCATAAGATCCTGACCGGAAGGGCGAAAGATTTCGCCACCCTCAGGCAGACCGGTGGTCTATCGGGCTATACGAATTACCGCGAGTCCGAACACGACCAGTGGGAGAGCGGGCACGCCGGTTCGTCGCTTTCCGCCCTGATGGGAACCCTTCTAGCCAAGGGTATGAAACAGGATGACGGCGAGGCGATCGCGGTTATCGGCGATGCCTCGATCACCAATGGCATGGCTTTCGAAGCTCTCAACCTTTTGGGAAGTCGTAAGGACATGCGGGGGATCATCGTCCTCAATGACAACGACATGAGCATATCGAAGAGCGTGAGCTCTTTTTCACGCGCGCTGACCCGTTTTCGCAGCATGCGGATCGTTTTTCGGATGAAACGGTTCTGGCAGGGCGTCCTACCCCGTTTTCTGATCGATTTCATCAGCCGGATCAAGCGCGGCATCCGTGGCTTTCTGCAGCGAAAGAATATCTTTGAAGACCTCGGCTACATGTATATCGGTCCGCTCGACGGACACGATATCAAGAGCCTGATCTACAATTTAAAACGGATCAAGCGCATCGAC
>JBKHFR010000121.1:0-2689 GCA_046540115.1 Acholeplasmataceae bacterium | reverse complement strand
AGCATCCTTTGACTGGCAACCTGGCGGAAGAGATGGGATTCGAACCCATGTGCCCCTTGTGAGGACAACTGCATTTCGAGTGCAGCTCGTTATGACCACTTCGATACTCTTCCGTGTGCCCCCATTATACCCTATCCCTGAAAAAGGTGTCAACGTGTTCGTAGAATTCTTTCCGCGAGTTCGCTCGGCTCAGTCCATGCTTGAGGGTATGCGCGTGTTCCATGCCCTTGAGATACCAGGGGCCATGGCTGCGCATCTCGAGAATGGCGATGCGTTCGCCCTTGAGCTCGATCAGGGCATCGAGATGGGCGAGCATCATGTCCCGGATCTCACGAGCGGAAGGTCCTTTGACCGTTTCACCCGTCCTGAGATAGGTTTCGACCACAGAGAAAACCCACGGATTCCCGAGTGCGGCCCGACCGATCATGATCGCGTCACAGCCCGTCGCGTCGAACATCCGTTTCGCGCTCGGCCCGTCATGGACGTCGCCGTTACCGATCACGGGGATCGACACGCTCTCTTTAACGGCTCGTATGATCCCTAGATCAGCGACGCCGCTATAGGACTGTGCTCGCGTCCTGCCGTGGACGGTGATCGCCGCGGCACCGGCCGCTTCGATCCGCTGGGCGACTTCGACGGCGTTGATGCTGTTATGGTCCCAGCCGCTCCTGATCTTGGCCGTTACGGGTTTATCGATGCTGCGAACGACTTCCGATACGATGTCATAGATCCTGTCCGGGTCCTTCATGAGCGCCGCTCCTGCCTGTGCGCGGAGCGCGACCTTCGGAACCGGGCATCCCATGTTGATGTCGATGATATCGGCTTCGGTATGGGAAGCGATATGGATCGCTGCCCGGACGATCGTTTCTTTGTCGGCTCCGAATACCTGTTGGGCGAGCGGTCTTTCCTTGTCGCTCATGGTCAGTAGCTTCATGGTCTTTTCATTCCGATAGATGAGCCCCTTGTCGGATACCATCTCAGCGAATACCAATCCGGCTCCGAGCGAGCGCACGATCTCACGAAAAGCCCGATTGGAAACGCCAGCCATCGGGGCGAGTACGAGCCGATTCGCGATTTCTACTGGTCCGATCCGAAAACCCATATTCGATCACCTGTCCTATTGTATCACAAGGCCTTGACGCGCGCAATTATGCTACAATGGTAGATGAGGAAGTGAGACCATGCACGACTACGCCCTGATCGCTAGCGCCTATGACGATACCGTCCGAATCTACGTTTCTCGAACTACCGATCTCGTCGAACGAGCCCGGCAGATCCATCGGACCTGGCCGACAGCGACCGCCGCTTTCGGCCGCTTTTTGACCGTTTCCGCCATGATGGGGCTGATGTATAAGAAGGGCGAAAGCCTGACGCTCCGGATCAAGGGGGACGGTCCGATCGGATTCATGCTCGTCGAGGCGACGCCTAAAGGAGAGGTGCGCGGGGAAATCAACAATCCCGCCGTATACCTCAAGTACGAGGACGAAAATAAAAAGCATAAGCTCGATGTCGGTAAAGCCGTCGGCAAGGGCATGCTGCACGTAACCAAGAACCTCGGCATGAAGGATTTCTTCAGCTCGTCATCGGACTTGCAGACCGGAGAAATCGGCGATGACTTCACCTATTATTTCGCTGTTAGCGAACAGGTGCCCTCGTCCGTCGGTCTAGGCGTCCTCGTCGATACCGATCAGTCGGTTCTCGCTAGCGGTGGCTATATCATACAGTTAATGCCGGATGCCAAGGAGGAGACGATCGAGCGACTAGAAGCGATCATCGCTACGATCCCTCCGATCTCTTCGTTGATCGAAGCGGGTCGGACACCGGAAAAAATCCTCGAGATCCTCGCCCCCGATGGCGCGAAGATCCTTGCCCGAAAACCTTTAGCCTATGCCTGTCACTGTTCGAAGGAAGGCTTCAGGAAGTCCTTGGCCGCTCTCGATCCGGAAACGCTCAGAAGCCTCATCGAAGAGGATGGAAAGGCCGATATCACCTGCCACTTCTGTCATGAGCACTACCATTTCACTAGGGATGAGCTGATCGAGATCGAGCGATCCAAAAAGTAAAGGAGCGACTGAGCTCCTTTTTTCATGTGAACGCTTTGAGCTCGTGGATGAGCTGTTTCAAGGGAAGGCCGACGATCGTGAAAAAATCGCCGTCATAGGACTCGACCAGGGTAAGTCCCTCGTTCTGGATCGCGTAGGCGCCCGCTTTATCCATCGGTTCCTTCGATTCGATGTATTTCCTGATCTCGAGATCGGAGAGCTTACGCATGTTCACGTGCGCTTTCGAAGCGAAAACCTTCGCTGTTTCCCCCTTGATGATCGCGACACCGGTGTAGACCACGTGGCTCTTGCCGGATATCAGCTTGAGCATGCGGTAGGCATCCTCCTCGTCGATGGGTTTCCCGAGCATTTCGTTCTCATAGTAGACGATCGTATCGGCACCGACGATGACGTCATTCGGATATCTTTTCGCCACTGCGAGCGCTTTTTGCCTGGCGAATTCGATGGCCTGTTCTTCCGGACCGAGAGTCTCGGAAAAGGTTTCGTCGATATCGCTCGGAATAATCCGGAATTCGATCCCGGCATCCTCGAGAAGCTTCGCTCGCCTCGGCGACCTGCTCGCTAAAATGATCATAGGAGCACCCCCTCGGTAATCATTATATCACAAACCGGCGTATTTTCCCCTT
>JBKHFR010000120.1:0-2768 GCA_046540115.1 Acholeplasmataceae bacterium | reverse complement strand
CCGGCCAGGAGCAGCTCGGTGTTAGCGGTAATGGAAGTTGAACTCAAGGATCGCATCATTACGAACGATGTCCTATGGCTCGTTAAGGACCAGGACGGACACGCTTCAAAGCGAGCGGTCATAGACTATATGAACGAGAAGTTCACGGAAGGTGATTGAAATAAACATCGGGATACTAGGTATTGCAGTGGCGGATCTGCACGTCAATCGGATCGATGAATATCCGGAAACAGGAACGCTCTCTTTGGTCGACTCCATTACGATGCACTCCGGCGGCTGCGCGGTAAACGTCGCCATCGACCTGGCTAAAATGGGTATCGATGCCCGCCTATGCGCGCCCCTCGGGAACGATATTTTCGGGCAGTTCCTTAAGGCCGAGCTCGACCGGCACCGGATCGACCGAGCGAACCTGATCACGAGCGACGAGGATGCCACGAGCACTTCGATCGTTCTGATCAACGAGGCCGGAGAGCGTTCGTTCATCCATCGAACGGGCATCAACGCGACATTCCGAAAGGATCGGATCGAGCCATCGTTCCTCGATGATCTCGATATCCTATTGGTTACGGGCGTATTCCTAATGGATGCCTTCGACCGGTACGACCTCGCTCTCTATCTAAAAACGGCCAAGTCGCGAGGAATCTATACCGTAGTAGACACCGCCTGGGATCCGAAGGATGAGTGGTATTCGCTCATCAAGGATGCCCTACCGTATATCGATCTATTCATGCCGAGCATCGATGAGGCCCAGAATATTACCGGTCGAACGACCCCCGAAGATTGCAGTCGCTGGTTACGATCTAAGGGAGCGCACGATATCGTCATCAAACTAGGGAAAAAGGGGTCGTTCGCGCTGACCGGTGATCAGAGCTACTACAAGAAACCGTTTTTAGTGGAGAACCCCGTCGATACGACCGGAGCAGGGGATGCCTTCGTCTCCGGTGTCATCGCTGGCTTGAGCCAGTCGATGGATCTCGAAGAGGCGATCATCCTCGGGAATGCCCTCGGCTCATATGCCGTAGAGGCCGAAGGAGCCTCGAGTAATATACCGAGTTTCGCAGGATTAAAAAAAAGAGTAAAGGGATACGAGTGATATGAAACGATCAGAAAAACGAGCGTACCAAATAATCGCTTCACAAAAACTAGCCGATCAGGGTATCGTCCTGACGGAAGAAGAAAAGGAAAGCATCGAGATCGCTGACTTTAACCTCGATGATTTCGAGGTCACGGGTCTGAGCATCGTAACCTACGTTAACACCGAGAGGGTCTGTGCGAAAGAGCTCGTCATGTTACCGAAGCAGACCTGTCCCGAGCACCTGCACGAAGAAAAGGAAGAAACCTTTCGTTGTCGTCAGGGTAAGGTCTTTCTCTATGTCGAAGGCCCGGGGACAAGAAAAGACATTCAGGCGACCGTTCCTCCCGGAGTCTACCGGGTTTTCCATGAGATCGAGCTGAATCCCGGCGAGCAGTATACGTTACATCCGAACACCTGGCACTGGTTCCAAGCAGGAAAAGAGGGCGCGATCATCTCTGAGTTTTCGACGCGGTCAACGGATGAAAAGGATATCTTTCGCGATCCGGACATCGTACGCATGCCGCCTGAGGAGGTGTTATAGTGCCACTAGTATCCATGAAGGCATTGCTAGAGCACGCTCGCAGCCATCGCTATGGCGTGCTCGCCTGTAACCTGCTGAGCTACGACATGCTTCTCGGTGGAATCGCTGCCGCAGAAGAGTCGGATGCCCCGTTGATCCTACAGCTCGCCCCGGTGCAATTCGATACCTCGCCGCTCGAATATCTAGGACCGATCATGGTCGATCTGGCAAAAAAATCAACGGCTCCGATCGTCGTGCACCTCGATCACGGGTTCGACCTAGAAGAGATCAAGAAAGCGATCGAGATCGGTTTCAGTTCGGTGATGATCGATGCCTCGAGTTACGAACTCGAAGATAACATTCGATATACGCGAAGAGTGGTCGATCTCGCCCACGCTTCTGGTGTTGACGTCGAGGCGGAAATCGGTTCGATCGGGAATGAGACGAGTGATGGTAGCGAGCTCAGGGAAACACCGTCCGATCTAACCGATCCAGCGATGGCTGTACAGTTCGTCGATCGTACGGGTTGTGATACGCTAGCGGTAGCGATCGGGAACGCGCACGGCCTCCATCGGACCGCCCCGAAACTCGATATCGACCGTTTGAGTGAGATCGATGCCCGCATCGATATACCGCTCGTTCTGCACGGTGGGTCCGGCACGAGCGATAAGGACTTTAAGCGCTGCATCAAGAACGGGATCACGAAGATCAACATCGCCTCGACCATCCACCGGACATACGTCGAGCACCTCGATGCCGGTAAACAGCCCTATGCCAGCCACTTCCATCACATGGTTGGTGTGACTCGGAACGCTGTAAAGGAATTCATCGAACGGTTCCTCAGCAACGGACACGGAGCCGAATTTCTAGAGCATGAAAAGCGACAACGGCGCTAGCAATCGGGAGCGAAAGGGATCCTTTCTTAGGGAGCAATATCATGAAGTAGACGAAGGGTCTAGTCGTTAAAAAGCACTGGGTCCTTCTTTCATTCAGGGAGGCCATTGACCTTTCTATCCGATCGGCGTGATCAGCGCATATCACGAGTTATTATTCTAAGAAAAGGATAAAGCCGCCCGCTGGCGGCCATGCGTTTTGTCGCGGCGTATTCCTAGAGATTTAGAGCCGTTCGCCTGGCGCATCGGATGAAGCCTTCGACCGACCGGATCTCGTTAA
>JBKHFR010000119.1:0-2803 GCA_046540115.1 Acholeplasmataceae bacterium | reverse complement strand
GCCATGAGCTGATCGTGGTCAAACGGATCGATACCGCCTTTCCGGCTTCTATCCGCTATGAACAGGACGAGGAAGGCGTAAGAGCCGTCCTCGATGTCGAGGCAAAAAAGGGCGTTTCGTACGGATTCGATCAGTACGCGATCGTCGGTCTCGATCAGTCCGAGGCGGATCTCGACGAGGCGCTCGAGCGCACGAGCCGTATCGGATTTGACGCCCTGTTTTCTAGGAACGAAAGGAACTGGGATCAACTCTGGGACCGAGCGGACGTCCGGATCGAAGGCGATGAGAAAGCGCAATTCGCCTTGCGTTACTCGCTCTATCACCTCCTGATCCTGACGCCAACGGTCAGAGCGGATGGCTCGATTCCGGCCCGCGGTATTTCCGGTCAGACCTATAAGGGCGCGGTCTTCTGGGATACGGAAATGTTCATCCTGCCGTTTTTTCTCAATACCGACCATAAAAGCGCGAAAAGGCTGATCCACTACCGGATCGATACGCTGGCAGGGGCCTTAAAAAAGGCAGCATCCTACGGTTTCAAGGGCGCTTTCTATCCCTGGGAATCGCAGGAGGGCGGATATGATGCCTGCACGGACTATAACGTCACCGATGCCTGGGATCGACCGCTCCGCACCCATTTCAAGGACAAGCAGATCCATATCTCGGCCGCTGTCGTCTACGCGATGATGGCCTATATCCGTCAGACCGGTGATGAAGGGATTCTAAAAGAGGGTGGACTCGCCGTCCTGATCGAGGTCGCGCGCTTCTATCTCGACCGTGGCCAATACGCCGTACTCCGTGATCGCTTCGAGTTCTGGGACGTCATGGGACCGGACGAATACCATGAGCGCGTGCGAAACAATGCCTTCACCGATCGGATGGTGAAGTTCGTCTTTTACACGGTTCTTAGCCTCAAGAAGCGGTTCGCTGACCGCAAGGATGACTATTTTCCTAGGGTTGTCGCTGAACGATCGTTCGAGAACGAGCTCGCGCTCATCGAACGCTTCCTCGACCGGATCCGGATCAAAAAGCCCGATGAGCGAGGCATCATCGAACAGTTCGACGGCTACTTTTCCTTAAAGGACATAAGCATCGAGGAGGTATTCGAAAGGCGCGTCCATAGGAACGAATACCTCGGGATCCCGGCGCTAGCCGGAGACACGCAGATCATCAAGCAGGCCGATGTCGTCATGATGCTAGACCTATTCGGTGACGACTATAGCCTCGACATCAAGCGGGCGAACTTCGACTACTACGCTGAACGAACCGAACACGGCTCGACGCTTTCGGCGAGCATGTACGGGCTTCTGGCCTGCCGGATCGGTGAACCCGATCGGGCATATTCCCTTTTCATCCGCTCGGCCTCGGTCGATCTCGAAGGCGCCGCCAAGCGCTACGCCGGCAGCATCGATATCGGCGGGACGCACCCGGCGGCTGCCGGCGGAGCCTACATGGTCGCCATCTTCGGTTTCGCCGGCCTTCGCCTTGACGGGGACAGACCCGTCGTCAATCCCTGTCTTCCGAAGAGCATCGAAAGCATGCGCTTTACGGTCAAGTACCGGACCAGAACCTACCGCATCCACATAACGAAGGATTCGCAGCGGATCGAAGAAATCTAACGCCCGTCGTCATTTCGTGTATAATGGAGACAACGAAACGAAAGAGAGTGGGAACATGGCTAAAAAGACGAATATCGCCGAGATCGCACGCCGTGCCGGAGTCTCGACCGCGACGGTGTCCTATGTCATCAACGACCGCGGTAAAGTATCCGAAAGGACCCGTCAGCGCGTCAGGGCCATCATGGCCGAGCTCGACTATATTCCGAGCATCAACGCCCGTTCGCTCTCGAACGGACAGTCGAAACTGATCGGCGTCACGCTACCGCTGATCGCCCCATCCGACACGACGGGAACGCTCCTTGAAACGAACCCTTTTTTCGCTGAGTATCTGGGCGAGATCCACAAGGTCGTATCGTCCTACAACTATGACATCCTGCTGTAGGGAATACTCGTCAAAGGCAAGTACCGCAACTGGATCAAGAGCCGCGGTCTCGACGGTATCATCCTCCTCGGGTCATACCCACCGGATATCTACGCGGAGGTCAAGGCGCTGAATATCCCGACCGTATTGACGGACGTCTACGAATCCTATTCGAAGGACTTCCATTCGGTCAACAGCGATGATGCTGACGGTTCCTACATCGCGACGAAGCACCTGATCGAGCTCGGACACGAGCGGATCGGTTTCGTTGGTGGGTCGATCAAAGAATCCCCGATCCACAACAACCGCTATATCGGTTACGCTCGGGCCATGCTCGAAGCGGGATTGCCGGTTCACAACGACCACATCTTCGAGACGCTCACGACGTTCGAGGGAGGCATTAAGTTCGCCGAACGCATGATGAAAAACGGTCAGGATCTGACCGCTCTAGTCGTCGATGCCGATATCGTCGCCCTAGGGATCATGAAGGCGTGCCAGGATGCCGGAAAAAGGATACCCGAAGAGATCTCGATCGTCGGCTTCGACGACATCCAGGTGTCATCGTTTACCTCTCCGGGCCTAACGACGATCCGGCAGTTCATCTCGAAAAAGGGGAAGATCGCCGCGAATCTCATCATGGCTGACATTCTCGCTGGGACGCGAACGACGGAGTCGAGAGTGGTCAGATCGCGGCTTATCGTCCGCGGGAGCACGAAACGAAGGACATAGAGCGTTCAATCGGCGAGAGCCGCCCGCAGGGCGTTCAGTAGCGTTTCCGTCGAATCGGTGCCGTATTCCCAGAACATCAGGCCACCGAGCCCTTCAG
>JBKHFR010000118.1:0-2805 GCA_046540115.1 Acholeplasmataceae bacterium | reverse complement strand
GAATCCGATGGTAGATACTATCTTCGCGTCGAGGATGACGGTGTCATCAGACACGTCGACCTAGAGACCGAGGAAATCGTCGGAATGATCGGTGATGCCGAAGAGGTCGACGTCATCGGTCCGCTCTACTACGTCAACGACGGCATCTACGAATACTACGAAGCCGGCATGACCTACAACTCACGACGCATGCAGTATGAAGGGACCGAATTCAGCGAAACATTCCGCCAGGTCATGTACTATACCTATTCCCGTGACTGGAACCAGTATCGGAACAGGCACTACAACCGACTCCTGCTCAAGGTTCACCTGCAGCTGAACCCGGATGTCAACGAGACGTTTGTCGAGCAATACGACAACTTCTTCTATGACAAGGCCGGTTTCTTCGTTCGCAGCTACTGGTCGGTCATCACGCTCGGCGTCGCGGAAAGGCTCAATTTCAGCGGGCACATGGCGCTAACCGACGCCCTCGTCGGCTCCGATGAGGAGCCGTTCAACATGCGCACGATCACGGGCTTCTCGATCTCGGAGGACATCCCGATCCAGGGACATACGTCGACGATCATTCTGCTCGAAGGTCTCATCGGTATCATCCTATCGTTCTTCTTCTTCATCTTTGCCTTTTGGTCGATCCGGGATGCCTATCGCGTCTCCGAAGCTAAGAGGAAAAAGGAAGAAGTGCTTAGCGACGTCTCCTATTTCAAGGACGTCTACGAGCGCAGTTTCGAGTATATCGTACTATCCCCAGCGCTGTTCGTAATCGCCTTTATCTCGATCATGCCGATCACTTTCGGCTTCATCCTGTCGTTTACGAGCATATCGGGAAACGAGTCGATGGTGGCGAAGTTCGACTGGGTCGGCTTCCGGAACTTCATCGCCCTGTTCAATTTCTCATCCGGATTGGGCGAATCCTTCGGTCGCGCCTTTTGGCGCGTCCTATCCTGGACCGTGGTCTGGGCCGTCCTGTCGACGGGAACCGTCTTTTTCGGTGGTTTCTTCCAGGCGCTCATCCTCAACAGCGAAAAGGTCGTATTCCGAAAGATGTGGCGCACGCTCCTCATCCTGCCGTGGGCGATCCCTGCGCTGCTATCCCAGATGGTCTTTTCCGTCATGTTCAACGAGGTCGGTTTCATAAACAGCTTCCTCGAGAACATCGGGCTCTACACGATCCTCGAGAACCTCGGCATGCTCGGGGTGGACTATGATTCCCTTTCCGGGATCAGCCGGCTCTTCTACCTCGGTAAGGATAACATCCAGTGGTTTACCAATCCGTTCAACCCGACGTTCGTGCGAGCGACGCTGATCGTCGTCAACATCTGGCTCGGCTTCCCCTATTTCATGGCACTGATGACCGGCGTCATGACGGCCATCGACCGGACGCTCTACGAAGCTGCCGATATCGACGGGGCTAGTAACTGGCAGAAGATAAAGTCGATCACGATGCCGCTCGTCCTCTATTCGACCGCGCCGATCCTGATCATGACGTTCTCGATGAACTTCAATAACTTCGGGGTCATCTACTTCATCACGGGTGGCGGGCCGAACGCCGGCCACTATTCGCGCGGTTTTGCCGGTGATAGTGACATCCTGATCTCGTGGATGTATAAGCTGACGGTAGACGAAGCGATCTTTAACATGGCCTCCGTCTTCTCCGTGCTCGTTTTCCTATTCGTCGGCTCGATCACGGCCTGGAACCTGTCGAAGACGAGAGCCTTTCAGGAGGATTAGAAGATGCCACTCTTACTCAGACTACTACTCATATACGGCGCGATCGTTCTGCTTTTGATCCATCAGGGAACGGTCGTCGAATACGCTAGAAAAAAGGGTTATGAAGGGGTCAGACCGGGGCTGATCGGCCTGATCCCCCTCTACGGCCTATACTATTACGTCCGTCGGAAGAAACGACGGAACATCTCGAAACAGGGACTTCGAGCCGTCTTTTCACTGCGAAACTTCGTGTCACGAACCCTGATCTACGGCGAGATCGCCCTGATCTCGATCATCGTTATCGTTCCGGTCGTCTATATCATCGGACTGTCGCTTTCGAACATTCAGAGCTCGGTTCCCAGCACGATCTGGCCCAATAATCCGAATACCGGCGCCTTCAACTATCTCTTCGAAGAGACGAAGTTCATCCGCTGGTACTGGAATACGCTCAGTATCGCCCTGATCAACATGATCGCCGGTACGGTGATCATTACCGGCGCCGCCTACATCTTCGCTCGCTTCAAGTTCGTCGGAAAACGGGCGGGACTCCTGTCGATACTCGTGCTCCAAGCCTTCCCGTCCTTCATGGGACTGATCGCGATGTATGTCCTGTTCTGGACGTTCGGCCTTCTCGGCCAACCGCGCGCGCTCAGCATCCTCTATATCGGCGGGAGCATACCCGGAAACCTCTGGCTCGTCAAGGGGTTCCTCTCGCAGATACCGAAGGACCTGGACGAATCGGCGATGATCGACGGTGCCAATAAGTTCCAGATCTTCTGGCGGATCATCCTGCCGCTTTCCGTACCGATCCTAACGTTCGTCGCCGTGACGATGTTCATGGTTCCGTGGATGGACTACATGCTTCCGGGCTATCTACTCAACTACTATCCGCCCGATGCTCCGCCGGACTATGACGTCACCCAGCAATGGACGCTCGCCGTCGGCCTATTCAAGTTCATCGACGACATAGAATACATCCACTACTCCGCCTTCGCGGCAGGAGCGCTTCTCGTCGGACTGCCGATCACGATCCTCTACATGCTTTTCCAACGCTACCTGATCGAAGGAATCATGGCAGGGGCGACAAAAGGGTAGATC
>JBKHFR010000117.1:0-2833 GCA_046540115.1 Acholeplasmataceae bacterium | reverse complement strand
TGTGCACGGGAAAGGTCGATCGTTTCCGTTTCGTTTCCTGTATTACGCGAAAACTGGTATAATAGGAATCGAAAAGGAGGCATCATCCCATGAACATGCTCGAACAGACGTACACGCTCTACAACGGGGTAGAACTACCCAAGATCGGTTTTGGAACCTGGCAGATCGAGCCGGGAGATGAAACCTACCGTGCCGTATCCAAAGCGCTTAGGAACGGTTATCGGCACATCGACACGGCTCAAGCCTACCGGAACGAGGCGAGCGTCGGAGAAGCCGTTCGCAACTCCGGTATTCCCCGCGAGGACATCTTTATTACGACGAAACTCGAATCGCACATCAAAACCTATGACGAAGCCCTAGCGGCATTCGAAAAGAGTCTTGACGCCCTGAAAACGGACTACGTCGACCTTTTTCTGATCCACGCCCCCTGGCCCTGGAATGAGGTCGGTAAGGACTGCAGGACCGGTAACCGGGAAGCGTGGAAGGCTTTAGAGAAGATCTATGAGGAAGGACGGGCTCGGGCGATCGGCGTATCGAATTTCAAGCCGAACGACCTCGAGGATCTCATCGGCCATTGTTCCGTCGTCCCTCACGTCAACCAGATCGCCTATTTCATCGGGCTCGACCAAAAGGAAACGGTCGACTACTGTCGGGCCAAAAACATTTTCATCGAGGCCTATTCTCCGCTCGGCATCGGATACCTTCTGAGTAACGAAACCATCGGTGCGATGGCGAAAAGATACGGCGTTACTCCGGCACAGATCTGCATCCGCTACGACCTACAGAAGGGCACGGCACCACTACCGAAGTCGGTCCACGAGGACCGTATGATCGAGAACGCTCAGGTCGATTTCCGGATCAAGGACGAGGACATGCTTATCCTCGACGCGATCGAGGATGACCCGAGAAAGAGGGGATAGCGTGGTCAGATTCGGCATCATCGGCGCAGGACGCATCGCGCGCCTGTTCGCCACGGCGCTGCAAGAACGCGACATCCCGATCCGAGCGATCGCGTCACGGACGCTCGATAAGGCGAACGCCTTTCAGACCGAGTTTCCGGTAGGAAAGGCCTACGGAAACTATGCCGAACTCTACCGCGATCCCGACGTCGATGTCGTCTACGTCGCTACGCCACACGGACTGCACGAACAGCAGATGCTCGAGATCCTCGAGCACGGTAAGCACATCCTCTGTGAAAAGCCCTTTACCCTGAACGAGAAACAGGCGCGCCGCGTCTTCTCCCGAGCTAAGAAAAAGGGCGTCTTCGTCATGGAAGCGATGTGGACCCGTTTCCTGCCGGTCATAAAGAAGCTCGTCACATTCGTCAGCGACGGCATGATCGGCTCGGTCCAGAGCATCGAGGCGAGCGCCTGTTTCCGGGCCAAGGCCGATCGGCATGACCGACTGTTCGTGCCCGAGCTCGGTGGCGGAGCGCTCCTTGACATCGGAATCTACGCGATCACATTCGCCCATCTTTTTCTCGGTTCACCGGATTCGGTCGAAAGCGACGTGACCTTCGGACCGACCGGCGTCGATATCGATGAAACGCTCCGCTTCTACTATCCCAACGCCAAAGCGCGTCTCCGCGTCTCGATCTCGCAGGACGAACCGGGCATCGGCATCATCCGCGGAACGAAGGGCTATATCCGGGTCGAGAACTTTTGGAAAACCGAAAGAGCCCTGATCTACAACCAGGAGGGCGAACTGATCCGTGAGATCGACGTGCCGCACGCCGTCAACGGTTTCGAATACGAGGCGGAAGCGGTCGTCCGCTCCATCGAAAAGCACGAGTTAGAGAGCCATGTCGTGCCGCACGAGCTTACGTGCGAGATCCTTTCGATCATGGACGGTATCAGGAAACAGTGGGACTTCGTATATCCCGGTGAATAGGCGCACGGGCGAGACCGAACTCGCCCGTGCCTTTCATTTTACGTACTGGTCGAGGATACGGATGACTTCCTCGAGCTTCTCTTCGACGGTTCCGTCCTTATAGGCGTCCTTCACGCACGTCTCGATATGGTTTTTTAGAATGCCGAGATTCGCTTTCCGTAGGAGCGAGGATACGGCTAGGATCTGGTTGGCTATGTCGACGCAGTACCGTTCGTCTTCGGTCATGCGGATGATCGCGTCGATCTGACCGCGAGCCGTCCTGAGCAGATTGAGCGCTTCCCTGTGCTTTTCTTTCACGTCGCTTTCCTCCCGAGATCGATCCGTTTTAACCGGAGCGAATTGTAGATGACGTTGAGCGAGCTCAAGGACATCATGGCCGCTCCGATCATCGGGTGTAGCAGCCCGAACATGGCGAATGGGATCGCGATGGCGTTATAGATCCAGGCCCAGAAGTAGTTCTCCTTGATCTTTTTGAACGTCGCCTGCGAGAGTTTGATCGCCCGGATCACGACGTCGATCGCATCGCTAACGAGGGTGATGTCCGCCGCTTCGATCGCGATGTCGGTCCCGGATCCTAAGGCGATCCCGACGTTGGCCTGCTTCAGTGCCGGAGCGTCATTCATCCCGTCGCCGACCATCGCCACGACTCGATAGCTTTCCTGTAGCTTCCGTAGAGCGTCGACCTTGCCATCCGGTGTAACCCCGGCTATGACGCTTTTTATTCCGGCTCGTTTCGCGATGGCGCGCGCAGTCCGTTCGTTATCACCGGTAACCATGACGGTTTCTATGCCCATGGATCTGAACTCTTCCATCGCTTCCTTTACACCGGTCTTCAAACGATCAGCAACAGCGATGATGCCGATCACCTGTTCGCCGGCGGCGACCAGCAGGACCGTTTTCGCTTCCGCTTCTAAACCGCTGATGATATCCTCGTGTGCGCGCG
>JBKHFR010000116.1:0-2928 GCA_046540115.1 Acholeplasmataceae bacterium | reverse complement strand
TCAGCGATCGCGAGCGCATGGCCCGGCAGTTGTAACATGGCATCGGCGACGTTCTTGCGGTCCGAAAGCTCATTGATGAACCTTTGTCCCGTGCTCGGATCGACGAGGATCCCATAGGGAAGGGCGACATAGTCACCGAAACGGGGCCCGAGTCCGAACCCTTTTTCATCGCGTGAAGCCCAGGGCCCGAGCTGGATCTGGTCCATATCGACGAGCTTCGCCCCCTTTTCAGCGAGTTTTTCTAACAGTTCGCCGGTCGCGCTCTTTCGATTCGTACTCATCGTTCTCGCATCGATGCTGCCGTATCGCTTCAGCAGGGCGTGGTCGTGGCCGAAACCGCCGCTGGCAATGACGACGGCCCTCCTAGCACGGATCGTTCGCAGGATCGGAGTCGATCGCCGTCCGAAACGATAGGCGGTATCGACGATGACGCCGTCAAGGATATCGTCTGAACCGGTAAAATCGGTCACTCGAGCGTTTAAAAGCAGGTCGATGTTGAGCTCTTTCGAGTGCGCTTCAGCCGCCCTGATCATCTGTCGCCCCGTGACTCCTTTCGGGGTATAGCAGCGAGGAACCGAGTGCCCACCGAAATAGTCGACCCGGTCGAGATAGGTGACGCCAAGGACGTTTCGCGTCCAGTCGAACGCTTCCTTGGCCCCGTTCGCGATCAGACGAACGAGATCGGGATCGTTACGACCCTTTCCGGCATTAAGCATATCCTCCGCCATCCGTTTCGGTGAATCCGTGATATCCCGTTTTTCTTGAAGGTCAGTACACGGTGCGGCGATCCCGCCATCACTGATGATCGAGTTTCCACCGATCCTTGCCATTTTTTCGAGGATGAGCACGCGAGCCTTCCGTCGCATCGCTTCGATCGCACAGGTAAGGCCAGCGAATCCTGACCCGACGACGATGAGATCGTATTCTTGTTCGACCATGTAACCACATCCCTTTCTCTTCCGACTATAACACGCCGATGCGCTTTTTTCAATCAGAAATCCAACTCGATCGCTCGCCGAGAAAGGATGCTGGCATAGCTCGGATAAAAGAGTATCCGATGATCGCCTCGAACGAGCCACCTTCGGTTTTTGTCTTTGTCGGGAATACGTGGTA
Organism: Acholeplasmataceae bacterium; assembly: GCA_046540115.1. Classification (GTDB taxonomy): domain Bacteria; phylum Bacillota_I; class Bacilli_A; order Acholeplasmatales; family Acholeplasmataceae; genus RECG01. The sequence continues at coordinate 1,815 of JBKHFR010000116.1, read as the reverse complement.
TAATAACTCGAGTTAGGACACAGAAACAGAAGGTGATCGGACATGTATGAGAGCACGAGAAACCGCGATCTGAGCGTGAGCGCATCACGCGCGATCGTTTCTGGTATCGCACCGGATGGGGGTCTCTATGTTCCGAAAGGATTCGAACCGTTAGACCTTAGTAAAATCCCGACAACGATCCCATACCCGGAACTGACCCGGGTCGTTCTCGATCATTTCCTCGATGATTTCACGCTTAATGATCTCGATTTCGTCGATAGCGCCTATCAGGACTTCACTCCCATAGTCGGTTTCCAGCGATTACAGGATTTCGACCTGCTATCGCTTGCCCATGGGCCGACGTTCGCCTTTAAGGACATGGCGCTCGTCCTGTTTTCAGAACTCCTCGATCAGGCCAAGAATAAATGCGGGATCGAAGGAAAGACGGTCGTTTTGACCGCTACTTCCGGTGATACCGGAAGCGCGACACTGAACGGTTTTAAGGATGATCCGCTGACCCGGGTCGTCGTTTTCTATCCCTTTCAGGGCGTCAGCGCTTTTCAGGAAAAACAGATGCTTTCGTTGACGGATTCCCGCCATCGCGCCATCGCTGTAAAAGGCGATTTCGACACTTGCCAGCGCCTAGTCAAACGGGCATTTATAGAAATGGAACAGGACGATATCGTCCTTTCCTCGGCGAATTCGATCAACATCGCTCGGATCATACCCCAAGTGGTCTACTACATCTACGCCTATCTCAGGCTCGTTGCTAGCGGACGCATCCGCTTCGGTGAAGAGATCGACGTCACCGTTCCCACCGGCAATTTCGGTAACATCCTCTCGGCCTACTACGCGAAGATGAGCGGATTGCCGATCGACAGGTTGATCGTGGCATCGAATGAGAATCACGTTCTAACCGACTTTTTTCACAGCGGGATCTATCAGAGCGATCGGCGGATCATCAGAACGATTTCGCCTGCCATGGACATCCTGATTTCCTCGAATCTAGAGCGGCTCATCTATCTCAAGAGCAACCGCAACGACGCACTGATCCGGTCGTTGATGGACGAGTTGACGCATAACGGTTCCTATGCACTGCCAGATCGAGAAAGGCAGACCTATGGCGATTTCTATGCCGGTTACGCGACCGAAGAAAAGACGCTTCAAACGATCTACCGCGCCTTCGTTGACGAAGGCGTGCTGATCGACCCCCATACGGCGGTAGCCGCATCCGTCTACGAGCAATACCTCCAGGAGGGCGGAACAAGGAAACCGACCGTTATCGTCCAGACGGCCGATCCGTTCAAGTTCAGTGAGGCGATGTGCCGGGCCTTCGATCGGAACGCCTCGTTCAGCGAGCCATCCGAAAGCGTCACGGCACTCGAACGACGGACCGGTCTTCGCGCGCACGAGCGGATCAAAAAACTGGTGCGCGAACGCCATGTTCCGACCGTCTGGTCCGCTGAAGAGGCGCTAGAGCGCCTCTGGGAATGGATCGGGTGATCGTATGATCCGTATCAGAGTTTCAGCCTCGACTTCGAATCTCGGGAGCGGATTCGATTGCGTGGGCCTCGCACTGTCGATGAAAAGCCTCTATGCCTTCGATGCCGCGAATCGCTTTCACACGAAGCGTTTTAAAACCGGATGCCTTCCGCATAAGAATCCCGTTATCAAAGCCTATCAGAGCGTTTTTGAAAGACTCGGACACGCTTCCGATCTCGTACCGATCTCGGTAACCGAGGTCAAGAACGACATCCCTATGACGCGCGGTCTCGGTTCGAGTGCCGCCTGCGTCGTTGCCGGTATCTTCGCAGCGAATCGGATCCTCGGCGATCC
>JBKHFR010000115.1:0-2997 GCA_046540115.1 Acholeplasmataceae bacterium | reverse complement strand
CCGGATCGTCAACGCCTATCAGTTCTCTAAGTTCAACAAGGAACCGAATAAGAACATCTGGAGCATGCCCGCGAGCATGGTGAATGCCTACTATAGTCCGACCAACAACCAGATCGTCTTCCCGGCCGCGATCCTGCAGAAGCCCTACTATAGCCTCGAACAGACCGCATCGGAGAACTACGGTGGAATCGGTGCCGTCATGGCCCACGAAATATCGCATGCCTTCGATAACAATGGCGCCAAGTTCGATGAGACGGGGTCGCTCAACAACTGGTGGACGGATGAGGACCTAGCGGCGTTTAAACAGAAGTCGAAGGACATGATCGCGCTATTCGATGGCGTAGAAACCGGCTTCGGCCCCTGTAACGGTGAACTGACCGTTTCGGAGAATATCGCTGATAGCGGCGGTTTAAGGTGTGCGCTCGAAGCCAGTAAGAGGGGCGAAAATCACGACTACGACGAGTTCTTCAGGAACTGGGCTCGCGTCTGGCGTAACAAGTCCTCCCTGGAATACAGTAAGCTATTACTCCGGGTCGATGTCCACGGACCATCGATTTTGAGGGCGAACATGCAGCTGCGTAATCTACCGGAGTTCCAGACCTTCTATCGGATCGAAAGAAACGATCCCATGTACCTATCGGAAGACGAGATGGTAAGCATCTGGTAGGAATTCGGGGTCTATGCCAGGAGTAACGGTGGACTCCAAGCGAATCAATGAAACGGAAGGATCCCGACATGCCGATGTCGGGATCTTTTTTAATCCTTAAGCATTCCGAAACGATGTTCCAGGATCCACATCTGGTTCCGATGCTCGCCTGCGAACATCCGGATTCAGGCTAGGGCAGCGCTTTAAGACGGTACTTTCGGACAAGGAACGGTTCGTTTGGCTCGTCTATAGGGCCTCTCTATGGTAAAATCAGGATGACGTATTCGCTTTGATCGGTTGCGAATACGTCGGTTTCAAACGATCAATTGCAGGAAAAGAGGTCATAACATGAAAGCAGATACGATCCGTTTAACGTTTTCCGATCGGTTCGACGGTGAAATGGTTTCACCGACAGGAACCGTTCCTTTGGGGCGTCGTGACCAGGGCGTCGCTCCCTATCACCTACTATTCGGAGCGCTCGGCTCCTGTTTCTATGCTACGTTTTTAAGCGTCGCCGAAAAGATGCGGCTGTCCTTTGCAGAGGCATCGCTCGAGGTTTCCGGCGAAAAGCGCGACGAAGTCCCGGCTACGCTCGAAAGCGTTACGATCCGCTTCGTGATCCGTGATGGATCTAATGAGGATAAGCTGAAACAGGCGGCGGAACTCGGCGCGAAGTACTGTTCGATCCACAGGACCGTTTCGAAGGTCGCGCAGATCGCGCTCGACGTCTCATTCGAAATGACAAAGGAATAGCGAACCGACGCTATGCTAGGATCGGACTTTGCCCTTATCATGCTTTCGTATCGGGATAGAGCGACATAGGGCGTGGGCGCACACGATCCGACCGATAGCCACTAGTGAAGGACGTTACGATGCCGGGTGGCGGCGGTTTTTTTGGCACGGATTGGCTAAAAACGTATTATAATAGGAATATATATCTAAATAGGAGCGTAGCCTATGGCACAACCAGACACGAGAAAAAAGCTCGCTTTCGCAGCAGCTGATATCTATGGCGGAGGGTCGTTCAACATCGTTAATTTCCTCTATCCGGGATTTCTTGCCATCACGGTCGGGATCAGTCCCTACTGGATCGGGGTCGTCATCCTGATCGCGCGGATATGGGATGCGGTTACCGATCCGGTGATGGGGCACATCTCGGACCGGACGCAGTCGCGACTCGGGAAAAGAAGGATCTATCTCGTTCTCGCAGCGCCTTTCGTCCTGTTGTCGATGTATCTGCTATTCTTCCCCTATGCCTTTCCCGAGACGGGACTGCGCGTCATCGCCGTTACCCTGTCCTATCTGGTCTTTACGAGCGTTCAGACGTCGGTGATGATCCCGTACTATTCACTGTCGAGCGAGATCTCGAGTGACTATCAGAAGCGGGCGTCCTTTAATTCCTTTCGTTTGGGATTTTCGCTGTTCTCTTCGATCCTCTGCGTCGCCGTGCCGGGTATCATCGTCGAATCGTTCGACGACCAGGCGTTGGGCTATCAGGTCATGAGCCTTTCATTCGGGCTTCTCTTCGCGCTTTCCGTGCTCGTTACGGGACTGTTTGCCCGGGAAGAGATCCGGACACCGAAGGTCATGAGAAAGCCTTCATTCAAGGGGATGTTCAAGCTGCTATCGCTCCGTCCCTTTCGTCAGTATCTCGGTATGTATCTGATGCTGCAGATGTCGATGGCGATCATGAGCGGACTCTTCTTCTTTTATGCCGATTTCTTTATCACGCAGGGAAAGACAGCGAACGATGAAGCGACCCTGGTCGGAATGATCGGTGCGGCGCTCATGTTTTCCATGCAGATCGTCGCCCTACCGGTCTACCTGCGGATCATCGGAAAGAAGGGTAAGGCCTATGCCTATCGTATCGGTGCCTTCCTTTGGATCGTCACGGCTCTTTCCATCATCTTCGTTCCCGCGAACGTGAACCCGGCCGTGGTCTATCTGATAGCCGGTCTGATGGGTTTCGGGATTAGCGGAGCGGCTCTCGTTCCCCATACGATGTACGGGGATGTGGTTGACGTCGGCCAGCTCAAGTTCGGTGACAGGCTCGACGGACAGATGAGCGGGTTTACGAATTTCATCAATAAGATCGCCCAGGCCGCCGGGTTGGCTTTCGTGATGTTTCTGATCGGCTTGGCGGGGTTCACGGAACAGGTTCCCGGTGGTCCTCCCGTCCTGACCCAACCGGATAGTGCTACGCTCATGATCCGGCTCATCCTGTCGTTCGCGCCACTGGTCTTTATGGGAACAGGTATCTGGATTTCCTATCGATACCGGATCGACGTCAACCAGCAACGGGTCATCAAGGAAGCCATCGATTCGATCCGTCCCGATCGGGCGGCGATCGT
>JBKHFR010000114.1:0-3031 GCA_046540115.1 Acholeplasmataceae bacterium | reverse complement strand
CTAGCGTCCCGGAGTCCCCGCTCGGATCGGGCTCATCGGTCGGTATCCTCGTGCGCCGAGCCTGTTCGCGCGGATGACCCCGGTTCGATTACCGTTTTAGTAAAGGGATTTTAGGTCGATTCGTTCTTGCCAGCGCCTTGCCGTGCCCGCTCCTCATTTTTCTTTTTGAGCAACTGGTAGATGATGCCGCCGACAAAGATGTCGATCGCAAGAAAAATCGTGATATTCTCGAACATGGCCGGTTGCAGGTAGGTCGGTAGGTCGAGTAGCTCTTCGATCTCCCGGTTCGAAAAGCCCATATTGAGATCATCGGGCGCTTCATCCGGATAGTCGATATGCGTGAAGTCGAGGTCATGGTCGAGGATCACGCGATCCGCATAGTCGGTCAGGGTTGCGTTCAGTGCTAGGTCCTCTTCGAGCTCGACCGCATAGTAATAGAACCCGAAACGCGCGATCCCGTAGCTCACCGCGATCTCCTCGAAGTCCTCATCCTCGTCCGTTCGATAGATCGTTTCCTCGTCTTCTCGATCCGTTAGGATGATCCCGGTCGAATCGTGCTCATCATCGCTACGCGTGGCGTGATTGACGTCCTTTTTGGGAAATACCAGAGCCGAAAACTGGTTCACGTACTCGTCTTCGAGTTGAGCGATGACCTGATAGAAATAGATGTCGTATGTATCATCCTCATAGAGGTCGATCCTACGATAGGCGACCGACTGGTACTTGACGAATCGGTCGATCTCACCGTCCTCGAAGGCGTTTTCAGCGAGGTCATAAAAGACATCGACCGTACGCTCATTCGTTTCGACGATGAGCGTATAGAAATAGATGAGCGCTCCGAATATGATGCTGAACAGGATGTAGATGATCAGAAATTTTTTCATGGTTCTCACCGATCAGACGTTACCGTATGATTCCTTTCTTCGCATAGATCTGGCGTGCTCCGAGATAGGGCATGACCAGGTTCTGATGGTATAGGATCACTCCCTCGTCGGGAAGCGCATAGATGTCATGGACCCCATCCCTATGGACGCGACGCATCGCTTTCTTCTGTTTCTTTCGACGGCGATAGTGGACTTCGATATCGAAGCCGCGTATCCTGTCGAGGCCTTCACCGTAGGCGAAAGAGGCGTACTCCCGGTCCGGAGTAATGTGGTAGCAGTGAAACTGGATCATCGCTCCGGCTGAGGAACCGATCATGACGCCTCGATGCGCTTCGATGTCACGCTTGAGGTCTCGTTCGATGATACGCTCCATGAAAAGATCGGGTGCCCCTCCGGGAAAATAGAGCACATCCGCGTTTCGGATCTTATCCTTGGCCACTTCATTCGAATCCTGGTAGTAATCGAGCCAGACGATGTTATCCTCTCTGATCCCGTATGGAGCGAAACTAGCGACGATCTTATCGTAGTAAGGACTCCCGCGATCATAGAAGGCGCGATAGCTCGCTTCGTCAGGAAGATGGAATAAAAAAAACGAAAGATTGACGATGACGACTCGGTCCGTCGCTTTGAGGTAGGATCCGACCCGATCGACGACTGGAGGGGTTCCAAGAATACCTCTACTAAGAAGAATGTGTGTCATAGCGTACTCCTTCGTTCGGATGTAAGGGCCATCGACGGATGGCCGATCGAAACGATGGTAGGAACGATCGCGAGCGTTCCTACTCGATCTCGCGGACCTTAAGTCCGAGATTATAGCCGAAGCCCCACTTGGTTTTGATGATCTCGGGCTTCGAGGGATCATCCTCGATCTTTTCCCGTAACCGCCGGATGTGAACGTTTATGACGTTGTCATTGTCATAATAGGTTTCGCCCCAGATCTTCATATAGATATCCTGCTTAGAAAAGGTCTGGTCGGGGTTCGTGGTTAGAAGCCGCAGGATGGCGAACTCCTTGGAAGTCAAGGATAGGGGTTCCCCGTTTTTGGTCACGAGAAAGTGATTCAGGTCGATCCTTAGATTACCGATTTCTAGTTGCGAAACCGTCGTGGCCGGCATCTGCCCCGATCGCCTTAGAACCGCCTTGACGCGGGCGATGAGTTCGAGCATTGAAAAGGGCTTCGTTAGATAGTCATCAGCTCCAAGACCGAGATTGATCGCCTTTTCGACGTCGTTATCCTTGGCGGAAAGGATGATGACGGGGATCTCGGATCTGCTGCGGATATAGCGCAGGACTTCCTCCCCCGATTTTCCCGGTAGGACGAGGTCGAGCAGAATGACGTCATAACGACCGCGATCGAAGGCCTCGATCGCGTCCTTCCCGTCATCTATGACTTCGACTTCGAAGACTTCATCCTTGAGTTTACTGGCGATCGCTTTTGCGGCGACGCGATTATCTTCGATGATCAGAACGCGTTTTTTCATGGCTTCACCCTGTTATTTCGATCTTTGTTCTATAAAAGGCTACCGATATTATACCATTTTAAGCGCTAAAAGTTAAACAAATGCTAAACATCAAAAAAAATTGCCCTAATGACCTGGGGGGGGAGAGTCACTAGGGCTGCTGAAAGTTCGGCGTAGTCCATGAAAATCAACAGAATAAAAGGGAAATTAACAGTGCAACTCGCCATCGCAATCAGCACTATCATTATAACAAAAATCAGTCCAAATGCAATGCATATTACTCGGAATCGTCGATTATTCCATAAGGTTCATGTATGAATACGTTTCCACCGCACCAATTATGTGAAATATCATTCATGTTCACTCAGAAATCGATCGATTTCTGCCTTTGTGGGCGCCCCGTCCATCGCTCCTTCTTTCGTGACGGTGAGCGCCGCTGCCGCATTGGCATAGTCGAGATAGCTTAAAAGCAGTCGTTGTTCCTCATCCGGTTCAGGAAGACGTTTCGCAAGACGGGATAAAAACGCACCGATGAACGCGTCGCCAGCTCCGGTCGTATCGATCGCCTTGACCACGAAACTCGGCCTGTGAAAGTGCCCGTCCCTGGTATAGAGGCTCGCCCCCTGGCGTCCACGCGTAACGATCAGGTAGCGGGGACCATGGGCCATGAGCACGGATAGAGCCTTG
>JBKHFR010000113.1:0-3093 GCA_046540115.1 Acholeplasmataceae bacterium | reverse complement strand
TAACCCTCCTGGCGAGTGAATCCGTGCTGGTGGGTCCCGGGTACGCCGGAGTCATAGATCAGGCGTCCGAGCCAGAACGTCTCGACGTAGAGCATGTTGATCCCCATGTCGACCATTTCGTCGAGCGTTCGGATGACTTCGTCGAGATTCTTTTCGTAGGGTCGATGCCACATGCCCCGTCCATCGATGACGCGTGAATCGAGAGCTTTTCCGTAGATGGAAAAGAGCTCCTCATAGTATCCGTAATACCTTTCGAAATCACTGTTGAATGTCGCGGTCGAAACGCCGTCCAGAGCAGCCTCGATGTCGTCCAAGCGCGCGCTCAGCTCCTCGTAGGGGATGTCATACATCTTGAGATGAGCGGCATCGACGAAGGAGGTTACGGTGTTTTTGAAGCTGCGCAGCTGGCTGAGCGTCAGCGTCTGATACGTCTGGCTCGATCGGGGAGGGACTTCCAGATAGTTCGTCGCCTGCTGTAGAGCGTTCGGGACGTCTTCGTAGGCCTTCACTTTCTGGGCTGTAACTAGCCCTAGAGCACAGGTCAGGATGAGAATCATGATTTTTTTCACTTTATCCCTTCTTTCGATAATCGGGGGAAAACCCGCAGGATTTCTCGAATCAGGTTTTCGGAAAACAGGTGGAAACCGAGATCATTGAGGTGGATGCCGTCGACCGTGGTATCGAGCCTCGGATCGGCGAGCAGTCTATCGCCTTCGAGGAAGGCGACGCGTTCACTGTCCATGGTCCGGATCAGGTCGGTCTGGAACGCCTTGAGGTGGCGCCTCCTTAGAGCGAGATCATCATCACGTTCTTCCTTTAGAAAAGGGATTCGTCCGAGCACGAGGATCATGGCCCGCTCGTGGTGAAAGCGGAGCCGGTCGATAAAAGGTCCCATACGCTCCTCTAGAACACCGGCCGGTCCGGCATTCGCTTCGGCGTCGATGATGATCAGATCGAGATCGTCGATCCGGTTGATGGCATCCGCTACGCTCGGTTCGAGGAAGGCGTTACCGGAGAAGCCGTAGTTGATGACGTCGAGGCCGAGCCTTCGACCGATGATCGACGGGTAATTCAGACCGGGACGCGAGGCACAGGCTCCCTGTGTGATCGACGTCCCATAGATGAGCGCTCTTCCGAGGAATTCATCGTCATGGCGTCGGATCGACGCACCGTCCGGAAACAGGATTTCCAGGTGTTCTACGCTCGAGTAAAGGGGGAAGTAGAGACGGAAAGCTCGCATGATTCTGTGAACGAATCGGACCTCACTATGATAGCGGATATCGTTACGCGACGGGCGAATGCTGTCATAGAACGTCCATCCGTCCTGCTCGAGAACGTAGAGATCGAAACCGCCTTCCGCCGTCGCAGTCATGTGGTTGTGGACCATGGGGGCGGCCAGTCGGACATCGAATGACATTCTCGTCGCGTCGGTTTGGAAAGAAAGGAATGTTCCCGGCAGGTGTCTAGAAAGAGCGAGCAAGGATGCGTTTTCACCGATCCGCTCGAGAAGGTCGTCCGCGAAGCGGCAGGAAGCTCCCTTTCGGTGGATGCCGTACCAGTTGAAATGAGGACTCGTTCTGGGGTCGGTTCGGATCATGTCATTTCTTTAAAGACGCGCACGAATTTTTCGGTGATCAGTCGTGGTCGGGTGATCGCCGAGCCGATGACGACGGCATGCGGCGAGTAGGATAGGACGCGCCTGAGTTGGGAGACTTCGGAGATCCGGCCTTCAGCGATGACGGGGATCGATAGTTGGTCGACGCACGATTCGATCAGGTCGTAATCGGGCGTATCGATCTGGGGTGAGTAGGGGGTATAGCCCGATAGCGTCGTCGATACGCAATCGAAACCGAGCTTCTCGGCGTGGATGGCCTCTTCGAGCGTCGATATGTCGGCCATCGCCAGGCGATCGTGCTGGTGTATGAAGTCGACGAGGTGGGAAAGCGATTCACCATTGGGACGCTTCCGTTTGGTCGCGTCGAGCGCGATCATGTCGCAACCCGAAGTGATCAGAGCGAGAACTTCCTTTTTGGTCGGGGTGATGTGTACGTCGCTATCCTTATATTCCTTCTTGTAAAGACCGATGATCGGTAGGTCGACCTCTTCCCTGATCGCGCAGATGTCCTCGACGCTGTTCGACCGGATCGCGACAGCGCCACCGAGTTTGGCGGCCAACGCCATTTTCGCCATGATCTTAGGGTCGTGTAGAGGTTCGTTTTCCAGTGCTTGTACCGAAACGATGAGATTGCCTTTAATGGTTTCTAGCATCCTTGATCACTCCTATTTAAGTGTTCCATGGTATTGTTGATAACTGTTCGCGTAGTCGATGAACGTTCTGGCGTTGACGATCTCGTAGGCATCCGGATGGCTCTCTTCGAGCATCATCTCGATCTTCAGGAAGTCCGTCGGCGAGAGACTGATGACATCGCCGATACCGGGTTCGCTCCGATACATCGAGAGCTGGTACCGATCTGTGCCGACGAATCCGTAGTAAGCGACGATGAAGCGGTAGCTGTCGCGGATGATCCGTCGATAGATCATCTGAGCCTGACTGTAGCGCGTTCCTGCAAGGTTCTGAAATGTTTCTTCGACGCCGCGTGCGGAAGATAGCGCGTATCCACCGCTAGTAAAGGTATTGTCGAAGTCGTAGTGATCGAGGATCAGAAGGTCATTGATCGTCAGTTTGATGCGCACGTAGGAATCGAGGGGAGAGGACTTATCGATGGAGACTTTGATGTCCTTGGTTTCGTCGTAATACCTTTTTTCGACAAGGACCGCCTCACGACCATTTTCCACGAGGGATAGGGTGATCGTTCCCTGTTCGATCGTCAGGCGATAGCCGTCGTCGTTTTCTTGACGGAATAGGATGAACGACGCTTCATGACGTCCTTCGACCGTCGTCTCGATGAACCAGTAGTCCGATGTTTCGCTCTGACTGTAGTAGCCGATATCCCTTCGATCGAGACGACTCAGGGAAAAGTCATCGGTCGAGCTACGCCTGGGATAGAAGTTTTTAAAGCGATTATATACGGGGATCTCGTCCCACGTTTCGATGCGCGTGCGCGTGTCACCGTCGTGGAATCGGCCGAAGGC
>JBKHFR010000112.1:0-3093 GCA_046540115.1 Acholeplasmataceae bacterium | reverse complement strand
TAAGTCCCCCCTCAAACTCAAGGATGGCTACAGGTGGAACGTACTACTCGGTGACGACGTCAACGAACGGATGATCCAGGACTACGCGGCGAACGTCCATCCGGTTTCAGAAGAGGCCATGCGTTTTAAGGACACCTTTCTTGAGGCACTGCACGTCGTCTCTGAACAGGACGCCGAGGACTTTATCGAGAGCTTCGTCAGAGCATTGGAGACGGCACGAACAACTTCGTTAGGACGCTCAATCGGATCGGGTTCGGCTATCGAAACTTTGAAAGGTTCAAAGAAGAGAATCATGGCTCTTTTCAATGGTGACTTCGTACTGGTTGGTTATAGAAAAGATATTTACGAACACCCGTTTTGAGGTAAAGAAAAACCCCAACACATACATGTCAGGATTCTTCCGTTTCATGGATTTACCTAGGGTCCACCCCTACTCTTGACATAGACCCTTTATCATTAAAAATCATCAATTTTACAGCCTAACAGAGACAAAAAAAGCCTATCACGTATATGTGACAGACTTACTCGGCAAACAGTGGTGACCCGTACGGGATTCGAACCCGTGAATGCATGCGTGAAAGGCATGTGAGTTAACCGTTTCTCCAACGGGCCAAAAATGGCGGAGCAGGAGAGATTTGAACTCTCGCGCCAGTTACCTGACCTACACCCTTAGCAGGGGCGCCTCTTCAGCCACTTGAGTACTGCTCCTTATCCTATACGGACGATCTAGCGCCCCTATAGAATAGCGTATTTTGTTTTTCCTGTCAACCTATTTCGCGTCTTTCAGCATCGTCAGTCCGACTTTCCCACGATCGGCATCGATCTTAAGGACATAGACCTTGACGATATCCCCGACGTTGACGACATCCCGCGGATGCTTGATGTAGCGGTTAGACATCTTCGAGATGTGACAGAGTCCGTCTTCCTTGAGTCCGACATCGATGAAGGCTCCGAAGTCAACGACGTTACGTACCGTGCCTTCGAGTTCCATACCGATCTCGAGATCCTCGATCTTGAGGATGTCACTACGGAGAAGCGGCCGTTGGAATTTATCGCGTGGATCGCGTAAGGGAGCGATGAAGGCATCCAGTATATCGTCGAGCGTATACTTATCAACGTTCAGTTCATCGCGTAGCTTCTTACGATCGATCTTCTTGACGATGGCCTTGACTTCTTCTTTCCCGAACATCTGTCCGGTGATGCCATACTTCTTCATGATCGCCTTGGCGACATCATAGCTTTCCGGGTGGACGGCGGTCATATCGAGCGCTTCCGCGCTTTCGGGGATCCGTAGGAATCCGGCGGCCTGCTCGAAGGTCTTTTGACCGAGCTTCGGGACACCGAGGATGTCCTGACGACTACTGAAGCGTCCGAGCTGATCGCGGTGCTTAACGATGTTTTCGGCACTCGACTTATTCAGTCCTGAGACGTACATCAGGAGCGCTTTCGATGCCGTATTGACATTGACACCGACCTGGTTGACCGCTTGGGTCACGACGAAATTGAGCGATTCGCTCAGTTTCTTCGGTGTAACGTCGTGCTGGTATTGTCCGACACCGATCGACTTGGGGTCGATCTTAACGAGTTCGGATAGCGGGTCCTGAAGCCTTCGCGCGATCGAAGCTGCGCTTCGCTCTTCAACCGAGAAGTCCGGGAACTCCTCGCGGGCGAGTTCGCTGGCCGAGTAGACGGACGCTCCGGCCTCGTTAACGATGACGTACTGGACCGGTAGTCGGGTCGCGTTAAGGATATCGGCGACGAAGGCTTCGGTTTCCCGTGATGCCGTACCGTTACCGATCGCGATGATCTCGACCTTGTGCTTGTTGATCAGGCGGATGAGCGTGCGCGCCGATTCCTTGACGAGACGGTCGTCGGCCGCCTGTCCCTTACGCTTCTCGTGGGGGTAGATCACGCCTTTCTCAAGGACGGTCCCCTGTTCGTTGACGACCGATAGCTTACAGCCAGTGCGGAAAGCCGGGTCGATCCCGAGCACGACCTTGCCTTTGAGCGGCGGTTGTAACAGCAGCTTCTGCAGGTTATCGGCGAAGACGTCGATGGCCTGGTCCTCAGCTCTTTCGTTTAGCTCGCTACGAACCTCGCGTTCAAGGCTCGGGTAGATCAGGCGCTTGAGGGCATCCTCGATCGCGTGGCGAAAGAGATTCGCTACCGGGGAGTTATCGTCCCGGATCAGTTTCCGTTCGAGATATGAGGTCATCCGTTCTTTGTCGACGTCGATCTTGACCGTCAGGATCTTTTCCTTTTCGGCCCGATTGATGGCGAGGATGCGGTGCGGTCGGATCCGATTGACCGGTTCGCTATAGTCGTAATACATCTCATAGGTCTTACGGTCGTCCTGAGCGTTCTTCTTAACTCTGGTAACGACCACGCCGTAGCGGACCATCATCTCTCTTAGATCCTTACGGTAATTGGCATCATCACTGATCATTTCCGCGATGATGTAGAGCGCGCCTTCGATCGCTTCATCGACGTCCTTGACGTCGTCGCTCAAGTAGTTCTCCGCTTCCTTTTCGACGCTTTCATGGGGGAAGAGCATCATCCAGGTCGCGAACGGCTCGAGACCTTTAGCGATCGCTTCGGTCGCCTTCGTCTTCTTCTTTTCCTTATACGGTCGGTAGAGGTCCTCGACCTCGACGAGCTTCTGAGCTTTTAGGATTTCCTGTTTGAGTTCTTCCGTGAGCATGCCCTTCTCATCGATCAGGCGTAGCACTTCTTCTTTTCGTTTCAAAAGATGATTCTGGTATTCCCAGGTCTTATTGATCTCGTTGATCTGCTCCTCGTCGAGCCCACCCGTGGCTTCCTTGCGGTAGCGAGCGATGAAAGGGATCGTGTTGCCCTCTTCCAGGAGGTTTAGCACGGCTACGATCCTTTTTTCACTGATTCCGAGGGACTCCTTGATGTCCCTGATGATCATTTCGTTCATAGTTATATCTCCCTAATATAGCACAAAAGGGCCTAGCCCTTCCGTCCTATGCTATTCGTTCATGTCCTCGAATGCCCAGGTGATCCGTGTCGGTTTATCGATGAGATCGAACGTCTGTTCGCGGTCATCGAAGATGAGGAGCTGGTTCTCTT
>JBKHFR010000111.1:0-3146 GCA_046540115.1 Acholeplasmataceae bacterium | reverse complement strand
GTGCCGCCTGCGTCGTTGCCGGTATCTTCGCAGCGAATCGGATCCTCGGCGATCCTTGGACCAAGGATGAGTGCTTCGAGCATGCTGCTAGGATCGAAGGCCACCCTGATAATGTCGCTCCGGTCATTTTCGGAGGAATGGTCGCGAGCTATTCATCGCCGGAAGGCTATGTGAGGACGTCCTATTCGGTCGATGAAAATCTCGTCTTTCACGTTGCGATCCCACCGTTTTCGGTGCAAACCAGGCGAGCGCGCGAGGCACTGCCAGAGCATGTCCTTCATCGGGATGCCGCTCATGCGGTTGCTCGGGCGCTCTTCATTCCGAAAGCGTTCGCCGTAGGCGACATCGACCGCATCCGCGACATATTCGACGACACCTTACACGAGCCCTATCGCTATCCGCTGATACCGGGTGGAAGAAAATTAAAGGAAAAACTCGAGCGCGACGGACACGCGGTCGCGATCAGCGGATCCGGCTCGACGCTTCTGATCGTTTCAAAAAACGTGCGTCTCGACCGTTCTTGCTTCGACCCGAGCTGGGAGATCCGGAAGGTCGAAGTCGACCATGAAGGCGTCGAAATCATCAGTCAGGGGTGAGAATATGGAAAGGCTACGCCTTGCTCTGCTCGGATTCGGAGTCGTCGGATCCGGCGTATACGAGATGCTACAGATCCCGCCATACGATCAGCTCGTGTCGGTCGAACGCATTTTCGTCCGGCATCCCGATAAGGATCGTGGAGACGTACCGGCGCGACTATTTACCGATCGCATCGATGACATCTTTGCGTCGGGTCGAGTCGACGTGATCGTCGAAGCCATGGGTGGAGTTGATCCCGCTCGAGCGATGATCACGAGGGCGCTCAAGGAAAGGATCCACGTCATTACCGCCAATAAGGAAGTCGTCGACCACGACTTCTACGCTTTCGTTTCTCTCGCTCAAAAACAGGGCGTCGCTTTTCTATTCGAAGCGAGCGTCGTGGCCGGCGTACCCGTCATTTCCTCGCTCGTCGAACTGGTCGACTCCGATCGGATAAAGCTGATCGAGGGCATCCTGAACGGAGCGACTAACGACGTGCTTACCCGCGTGCGAGCCGGCTCAACCTTTTCTGAGGCGATACAAAGAGCACGGGAACAGGGTTTTCTTGAAGCGGATCCGCGCGATGATCTCGCGGGGTTCGATGCCCTTAGGAAGATCATGATCATGGCGCGCATCGCCTCTCAACGGGAAATCGACCGGACGAGCGTAGAGCGCATCGCTCTTAGTGAAGCTACGCCCCGTACGATCGCTTTCCTCAGGTCACGCAATTGGTGCTTGAAACAGGTCGCCCGGGCGCTATTCGCGGAGGATCGCGCGTCCATTTCCGTTGAACCGATGGTCCTGGAGGACGCCTCCTTGCTCGGATCGGTGGAACATGAGAACAATGCCGTGATTATCGAGACCGAGAAAAGAGGGCGTCTCGTCATGATCGGCAAGGGCGCAGGGAAAAGGACGACCGCTGCAGCCATGGTGAATGATCTCATGCTGATCGCAAGGAATCGCTATTATGTCATCGAAAATCGCCGCCAGGATGCCCCGCTAAAAAACAGGGCGAGCCCGATGTCCGCTTCCTATCTCTTGGAGGTTGATGATGTGGATGCATCGTCGTCGATCGCTCGGGCTATCCACGGTCATTTCATCATCACGAAACCGATCGTTCGGGAGGTTCTTGATAAACACGAACACAATATCATTTTTCAGACCAGGATCTATAAGAAAAAGAAAGTCCGTCCTTAATGCTTGATCGAGCGCGTAAGCCGATCCGTTTCCCATAGCGATCGAAAGACGTTTCACCCTGCTCAAAGCGCCTTTGGATCGGCGATCTTTTCGATCCGGAATATGAAAGAAATACCGGGTATCACGAACGGTTTCTTTCTGTTTTGTCACCGATGATGATATAATGTTGGTATGAACGCCATCACAAGGAGATGAGTCCGTTATGTTTCAGGAAGCGATCAAAAAAACGAAGAACTACACGACCAATGTCGTGCTTTCGATGCGTCGATTGAGCGGCAAGGTCGATACCGCGATGTTCACGGCGATCATCCTCAACAAGGACGGTGATTTCCTATCGAGCGCGCACACCTTTCAGGCGATCTCGGAGTATAAGCAGCACCAGGAACAGATCAAGAAGAACCGGGCGCGTCGCGAGGAGATCAGGACCATGGGACTTTCCAAGGAACAGGAACAGGCGGAGATGATGCGGATACTCGACCATCCGATGTCGATCACGCACATCGACTTCTATGTTCCTCGGTTCAAGGCGAGCATCGATATCTCAACGCTAAAGACCGATTACGCTAAGGATCTCGCGACGTTCCGTCTTAAGAACCGTCCGCCTATGGGAATAGAGGACTACCCCCGCTTTTTCGATAACAATCAGGATATGCAAGTCGGCACGCAGCTCTGTCGTTTAGGCTATGCCTTTAACGAAGCGCGCGTCGCATTCGCTCCGAAAAAGGGCTTTCTCTTTTTCGAGAAGTTCAGCACGCAGGAGATGTATCCTAATGACGGCATGCTCACGCGTCTACGGACGCTGAAGCGCTCGTCCAACGTGCCGTTCGAAGGAACGTTCATCGAGCTCTCGACGCCAGGACTCAAGGGGCAGAGCGGGTGCGCGATCTTCGATACTTACGGCACGGTCTACGGAATCCAGAGCCATACCTCCCATCTTCCGCTCAATATGGCCGTTCCCTTTCCGAACAAGATGCAGGTCGTAACGCTCGAACACCAGGTACTAAACGTCGGTCTCGGCGTTCATTCGGTCGAAATCGAGAAATTCCTGTTAGCGCATAGTATCGATTTCTGGGTTGCATGATCCACCGATAACGGAACCTAGGATGCGAATCGATCCGATTCCTTCCGATGCGGTTTCCATCGCACGTAGGGCATCCTTTTAAGGACTCATCCCACGAGCGATTCGACGAGACGAGGCGCTCGTGGGTTTTATCGTGTATCAGCCGTAGCAGAGTGCAGAGCGACGGTCGGATTAACTCAGGTACAAGGCGGATCCGACGGTTAGCTCTTTCTAGCAGAGGCACCATCGTCCCCAGGGGGGACTCGATCAAACATAAGAGGAAGGTAAAGGTATGAAGATATCGGTTGGAGGC
>JBKHFR010000110.1:0-3218 GCA_046540115.1 Acholeplasmataceae bacterium | reverse complement strand
AAAACTTACGTATTCTTAATAGAGCCTTGACTGTTTAGATGCACGGAAATTGCTATAATAGGGGTGTAACAGGGAGGTTGCTATGCTCAAGCGAACACACGAAAAAATCATCTCTATGCTCTATGAGGAACTACCCGACCATCACAAGGACCGGGTATCCTACTGTCACCTTTTCCGTGGCTCGACCTATCCCGATCGATATCTTCCCTACCGAGTAAAGATCCACGACTACAAGGGGTCGATCGGATTGGTCATGTCCGTCATCACCGATCTCGTTTCGAATCCCCAGACACCGGAAGAGTTCGGAAAGAAACTGGGAATCGTCTCCCACTTCCTGATCGACTACACGACGGCATTTCATGCCAACCCTAGGTATCGGACCAAGCACTTGCGGCACCGTGCCTACGAGATCAGGGTCGACCGTTGCTGGCAGGATTTCCACAACACGGGCGGTCCGGTCATCTCTTCACTCGAAACGGTCGAACGGGATATCGAGGCCTATCTCGACCACTACCAGTCACGGGCCGTACTCGCCGATCCGATGCGCGATCTCGAGCACGCCGTCTCGATGACGCGGTCCCTATTCGACCTCATATTCGCCGCCTACGCCAAGGAAGAGGAATACCGGAAGAACATCGATCACGGTCTTCCCCGTGTCGCGATCGTCTCCGATACCTACTACCCGCACGTCAACGGCGTTTCGAATACCATCCATGAGATGGTTAGCTACTTCAAAAGGACGGGACAACCCTATATCCTCATCGCGCCGGCATATAAAAAACCTGTCTGGTCCAAGCGGATGGGCGTCCGGATGCGTACCGTACCTTCTATCAAGTTCCCGCTCTATCCGGATGCCGTGATCTCGCTACCCGGGAAGCGGAACATCAACCGGATTCTCGACGCCTTTCAGCCGGACGTCATCCACTGTCTGACCGAGTTCAATCTCGGATTGAGCGCGCTCCGCTACGGCAAGAAGCGCGGTATACCGGTTCTCTCGAACTATAGCAGTCACTTCCACCTCAATACGAAGCACCTAAAGATCGGTTTCATCACGAAGCCTCTGACCAGATATCTAGCCTGGTTCCACGGTCAGGCTGACCTAACGACCTGTCCGTCGAACGTCACGAAGGCGTTCCTCGAGGAGCAGGGCATGGAAAACGTCGTCGTCTTCTCGCGAGGCGTCGATCCGCATCGTTTCGATCCGGCCTACCGGAGCGAAAAGCTCAGGAAGTCATGGCGAGCAGAAAACAAGCGGGTATTCCTCTATGTCGGCCGTGTTTCCGGCGAAAAGGACCTCGACGTCCTCCTTGAGGCCTGGAACTCGCTACCCGAAGACTTAAGGACCGAGTCGAGGATGGTCGTAACCGGTAGCGGTCCGATCCTAAAGCGCATGCAGGAAGACTATCCCGATGTCGTCTTTACCGGTCAAAAGACCGGGGAAGAGCTATCGCGGATCTATGCTTCCGCCGATGTTTTCGCTTTCCCCTCCGCTTTCGAAACGTTCGGCAACGTCGTCCTCGAAGCGATGTCCTCCGGCCTTCCCGTCATCGTGGCCGATGAGGGCGGCGTCCTCGAGATGGCCGAGGACCGGACCAACGGATTGATCGCTCGGGCCAAGGACGTTTCCTCCTTTAAGGAAAAGCTGACGGAGATGATCCGCACCGATGATCTCAGTCGATTCCAGCAATCCGCGCTCGCAACCGCTAGCGATCGCACCTGGCCGAAAGTCTTCGAGCGACTGAACGAGGACTACGTGCACCTTATGGCGAGACTACACGACTCATCGGCGGAGCCATCGAGCCGGGTTTCTGGCTCTACGGTCCGCCACAGAGTCTGATGCCGGACGAGATGAGGATCACCGTCGTCGGAGCGGGATACGTCGGTCTGTCGCTCGCAGTTCTACTATCGGAACGCCACGACGTTACTCTCCATGACATCGACCATAGTAAGGTCGAAAAAATCCGAAATCGGATCTGTCCGATCGTCGATACCGACATCGAGGAAGCACTAAAAACGCGCGCTTTAAAGCTAGAGGCAACCGCCGATCCGACCGGCATCTACGACCACGCCGACTACGTGATCATCGCGACGCCGACCGACTATGATCCGGCAACGAACGCCTTCGATACGCGTTCGATCGAAACCGTCCTCGAAGCGATCGATCAGGGCGACCGGGCTACGACCGTCATCATCAAATCGACCGTCCCGCTCGGCTATACCGATTCACAGAACGAGCGCTACCCCTCGCTAGAGATCATCTTTTCACCGGAATTCCTAAGGGAAGGAAAAGCCCTTCACGATAATCTTTACCCCTCTCGGATCGTCGTCGGATCCCGCTCGGCCAGAGCCGAACGCTTCGCCCACCTGCTGCGCGATTGTTCCTTAAAAGCGGATGTCGATATCCTTTTGACGGATTCGACCGAGGCCGAGGCGATCAAGCTCTTCTCGAACACCTACCTCGCCATGCGAGTGACGTTCTTTAACGAGCTCGATACCTATGCCGAGCTGCACGGACTCGACGCGAAGTCGATCATCGACGGCGTCAGCCTCGACCCGCGGATCGGGACGCACTATAACAACCCCTCATTCGGTTACGGCGGTTACTGTCTTCCCAAGGATACGAAACAGTTGCTTGCGAACTATCGGGACGTACCCAACAACCTGATCGAAGCGATCGTCAAAGGCAACGATACTCGGATCGGACACATCGCTTCCATGATCGTGCGCCGTCAACCGAAAACGGTAGGCGTCTTCCGCTTGACGATGAAAAAGGATTCCGACAATTTCCGGGATTCCTCCGTTATCCGCGTCATCGAGCATCTGAAGGCCCAGGGCCTAGACGTGATCATCTATG
Source organism: Acholeplasmataceae bacterium (assembly GCA_046540115.1). Classification (GTDB taxonomy): domain Bacteria; phylum Bacillota_I; class Bacilli_A; order Acholeplasmatales; family Acholeplasmataceae; genus RECG01. The sequence goes on along the minus strand of JBKHFR010000110.1, from coordinate 364 downwards.
AACCGACGAGCTCGCGTGATCGCCTGCTCGACTGCCCGGTTGAAGCGGATCTCCTCCGGTTCAAAGAAAGGTCCGATCTGATCCTCGCCAATCGGCGTGACGATCACCTCGACGACGTAGAACACAAGCTATACACGAGGGATCTCTACGGATTCAGTTGACCCTCCTTATGGCGGACATCCTCGATTCCTTATCGTCGGTGTTCGCTTTTCTTTTTGGCTAGAAAGGTAGGAAGCAAAAAAGGAAGGACCCAGATCGGTACCGTCCTTCCGCTATCGTTCGATCTCGATCGTGACGCGAACGTTGTTGCGGATCGCCTTCGAAAAGGGACAGAAATCGTATGCCCGATCGACGTAGGACCTTT
>JBKHFR010000109.1:0-3280 GCA_046540115.1 Acholeplasmataceae bacterium | reverse complement strand
CTCGGTAACGCCGTCCATACGATGCTCCACTTCGACATCGTCGCGAAGAGCGTAGCGATCGTCGGGTGCGGACCGATCGGCCTGATGGGCGTAAACATCGCGAAAGCGGTCGGTTCGAGCAAGATCATCGCGATCGAGATCAATGACTACCGTCTGAAACTGGCCAAGGAACTCGGAGCGGACGTCGTCATCAATCCCTTAGAAGAGGATGTCGTAGCCCGCGTTCTCGAAGAGACCAACGGCGTCGGCGTCGACGTCGTCTGCGAATACTCCGGCAACAAGTCGGCGATCGAAGCGGCCTTCAAGTACGTCAAGCCCGGCGGAAAGATGTCGATGCTCGGCCTCGTCAACCAGAAGATCGAGTGCGACCTATCGAATGACGTCATCTTCAAGGGCATCACGATCTATGGGGTCATCGGTCGAAAGATGTTCGAGACGTGGAACCAGGTCGCCGGTTTGCTCGAAAGCGGGAAACTCGACCTCAAACGGATCGTAACCCACGTCTATCCCCTTGCGGAATTCGAAAAAGGGATCGATGCCATGCGCTCGGGCAAAAGCGGTAAAGTCGTACTGATACCATAAAGGAGGACACATGACATACTTAGAGCAAAAGGTCAACGAACTGAAAGAACAGGGCGTCTATCGGGAACTTCCGGTCAACGACGGTCCGTGCGAAGCCGAAGTCACGCTAGACGGCAAGAAGGTCATCAACCTTTCTTCCAATAACTATCTCGGTTTCGCCAACCACGAGCGACTAAAGATTGCAGCTAAAAAAGCGATCGACGCCTATGGCGTCGGCGCCGGAGCGGTCCGCACCATCGTCGGTAACATGAGCGTCCACGAGGAGCTCGACCGCACGATCGCGAGGTTCAAGCGCGAGGAAGCAGCGCTCGTTTTCCAGTCCGGCTTCAACTGCAACGCCGGCATCATCCAGGCGATCATGGGCAAAGAGGACCTGATCGTATCGGATGCTCTGAACCACGCCTCGATCATCGATGGCGTCAAACTGTCGAAAGCCGATAAAGCGATCTATGCGCATAGCGACATGGCCGACCTCGAACGCATCCTCAAGGAGAAACGCAAGGACTATCGGAAGGTGCTCATCATTACCGATGGCGTCTTTTCCATGGACGGCGATATCGCCCGTCTCCCCGAGATCGTCGAGCTCGCCGAGCGCTACGACGCCGAGACCTACGTCGATGACGCGCACGGTTCCGGTGTCCTCGGAGAATCAGGCCGTGGTACGGTCGACCACTTCGGGCTGCACGGACGCGTCGACTACATCGTCGGAACGCTTTCGAAAGCGATCGGCGTCATCGGTGGCTACGTCTGCGGCAGTAAGCACATGCGCGACTGGCTCCTACACCGGGGCCGACCACTACTATTCTCAACGGCGATGATGCCCGCCGCCGCCCAGGCGATCATCGAAGCCTTCCGCATGCTCGAGGAATCTACCGAGTATACGGACCGGCTATGGGCAAACGCCCGCTATTTCAAGAGGAAACTATCCGGTCTCGGTTTCGACCTCGGCAAGAGCGAGACGCCGATCACGCCGATCATCATCGGCGATGAAGAAAGGACGATGGCCTTTTCCAAACGACTGTTCGAGCACGGCGTCTTCGTCTCCGGCATCGTATTCCCGACCGTACCGAAGGGACGGGGACGCATCCGCTGCATGGTTTCCGCGCTCCATGAAAAAGAGCATCTCGACCGGGCGCTATCCGTCATCGAAAGAGTCGCATGCGAGATGCAACTGATCTGAATCGGACCGGCTCATACATGAGCCCGCTCGGTCCGATCTCGTTTACCATGAGAGGCGAAGAGCTGATCGGACTATCGTTTAGCCGGACGGTCGAAGCGGCTGATGACGCCACGACCGAACGCGTGCGAAGCGAACTTGACGCCTACTTTTTTCAGCAGGGCAAATCGTTTACGATTCCGTTCCGTTTTGATGGTGGCACAGACTTCGAGCACAAGGTATGGCGCGCGCTTAGCCGCATCCCCTATGGCGAAACGAGGACGTATCAGGATATCGCGAAAGCGATCGGTCACGATCGGGCCTATCGTGCCGTCGGTCAGGCCTGCAGGAAAAACCCGATCGCGATCATCATTCCCTGCCATCGCGTCATCGGAAAAAACCGGACGATGACGGGCTACCGTGGTTCTAGGACCGATACGAAGAAGGCTCTCCTCGCGATCGAAGGAGTCCGGATCGGTTTTGATGACTTCACGATCCGCCGCTAGATAACACGTTTGCAAGCGATGCTGAGAGCCAAGAGAAAACGCGGATATCACCGCGTTTTCTTTTACGTGAGCAGGATCCCGACCAAAAGAAAGGCGAGCCCGAGCGCGAATAGGACGTAGTCGAACGCCCGTTTTCCGATCCGCGCGATCAGCGCTTTTGATTTGAAGTTATCGTAGATGAAGGGAAACTGCAAGAAGAGCGCTACGAGAAGGAACCCACCATAGACGATCAGGATGATTCCGATAACGCGCACTTAGAACGACCTCCTTATATTTCGATCCGTTTTCGATAGATCCGGAAGAATAGCGCTAGAAGCACGGCGTTCGCGCCGAGTCCCAAAAGGAAATAGGTCAGAGAGGACGCGAAAAAATAGGACGTATCGATGGTCTCGATCGCGATCAGCCGGATGGCCCAGAAGCTCGGAAGAAAGCTCAATAATAGCTCCTGCCAATCGGTTAGGAAGATGCTCGCGATCGGAACGAGCAGCAACAAGCCCGAAAACTTCATGACGACGAAGCCTTCGACCTTGTTGTCCGCGAAGGCGTTGATCATGAGCGCATAGACCGGCGTCTGTAGCGGTAGCAGTAGGGCGATCATGAGCAGGCGATCCCACGGGCTTCCCTTAAGAAAACCGGTAAAGACAATGAGGACTAAAAGCGATACCAAAGCCAACAGATAGCTCAGTACGAGCTTCGATGCGATATAGCTTTTAACCGGGATCGGCGTCACCTTGAGGGCATCGATGACGTGGTCGTCCTGATCGTCGAGCAGCGTAAAACCGGTAATGGCACCGAATACGAACCCCGTCATCATGATGATGACCAGAGCGGTGATCTCGCCGGCTAGAGGGTGAGCGGTTTCGTTGAGATAGGGCACGAGGAAATAACCGATGGTCCCGAAGATAAAGGGATAGACCATAAGAAAGAAATACATCCGGTCGCGAAAGATGTTTCTTAGTTCGTTTCGAAAGACGCGTATGAACACGGTCACACCCCGCTCTCTTTAACGGCGTAGCTCTTGAAATTCGGTAGCACG
>JBKHFR010000108.1:0-3347 GCA_046540115.1 Acholeplasmataceae bacterium | reverse complement strand
GCATCGTCGCTAAACACCTAAAGGAAAACGCCGCGAGCCGGCGTGTCATCGAAAAGGCCGGGTTCCGCTTAGTAAAAAAGGAATACTTTTACTTAAAGAAGAACCGGGGAACGATCGAGGACGAGATCTGGACCTACGAAAAAAGGAGATAGAACATGGCTTTAAGAAAAGTGAAAGGGACCTATGACGTCCTTCCGAATGAGTCCTACGCCTGGCAGGCACTCGAAGACCGGATCCGCTCCATACTCAAACTCTACAACATGAAAGAAATCCGGACGCCGATCCTCGAATACAGCGAGGTCTTTCATCGTGCCTCGGAGGCGTCGGACATGGTTACCAAGGAAACCTATGATTTCGATGACCGCAATCAAAGGAAACTGACGCTCAGACCGGAAGGGACGGCCGGTGTTATCCGCAGTTACGTAGAGAACAAGCTCTACGCGAGCCAGGAATTAGAGAAGGTCTACTATCTCGGACCGAATTTTCGTTATGAACGCCCCCAGAAGGGCCGCTATCGCCAGTTCTATCAGTTCGGTGTCGAAGCGATCGGCGGGATCGACCCTGCCCTCGATGCCGAAATGATCATCCTTTCCTATGATTTCATCAAGCGCCTCGGATTAAAAGGCGTCCGCGTCAGTCTCAATACGCTCGGTGATGATCCATCACGAATGGCCTATCAGAAGGCGCTCGAAGCGCATTTCCTTCCCGTAAAGGACGAACTGTGCCCCGATTGCCAGCGGCGAATCACGAAGAATCCCTTGCGCATTCTCGATTGCAAGGTCGACCAGAGCCACCCGTCGGTAATCGACGCACCGGTTACGAGGGACTATCTGAACGATGAGTCCAAGGCCTATTTCGCAGCGGTCCTCGAATACCTGAATGCCGCTAGGATCAGCTATGAGATCTCTCCTCGACTCGTCCGTGGTTTGGATTACTATAGCCACACCGTGTTCGAGATCGAGGCCGATATCGAAGGTTTCGGCGCACAGAACATTCTCGGTGGCGGCGGACGCTATCAGAAGCTCGTCAAGGAGCTCGGAGGACCGGATCTCGGTGGTATCGGCTTCGCTTTCGGCATGGAGCGGCTGTTGCTGGCGCTCGAGGCGGAAAGCATCGACTTCGCGGAAGACCCCGGTCCTGACGCCTATGTCATCGTCTCAACGGAGAAGCTCAAGCCGGAAGCCGTTAGGATTCTCTATGGCTTGCGCAAGGCGAACATCGTCAGCGATATGAACTATATGAACAAGAGCTTTAAGGCCCAGCTCAAGCACGCGCTCAAGCTGAAGGCAAAGTATCTGATCATCCTCGGCGAAGACGAATACGAACGCGGCATGGTCGCGATCAAGGATACGAGGACGGAAATACAGGAAGACGTCCTGCTACAGCGCGTTGAGCGCTATCTCATCGAGAAAATGGGTGACGAGAAATGACCTACACGCATACCAATAACGAACTGACGCTCAAGGATCTCGGTCAAAAGGTGAGACTGAAAGGCTGGGTTGCTAAGACGAGGGATCTCGGCGGACTCTTTTTCATCGATCTCCGGGACCGCTTCGGGATCACGCAGCTCGTCATGAAACCCGATGAAAGCGTTCGGTCGATCAGAAACGAGTTCGTCATCGAAGTCGAAGGGGTCGTCATCGAAAGGGAAAGCAAGAACCACCGCATGGTCACGGGCGAAATCGAGGTCGAAGTCAGCGCGCTGCGCGTCCTCAGTAAGAGCCTAACACCGCCGCTCTATATCACGGATCAGACCGATGCCCTCGAAGAGACGAGGCTCAAGTACCGCTACCTCGACCTCAGACGGCCGGTCATGCAGAACTACCTGATCAAGCGCCATGAGATCACCCAGTCGATCCGTAGCGTCCTCGTCGAACAGGGCTACTACGAGCTCGAGACGCCGATACTCGGAAAATCCACGCCGGAAGGAGCCCGGGACTATCTCGTGCCCTCAAGGCTCTATCCGGGGACGTTCTATGCCCTACCACAATCCCCGCAGATCTATAAGCAGCTGTTCATGATCGCCGGGTTCGAGAAGTACTTCCAGATCGCGCGCTGCTTTCGCGATGAGGACCTACGGGCGGACCGCCAACCCGAATTCACCCAGGTCGACATCGAGGCTTCCTTCGTCGATGAGAATGACGTGATGGATCTTACCGAAAGGATCATGCAAAAAACGCTCAAGGATGTAGCGGGAATTACCGTCGAAAGGCCCTTTCCACGGATCACGTACGACGAAGCGATGTCCATCTATGGTACGGATAAGCCCGATATTCGCTACGGTCTCCACTTGACGGATTATAGCGAATTCTTCCGGAACATCGGTGTCCCCCTGTTCGATTCGTGCGAAACGATCAAAGGCATACGCGTCGCTGACGCCTCGTCGCTATCGCGAAAGGTGATCGACCAACTGACGGATCTGGTCAAAAAGAATCATGGCAAAGCGCTCGCCCATCTCAGGCGACGAAACGGACAGTATTCGGGGAGCATCCGCAAGTTCCTAGACGACGAGCAGCTCGCCGCGCTCGATATCGACGAAGGCGCGATGATCCTATTCGTCCCGGGCTCTTTCGCTGATGTCAGCAAATCCCTCGGGGCCCTTCGCGTCCGGCTCGCACGGCTACTCGACCTCATCCCTGAGCATGAGCATGCCTTCATCTGGGTAACGGACTGGCCGTTGCTCGAATACGACGAGACCGATGCCCGTTTCTATGCCAAGCACCACCCCTTTACGGCACCGACCGACCCCGAGCAACTCGAAAACGAACCCCATCTAGCGCGAGCCCGAGCCTACGACATCGTATTGAACGGCCATGAGATCGGCGGCGGATCGATGCGTATCCATGACATGGATCTCCAGAACGCGATGTTCAGGACGCTCGGCCTCAAGGAAGAGGAAGTCAAAGACCGGTTCGGATTCTTCGTCGAAGCGCTACGATACGGTACCCCGCCACACGGTGGGATCGCGCTCGGACTCGACCGGATCGTCATGATCCTAACGCGAACCGACAATATCAAGGATGTCATCGCTTTCCCTAAGACGCAGAGCGCGAAGGACATCATGATGGAAGCTCCGAGTAGCGTCGACCGGACGCAGCTCGCTGAACTCAAGTTGAAAGTAGGTGAATAATCGTGAAATCGATCGTACTAGCAGGTGGTTGTTTCTGGGGCGTTGAGGCCTATTTCAAACGACTGAAAGGCGTTATCGAAACGTCCGTTGGCTATGTTGACGGCAATAAGCGAAACCCTTCCTATGAGGAGGTCTGCAACGGCATCGCGACCCACGCCGAGGCGTGCCGCGTAACCTACGATGAAAGGACGCTGACGCTCGAGGAGATACTCGACCA
>JBKHFR010000107.1:0-3385 GCA_046540115.1 Acholeplasmataceae bacterium | reverse complement strand
CGATCGACTCGAAGCTCGTATAGTCGCTTGAGGCATGGATCGTCTCGGTCGAAAGCAACAATCCCAGCACGAGCAGTAGCAATGAAATCTTCTTCATTTTTATCCCTCCTGACCTATACTAGAAGCCGGCATGGTCGCTTTACTAAAAAAAAGACCCCGAAGTGGGGTCTATCCGCGCAGGGCTTCGATATCCTTGATTTCCTTGGGGATTCCGGCCGATAGGTTGATCGCTCCGTCCTTCGTCACGAGGACGTCGTCCTCGATACGGATACCGATCTTTTCCTCGGCGATATAGAGACCGGGCTCGACCGTTATGATCGCGCCCTCGGGGATGACGAGATCGTGGTTCGCGACGTCGTGGACGTTCAGACCGAGATAGTGTCCGAGACTGTGGTAGTAGTAGCGCCTGATCTCTTCATCCGACTCGATCAGTTTCAGTCGTTTTGCGCCCTCGATCAGGATCGCTCGTCCGTAGTCATTGAACTCCCGGAAGGTAACGCCTGGCCTGAGCCATTCGATCGTGCGTTTATTCGCCTCTAGAACGACCTCATAGATCGCTTTCTGTCGTTCGGTAAAGGACTTCGCGACGGGAAATACGCGCGATATATCGGAATTATAGTTCCGATAGCGGACACCGAGATCGAAGAGCACGAGATCGCCTTCCCGCATGGGCTGATCGTTATCACTGTAGTGAAGGGTCGTAGCCCGACTACCGGCGGCGACGATCGTCTCAAACGCCGGTTCGAGCTGTTTGCGGTCGAGCACGTGGTTGAACTCCGCTTCCGCTTCGTATTCGTAGCGGCCGTCCTTGAGACTGCGCGCCGCGCTTCTTAGGGCTTCTGCCGTGATCGCGATCGCTTCCTTCGTTCGCTCGATCTCGTCTTTGTCCTTGACCATGCGGGCTTCCGCGAGCTGGTAAGTGCTCCGTGCGATCTCGAGGAAGGGATAGCGGTCCTGGACGTAGTGGGCAAAGGCGGATTCGATGCTTCCTAGCTGGTCGACCTCGCTGTGTTCTAGGTCGAGATAGATCCGGTCGAGCGGTCCGAAAACGGCCCTTCTCGAGGTTGAAAGTAGGCGGTTTAAGTGTTCCTTTAGTTCTTCCTTACGGTAGATGTGCTCACGCGGAATGCCGGAAGCTGCTGCGATCTCATCGAAACTCATGACGGGGCCATCCCATAGCGTACGGAAGGCGTCGCGTTCCTCGACGAAGAGGTAAGCGCCAGTTCGCGAATCGCCCTTGACGAGTAAAAGCGCTGCATCCTCGCTTTCTAGTCCGGTCAGATAGAGGAAGTTGCGATCGGTAAAAAAGGGATAGTTGCGGTCGACCGTTTTTTTCGGGGCACGCCCGGAAAAAAACAGGGATAAAGAGCGCTTCGGCAAGCGTTTCAAATGGTTTTCTCGTCTAGCGGAATAATTCATGATTGCTTCTCTCCTAGCGATTCGATGATGTTGATTATGACCTGTTTCAACCGTTGGATCGTAATGCGAGCATCCTCTTTGGTTTTCTTGCGCGTGGCGAAATATACCTTTAACTTGGGCTCGGTCCCACTGGGACGTAGAACGACCCACGTGTCGCCCCGATAGTAGTATTTGAGGACGTTCGCGGATGGAAGATCGATCCGCTCTTCTTTTCCTTCGAGGTGCCGGACTCCCTTCTGATAGTCCTCGTAGCCGATCAGTTCGATGCCCTGGATATCCGGTAGGTTATCGCGAAAGTAGTGCATGATCCGCTCGATCCGTTTACTACCGGCGATGCCCTGGTAGGTCAGACTGATGGTCTCTTCTCGGTGATAACCGAAGCGCTCGTGGATCTCTTCGAGCTGGTCTAAGAGCGTCTTATTGTCCGCTTTGTAGTAGTTTACGATCTCGGCGAGTAGATAGACGGCCTGAACGGCGTCCTTGTCGCGCACGAAGGGGGCGATGAGTGACCCGTAGGACTCCTCGCAGCCGAAGATGTATTCGGCCTTGCCTTCGTCGGCTTCGATCCGTTCACCGATGAACTTGAAGCCGGTCAGTGTCCGGATGACGGTTACGCCATGGGATGCGGCGATCCGTTCGATCAGATCGGTCGTTACGATCGTCTGATAGACACGAGCGGGGAGGGTTAACTCGCCTTTTCGTTTCCTTTGTTCGAGCAAGTAATCGAGCATGATGCTGACGGTCTCATTGCCGTTTAAAAGGACGTAGCGGTCGTCGTGCCGGACGGCGATACCGAGCCTGTCGGCGTCCGGATCGGTCAGCATGATCAGATCCGCACCGATCTTTTCGGCATAAGCGATCGGTTTTTCAAAGGCGATGGCATCTTCCGGATTCGCGGAATCCGTATTGGTGAAGTCCGGATCGGCTGGCATGTGCGGTTCATAGGGATGGACCAGATAACCGGATGATTCGAGCAGTTTCGGGATAACGGGGCCACCGGTTCCGTGCAGCGGTGAATAGACGATCTTCGCGTCCTTTTCGACCTCGTTGAGGGAAATGCTTTGAACCCGCTGGAAATAGTTCTTTTCGAGGTCATCGCCGATGGCGTGGATCCGCTCGTTATCGGCTACGGCGATTCCAAAGGGATCATCGATCTTCTCGATCGAGTCGGTGATCGCCGCAGCTTCCTTTAGACTGATCTGTGCTCCGGTCCGGTTGTATACCTTGAATCCGTTGTATGCCTTCGGGTTGTGGCTCGCCGTGATCATGATACCGCCAGCGGCACTGAGATAGCGGACGGCATAGCTGAGCATAGGGGTCGGTCTTAGTTCAGCGAAAACGTAGGCATCGATCCCCTTAGCGGCGAGAACCATGGCCGCTTCTCGAGCGAATGCCTGGGAGTTCGTGCGGTTGTCATAGCTGATCGGGACGCATCCCTCGTAGCCGTTTTCCAGGATATAGTCGGCGAAACCAGCGGTCGCTCTGCGTATCGTGAACCGATTGATCCGATTGGTCCCAGGCCCCATGATACCCCTGAGTCCGCCCGTACCGAAGGATAGATCGCGATAGAACGCTTCCTTGATGGCCGGCTCATCCATCCTTTCGAGTTCCTCTTTCATGGCCTTATCGAGGCTTTTTTGTTTTAACCAGTACCGGTATGTCTCCATGTGATCCATGTGGGTTTTCCTCGCTTCCTTAAAGCTGTGCTCGGCTAGGCCTCATTCCGTTTCAAAACGTCCATGAGACCTTTTAGAAGTAGATCCGCATCCCTTTTAACGGGTTTCGTTATCAGCGGTTCGATCAGTTCGGATAGACCGCCGGTTAGTACGACGTCAAAGGATTCATGCCGTTCGTTAGCGATGCGGTCGATCAGCCCATCGACCTGAGCGGCGACGCCGAAGGTCACCCCCGACTGCATGCACTCGATCGTATTGGTCCCCATGACGCGGCGCGGTACTTCGATGTC
>JBKHFR010000106.1:0-3405 GCA_046540115.1 Acholeplasmataceae bacterium | reverse complement strand
TACTCGTTTAAAGGGACGTGGGTCACCCATAGGAAATACGGCGAGCAGCTGCAGGTCGAAGCGTTCGAAAAGGACGAGGAACAGACCGAACTCGGACTGATCAGCTACCTTTCCAGTTCCTTTTTTGATGGCATCGGCCCGAAGACGGCAGAGCGGATCGTCGAGACGCTCGGTTTGAACGCCATTAACCGGATCCTAGAGGACCACAACGTCCTTAAGGACGTCGGTCTCGGTCCGACCCGGCGAGCCAAACTCCGACAGCAACTCATCGATAACCAGATGCACGAACGCGTCCTCGTCGCGCTCTACGGCTACGGTCTTTCCGGTCGGTTCGCGACGCGATTGCTCGACCGATACGGAGCGGATACGGTCCGCGTGGTCACGGAGAACCCCTATCGACTCGTCGATGAGATCGAGGGAATCGGGTTCATCAAGGCCGATGAGATCGCTCAAAAGGTCGGCATCAGAGGCGATGACATCCGACGGATCGAAGCGGCCATACTCCATACGATCGAGGAGATCGCCTATCAGCGCGGCGATCTCTATGTCTCTATCGAACAGCTCAAGGAGGACGTCCTACGCCTTTTAAAAGAAGAACTCGAAACCGAGGAGGCGATCGCTTCACTAGTCGATAAGAAAAGGATCATCGTCGAAGACGGACGGTACTACCTCGCCTCGAGCTACCAGGTCGAGGTCGAGCTCGCCGAACGATTGAAAACGCTGATCGGAAGCCAGGAGACCTACGGGTATCGCGATGACCTAAACGCCCTGCTCGACCAGGTCGAATTGCAGAACGCCATTTCCTATACGAACGTCCAGAAAGAGGCGATCCTGACGTCGCTCACAGCGCCGATCTCGATCATTACCGGTGGTCCGGGAACGGGCAAGACGACGATCATCAGGGGTTTGCTGGAGGTCTACCGACGGTATAACAAGTTATCCTTCGCAAAACTCAAGGAAAAGGTCGCACTGATGGCACCGACCGGAAGGGCGGCCAAGCGCATGTCGGAATTGCTCGAGGTCGATGCGAAAACGATCCACAGGCAGCTCGGGTTCAACTATGAAGGCGTGTTCGCCCACGATGCCCACAATCCCTTGCTGCAACAACTCATCATCATCGACGAGTTTTCCATGGTCGATGTCTTTCTAGCGCACCGACTGTTCCAGGCGATCGACCAGCGCGCGCAAGTCGTCGTCGTCGGCGACGTCGACCAGCTCCCGAGCGTAGGCCCAGGACAGGTGCTTTTGGACCTGATCGAATCGCAGGCAATCGCCGTCGTTCGGCTCGACGAGATCCATCGACAAGCCCGTGATTCCCGGATCGTCCATCTCGCCCGAGCGGTCAACGAGCAAAGGGTTGAACCCGCCGATCTCGCCAGTGAAAACGACGTCTTCCTCTACCAGTGCCATCCGAAACGCATCAAGGACGTCGTGGTCAAACAGCTCCGGGGGGCGCTGAACAGGGGGTATTCGATGGTCGATGACATCCAGGTTCTCGCTCCCATGTACAAGGGGGACCTCGGGATCGATTCTTTCAACGCTCTTTTGCAGAAGACGTTCAATCCGAATCGGTCCAAAGGCATCAAGCACCGCGACCGCGAGTTCTATATCAATGATAAGGTCATTCAACTCGTTAACGATCCCGAGCGCATGGTGATGAACGGCGATATCGGATCGATCAAGGCGCTCAGAGTCGACAAGGACCAGGAAGCGTTCATGGTCGTAGACTTCGAGGACAACGAAGTCATCTATAAGCGGGAAGATCTCGATGAGCTCAATCTCGCCTACGCCGTGAGCATCCACAAATCCCAGGGCAGTGAGTACAGGATCGTCATGATGCCGATGGTGCGCACCTATATGCACATGCTTAAAAAAGAGCTGATCTATACCGCGATCACGCGAGCGAAGGAATACCTGATCATCCTCGGAGACATGGAACTCCTGACCTATGCGGCGAATAGTCGCTCGGAAAAGCGGAAAACGACGCTCGCGATGCGGCTGAGCGAACCGACCGAGCGACAGGATCTAGAGGATGAGGATGAGCTTTCACCCTATGATTTCATGTAAAAAGGACGCGGCTCGCGTCCTTTTCGTTATTTCAGTGTCGTTCCACTCGGTATGTCATTGGCCGTGAACATGCCTTCCCGAAAGATCCGGCAGTTCCTGCCGATCGCTATATCGCTCGGGATTTCCGTCCCCTTTTCGATGACCGTGATGCCGGAACTGAGCAGGTCCGGTTTTTCTTTGTTCGGCGTGAAGTCATCGCCGTGACCGATCTTCGCGTCGTGACCGATGACGCAACGCTTATCGATGATCGCGCGTTCGATCGTGACGTCGTTGCCGATGAGGACGTTATTGAGGATGACGCTGTCGCGGATGGTCGAACCCTTTCCGACGCGGACACCCGGACTGAGGACGGAATTGATGACCGTACCCTCGATGATGCAGCCGTTCGAGACGAGGCTATCCTTGAGCCGGGCGTTACTACCGACTTTAACCGGGGGGAGATCCTCGCTTTTCGTAAATACTTTCCAGGTCGGATCGTAGAGATCGAGGTCGACGAAATTATTGGCGAGGGACAGGTTCGTTTCCAGGTAGGAATCATAGGTTCCGACGTCCTGCCAGTAGCCCTTGAACTCATAGGCATAGACGTTGTGTTTCGTGGATTTGATCAGATGAGGGATGATGTGATGGCCGAAATCGAGATCGTCCTGTTTGATATTGAGCAGGACTTCCTTAAGAAGGTCGAGATCGAAGAGGTAGATCCCCATAGAAGCGAGATTCGACTTCGATGTCTGCGGCTTTTCGGCGAATTCGATGATCTCGCCCTCATCGTTGACGGACATGATACCGAAACGGTTAACGTGTTCCGAAGGAACCGGTTGGGTAGCGATCGTTAGACGGGCACCGCGTTCCTTGTGAGCTTCGATCATCTTCCGGTAATCCATCTTGTAGATGTGGTCGCCGGATAGGATCAGCACGTATTTCGGTGACCGGCGTTCGATGAATTCGAGGTTCTTTAAAACGGCATCCGCTGTTCCTAGATACCAGTAGTTGTGGGGCTGAAGCAGCGTGACGCTCGAATCGCGCCGGTCGAGGTCCCAGGCCTTTCCGCTCCCGATGTGTTCGTTGAGTGAGAGGGGGAGATACTGCGTTAGGATGCCGATGTCATAGAGGTTCGATTGCGTGCAGTTACTCAAACAGAAGTCGATGATGCGGAATTTGCCCGCGAAGGGCACCGCCGGTTTGCTGCGTCTTTTCGACAGGATGTCGAGTCTCGTTCCCTTGCCTCCGGCAAGAATCAGTGTTAGGGTTTCCATGTGTCACGCTCCTATAATCGTTTGATAGAGTCGTTCGTATTCTAAAGCCATGCGCTTGAGGCTGAAGTTCTGTTTCATCGCACGC
>JBKHFR010000105.1:0-3447 GCA_046540115.1 Acholeplasmataceae bacterium | reverse complement strand
GGTGGTCCTTCCAGAACGCGGTTGTCGCAGCGGATGTGATCGTGATCCCGCGTTCCTGTTCCTGTGCCATCCAGTCCATGGTAGCTGCCCCATCGTGGACCTCGCCGAGACGATGGATCTTTCCGGTATGGAAAAGGATCCGCTCGGTGGTGGTCGTTTTTCCCGCATCGATGTGAGCCATGATGCCGATATTACGCGTTCTTTCTAATGGGAATACACGAGGCATGATCGGTTCGTCTCCTTCTTACCAGCGGTAGTGCGCAAATGCTTTATTCGCTTCCGCCATACGATGGACTTCTTCGCGTTTCTTGACCGCTGCTCCGAGTCCTTGAGCGGCGTCCATGATCTCTTTGGCTAATCGTTCCTCCATCGACTTCTCATTACGAAGACGGGCATACTGGATGAGCCATCTCAGCCCGAGCGTCGTTTTCCGTGATGCTCTTACTTCGATCGGGACCTGATAGTTCTGCCCGCCGATCCGACGGGGACGGACCTCGACGATCGGCATGATATTGTTGAGTGCTTCATTGAACACTTCGAGTGGTTCGCGCCCTGTTGTTTCCTTGACGCGATTGAATGCTCCGTATAGGATGCTCTGTGCGGTACCCTTTTTACCATCGGTCATGATCGTGTTAACGATACGCGTGATGAGTTTCGAATGGTAGATCGGGTCAGGTAAAACGTCTCTTTTTACGATGTGTCCTTTACGTGGCATGGGTTCACCTTCTTCCTTCTGATATTTTGCGTTTCCTGCTTATTATCGTGTAAGCGCTGAAGCCTTGGGACGTTTCGCGCCATACTTGGATCGCGCTTGGCGACGATCCTGGACGCCCGACGTATCGAGCGTGCCCCGTACGATGTGATAGCGTACACCTGGAAGGTCCTTGACGCGTCCGCCACGAATGAGGACGACACTGTGTTCCTGCAGCGAGTGGCCGATGCCGGGAATGTAGGCGGTGACTTCGGCGCCATTGCTCAAACGGACACGGGCATACTTGCGTAGTGCCGAGTTCGGCTTCTTGGGCGTCATCGTCGTAACACGCGTACAGACACCGCGCTTCTGCGGGGACTTATAGTCGCTCTCATGCTTCTTGAGGCTGTTGAACCCATAGCCTAACGCTGGTGATTTGGACTTGTACTTACGGATGGTTCTTCCATTTCTTACGAGCTGTGGAATCGTAGGCATTGATCTTCTCCTTTCTTTAACACATATCCATGCGTTTCATTTTGGGGATAAAAATATTTTTGGCTTAATAGAGCCAAAAAGTTCATAAGTCAAGCGCTCTTTTTGAGCAGCATTTTCATTATATAATGTTTCGAGGATAATGTCAAATATTTTTGATCGCAGGATCGTTTTTTCGCCATCACCTGCCACGCTCTGGATATCCTTTTAGACCCGTCCGAATATCGTTGGAGCGCTGTGCGTTTTTAGCCTTCCGTAAACGATCGGACGGAACGAATCGGTCGAGGACTACGTCCTAAATATTTCTTTTTTCTTTCATTTATTTCATCTATATATGTTATAATCATGGTGTAGCCCGTATGACCGCTTTTAGATCGCTATCGGCAGCGCGGACATCGGCGTTACGCCGTGGAAGGGGAACGGAAAATTGGATCGGATACTCATATTAACGGACGTTAAGAGGAGCTTTTTTGGACTGATCCACGAAATGGGGAGCACCCATTTCCGTTTTCAGTTCGCCCGCTGCGAGCTCGCTTTCGACGTAGATCTCAGGGCCTATGACTCGGTCATCCTGAACCTTGACTGTAATAGCGACCGGGTCAACCGAGCGATCATAGCGAATCTCATGAAAAGGGCTGACCTTCCGCTTCTCGTCGTGTCCGAAAGAAAATCCGAGCACACCCGGTCATACTACCTCGACCTCGGCGCTGATGGCTTCATCGAACAGCCGATCGCAGCGATCGCAACTTCAGCGCGCATAAGAGCGCTATTAAGACGCTTTAAATATCACCAGCAAAAGCCTTTAAACACCCGTCATATCGGCCCATTCGTGATCGACTATGATAACAGGACCATCAGCACCCGCGGCAAACAGCTCCCTCTGACGAATAAGGAATTCGAGCTGGCTCGGATACTGATCGAAAACGCCAATACCGTTGTCGGTCGCGAACGACTCATTCAGCTCATCTATGCTGTCGAGACCTCCGCGACCGATAACGCTTTGAATATCCGGATCAACCGGCTGAGAAGTAAGCTCGGATCGAATTGCGACGGTCAAATCGAGACGATTTGGGGCGTCGGATATCGCTTCGATCTAGCGATTAGCGATCGGACGAAAGCCTAGGATCGGCTGATCCCTTTAATCCTTATTCGCTAAAAGGTGCCTAGAGCCATCCCGTTTAACAGCGGCACGAACAGACGCGCGTCATGTCCATTCGGGATAGCAGACCGAGCGAACCGTTTCCTTCTAAAAAATGAAAAACGAATGGGTTCAGGTCCAATTAGCGCTCCTATAGCTACTCTTTTCGGTAGCATTTCGGAGCGCCCATTGAAAGCGGTTCGTGCTTTTTAAGAAATATCTATGTACATGAACGAGCTATTTCGTGGTATTATGAAATAAAAGATCCATAGACAGCATCGTTCATTCAGTTTAGTAGGGGATGTCTAAGAGGGGGGCGTTCAATACATGAACAACCGATTGTTATTATTGACGGGCAACTACGATTTCGCTTCCGAATTCAAGCACCTGATTCCGGAAGAATCGGTTTCATTCGATTCCGGAAAGCTCGAGAATGAGAGCATAGACCATGATCCCAACACTTACGATCTCATCATCCTAGACCTTACTCAGAGCGAACAGACGAATAGAGAGAAACTATCCTATCTTCGCTCGATTACGGACCAACCGATATTCGTAGTTCTAAAAGAGAAATCCGAGATCGTCCGTTCCTATTACTTAGAGTTGGGCGCTGACGGAATCATCGACCTACCGCTCCGAAAGATCGAAACGAGATCTCTGATCAGAGCGCTTCTACGTCGAATGCACGCTATTGAAAGCCTCAACATGGATGAGGCATACCATTTCGGTGGCTGCACCTACCATCCCCATGAGAACATCATCCGGACGCCAGTTTCCGAGGTCGTCCTAACCCTGAAAGAGGGTCAGCTTCTCAATCTATTCGTCCAGAACATGAAGCGCGTCGTGAGTCGTGAGAGAATTTTCCGCTATCTGTATCCTCTCGAGCACTCCGCTTCCGACAATGCTTTGAACATCCTCGTTACGAGACTCCGCAAGAAGATGCGCGACCATGACTGTCCCTGTCCGAATCTGATCCAGACGATCTCCGGCGTTGGATACCGGATGAACGTCGACTCTAGCCAGGTCATCGACTCCTAGGCATTACGGTCCGGCCTGCGTTCCATCAGGCTCAAAAGCGAATGAACCATACCCGAAGGGCACTATCGCCGAACGATAGTGCCCTTTA
>JBKHFR010000104.1:0-3460 GCA_046540115.1 Acholeplasmataceae bacterium | reverse complement strand
AAATGGATTTGCTTTTTAAAGCGATTAAACATAGAATAAAGATAATCCCCTAGAAGGTCGAGGTGCCCTATGGATCGAGCCCTGCTCATCGGTCTTTCTCTCCAGCAACAGGCGACGGACGTCGAGGCTTCACTCGAAGAATTGAAGCAGCTCGCGCTCGCTCTGAACATCGAAACGGTCGATACCGTCATCCAAAGAACGGACCGTATCTCGCCCCGATACATGATCGGCAGCGGTAAGGTAAAAGAGATCGAGGCGCTGATCGCTGTCCATGACATCGACATCGTCATCTTCGACGATACCCTTTCCCCTGCACAGCTCAAGAACCTCGAAAAGGCTCTGAATGCGGTACAGATCGTCGACCGTAGCTTCCTGATCCTATCCATTTTCGCGAAACGAGCGCGGACCAAGGAAGCCGTACTCGAGGTCTCTTTAGCCCAGAAGATGTACATGCTTCCCCGTCTGGTCGGGATGCGTGACTTCCTCTCGAGACAGGGCGGCGGTACCTATAACGCCAAGGGTCCGGGTGAAACGAAGCTCGAACTCGACCGCCGCAAGCTCCTCAAGGACATCCAGCGGATCAAGGCCTCACTCAAGAAAATCGAACGCGACAAGGCCCAAGCCCGTAAGAAACGCATCAGAAACCGAGTTCCCGTCATCGCTCTCGTCGGCTACACGAATGCCGGCAAGTCATCGCTGATGAACGCGCTCGCCCGCACCCTGAAAAGCGATACCGCGCCCGTGCTCGAAAAGGACGTGCTCTTCGCGACGCTCGACACGAAAGCCAAACGCCTGCAAAAGGCCAACCATCCCCCGTTCATTCTCATCGATACGGTCGGGTTCATCGCCAAACTGCCCCATGAGCTCATCCGTTCCTTCGCCGCGACGCTCAAGGACGTCGTCGATGCCGACCTCATCCTGCACGTCGCCGACGGCAAGGACTTCTCTTTGAGCCACATCGAAACGACCAAAGGCGTCCTCGATTCGATCGGCGCCGGCCACATCGAACGGATCCTCGTTCTAACCAAAAGGGATATCGCCAAAGAAACTCCCGACACGAAAGAGGACTATCTCTTCGTGTCGAATCGTACCGGAGAAAACATCGACCGGGTCATCGATGCGATCTACGGACACATCTATTCCGATGCCCGGATCCATCGCCTAGTCATTCCCTTCGATCAGGGTCAGGTCTATAGCGAGATCCGGGATCACAACACCGTTTTAGAAACGAAATATGAAACGGAAGGCATTTCCGTCCGGACGGTGCTTACGCCCGAACAGGCGATCCGCTATCGGCGCTATATCGTCCGCTAGGCGACGGACTTTCAGTCGATGACCGCCCTGATGCTTTCGATCAGCCGAGCGAAGTCAAGGAGGTCAGGATCGGTCGTATCGACTTCGATCAGAGGTTCTGCGTATGCTCTTTTCTCATAGTCGACCACGTGATCCCTGAATTCCCGATATGAGGGTAGTCCCACCGACCGATGGGCATGATGGCGCGAATCGAGCCTTTTTTTGAAGCGCTCATAGAGGGGTTCAGCTTCAGCTTTCAGATAGAGCGTCACGAGCCTGACGTCCTTTTCTCTCGCAAAGGCCTCGAGCCGCTCGTATTCGAACTTTCGGAAGTTGCTTTCGAGGATGACCGCGTCCATGACTTCGAATACCCTTTTCATGGCGTGAACCATGAGGTGAAAGGTCGTGAAACTGAGCTTCAGGTTCTCTTCACGGTTCGAATAGCCGATCCGGTCGGCCAGTATTTCCTTGATGTCGTCCTTGTTGAAACAAGGAATCTTCATATCCTTACCGATCCTTTTGGATAGCGTTGACTTAAGCGCGGCATTCGGTCCGATGACAACGATGAGCGTTTTCATGTTCGATCCCCCTTAGTTATGCCTATTGTAAGAAGCGATTCGGACGGATATCAATCCGGTTCATAGTCCGAATAGGGTCGGATATAGGCTTCGAAATCCTCCCAGAACGAGGTCTTCACATAGTCATCGAACGAATCATCCGGGACATAGAAGACCGGTAATCCCCCTCGATCGGTACCGAGCTGTCCTCTGGTAATCGAACCATCCTCAGCGACGCTTCTTCTGATGATGACCGACTCGAAGCCGGTATCATGGAATGCCAGATAGTCGATGAGTTCGACGCTTCGCGGGATTTCGATCGACAGAAGGCTTCTACTATAAGCGAACGCTTCCCGTGATATGATCAGCAATCCTTCCGGTAGTTCGAGGTTCTCAAGGAATTGATTATCGGCAAAGGATTGTGGCGATAGCTGCGTGACCTCTTCCGGAACGACATAGCTCGTATCCGTCCTAGCGGCCGGATATTTGACGAGGAGAACGGATTCGGAATAACGCTCGAATAGAACGCCATCCGAGCTCCAAAAGGATCCATTCGCACCATCGACCTCGATCGACTCGAGCGACGTCATGCCCATGAAAGCGGTCGGATCGATGCTTTCAACCGACGACCCGATATCAATCGAGACGAGTCGCCTCTGATCGGAGAAAGCATAGGACCAGATCTTTTTTACCGTTTCCGGAACCGTAAACGATTCCTGTTCGCGAGCACGCGGATAATAGATCAGATCCTCCTTGCCCCGGAAATAGACGACGCCATCGCTGACCTCGTAGTTGGGATCATCGCCTGTAAACGAAACGTCCACAAGATTCGGCGTATCAACGAATATCAGAGCACGCAACCGATCGTATGTTTCCGGAAAGACAACCCTTTCTAAGGACTCGAGTTGGGCGAAAGCCTCATCGATGATGATGAGTTCCGGATCATAATCAGGGTAGAACTCGAGATCGTAGAGGACATCGTATCGATAGTAGGGGATGTCATCGATTTCCCAGAGGAGTTCGATTCCCGTAACGGCGTGGATCGGACATCCCTTTTCGTATGTCCAGGCGGTGCTAGATTCGGTGCTTTCGATCGTGCAATTCCCCGCAGAAATGATCTCATCGAAATCATCGTACATGGGATCGTCATAGGCATACCGTAGGGGGCCGTCGTAAAAGGTGACCGCCTTTAAGGATGGCATATCCTTAAAAGCGAGTGCGTTGATCAACCGAATGGTATCCGGAATCTCCACGGAGACCAACGGTAAACCCTCGAAGGCCCGCAAGGATAGGGTGTTGACTTCAGCGCCATCGATCGCATCGGGTATCCTAAGGTGCAGGGCATCCCCTGAGTATCCGTCGATGCTCGCTAGTCGTCCACCGGCAAAAGTCTCGTATCCAAAGACGTCCAACGGATCTTCCATTACTGCCGTAAGCTCCCTTTTACTACCGACGACATACGCCGGATAGTGGATGCTTTCCCCGTCCGACCAACCGACAAAAACGAGGTCCTCGTGGGCATAGAAAGGCAGTTCGATCGTATCCCCTCGAAAAACGTCATCATAGGTCCGGTAAACCGACCCATCCTGATCGTAGAGCACGACCTCATT
>JBKHFR010000103.1:0-3596 GCA_046540115.1 Acholeplasmataceae bacterium | reverse complement strand
CTTTCTTTCATGGCATCCCCTTTCTTAAAATGCGTGCACGTGCTAGCTATAATCTTTCCAATGGCTATCAATCGTTTCATAATGATTTCATAACCATTGTATAAAGAAGATAGCACGAAGCGCCGGATATTTCAATCGATGTGTTCCGAATTACGGGGATACCGAACGGATTTCAGATTTCGTGAAACGAAAAAAAGGCCGCGAAGGCCTTCGTTTTACGTTCGTTCGAGCTACTCTTTGTCCGTTTCCTTGGCTCGATACGTCCCGATGAGTCTTCGGTGGAGCGCGTAGAAAACGAGCGAGACGTCGAACCTTAGCCCCATTAGCGCGATCGTCACCACGGAAAGAACCGTGTTTTCATCCTGAGCA
The DNA here is from genome assembly GCA_046540115.1 of Acholeplasmataceae bacterium. Taxonomy (GTDB): domain Bacteria; phylum Bacillota_I; class Bacilli_A; order Acholeplasmatales; family Acholeplasmataceae; genus RECG01. The sequence goes on along the minus strand of JBKHFR010000103.1, from coordinate 3,227 downwards.
TAGAGGATGAAATATCCGAAGAACGCCATGAACAGAAGCCCCGTTAACAGGATGTCTATGACGTGCGCATCGGTCGATGCTAAGGCATTGAAACGAGCGATATCGAGGGCATCGTCGCCGCTTTCTAGCCCCTTCATGCGAAACAACTGGTAGACCATCATGCCCAGAGCGATCAGGGAAAACAGTACGTAGAGATTGCCCGTCAAGGGGAAGCGAAAGGAGGGACTGAGGATGATCATGAGAATAGCGATAGAAAGCGACAGTACCGCCCCCGCTAGGATCAGCGCCGTTCGCAAGCTCCGTCGTCGTTTTACAAGGGATGAGACGTAGACGTATGATTTCGATTCGTGGATGATCACGGACCGATCCGGTCGGAAGGGGGAAACGAGTACCCGGATCGAAAAGACCGAGAAGACGACCAACCACACTAAAAAGAGGAGAAGTGTCACGTATTCGACCAGGACCGGTTTGAATAGGGCGGCCGTCACCGTCAGGAAGGTCAGGACCATGACGAGGACTAGAGGTTTAAGGCCGTTCCAGGTGAGGTCCGCGAAGACGCGGATTTCCTTGAAGCGCTCGCGTAGTACTTCCGCATCGGCATCGTTTCGTTCGTGGCCGACCAGCAGATAGTCCGTCGACACGCCGAAATAATCGGCGATCGAAATGATGATATCCGATGAGAGCTGTCCCTTTCCGTTTTCCCAGGCACTAACCGTTGACGGTGAATTGAAACCGAGTTCGTTGGCGAATCGCTTCTGTGAAAGATTCCTTTCCTGTCTGAGCCTACGGATACGGTTTCCGATCTGTTCGTTCGTCATGGAGCGAAGCCTTCCCCTTTCTCGTATCACGTCCATTATAGCACAGATCCAGACGCCCATTAAGGGCTAATACGTTCTATCAGCAAGGCAATCCAGCGAATAGCGCGCCTTCCGAACTATTCCATCGCCTGAACAGGAAAGGGAAAGGATCTGTAGTGAGAACTGCCACTAGAAATTGGTTCTAATGATCGACCGGATGAAGCGCGGTGCCGGCACCGCGCGAACTTGACAAGCAATCTTTTCCGGTGTTAGAATGGGGCATCGGATAGGGGTATATGCGCATGAAAAGGACTAGAAATAGCGACGATAAAAACCGATCGGTCCAGCGCCTCGTAGGCTTTGCCAGGGGGCAGGCACGGAGCAACTTCAACCGGATGCTCATCTTTTTCTGTGTGCCTTTCCTCGTTTTTATCCTTTCGGTAATCCTCGTTTTGAACCGGTACCTCTATGCCGGTATCACGATCTGGGCCTTTCTACCGCTCTCGCGGCTACTGATGATCGGTTCGATCAGAGCGCGCCTGCGCAACGCCCTCCCTTTCGCGATCGGCCTGATCTATCTCATGGTCGGCCTGGAGACCGGTGAGTGGGAACGGTGGATGGTACTCCTGTTCCTAGTTCCCTTTCTATCCCTGCTCATGAAACCGAAACGGCATCCCCTAGCGTACGCGACGCTCGGGGTGAGCGTCATCGTCCTCGCCGTCAACTATTTGACTCGCTTCGACATCCCGGTCTACGGGAAGTGGGCTGTCGTCGCCTTGATCTATCTCATCTTTCTACCGCCACTCGTGAAAAAGCGTATCAAGGAGCTCTTTCACGGCCAAAAACACGTAGAGAAAAAACGATAAGGAGAAAACCATGAAAGAACTCATCGAAACGCTCAAAATATTCCGTCAGGAACGGGGCTGGGAACCGTATCACAAGCCCGAAAATCTCGCGAAATCGATCGTTCTCGAGGCAGCCGAACTCCTCGAGAACTTCCAGTGGACCAGCGAAGCGACCGACACCGAAAACGTCGCGGATGAGGTCGCGGACATCATGACCTACTGTCTGTTCATGTGCGAACACTACGGGTTCGACCCCGAAGAGATCATCCTAAAGAAGCTTAAAAAGACGAAGGAAAAGTACCCGATCGAAAAGGCCTACGGAAAAGCGACCAAATACGATAAGCTCTGATCCTTTTTTGTCGGTGACATCCCGAACGACTGCTTTGTCAGGGATGTTTTTTTATGGAAGGTAGGTGAAGCCCTACAGGCCACTGGCATAGACAATCAGGTCGCGATATCCTTCTTCAGGTAGAGCCGCCACGTCAGAAACAAGGAAACGACGATGATCACAAGCGACAAAAAGAGATAGAGCGGCTCGATCCTCTGTTCCTTGACGATGGTCGTCGCGTTGACGTATTCATAGGGCGTTACGTATTTCAGGAACTCGGCTTCTTCCGTCAGCTTCGAGATGAGGTCGACGACATACATGCCGAGGGAAAGGCCGAGGGCGATCGACATGACGCGGCGTGACTTCGTAACGAAGATGCTGATCAGAAGCGCCACGGAAGCGAAAACCAGCTGTAGGAGCACGGGAGCGAAACTATAGAGCAGCCAGATGACCGGCTCGAGCTCGCCGAAAACACTGAAGGCGACGAGCAGGACGACCGATACGACGGCGTTCATCATCAGGAGGTAGAGGGCGATGACGATGAACTTGCCGAAAAGGATCCGGCTGCGGCTGATCGGCTGAGCGAGCAAAAACTCGATCGTATGGTCGTCCTCTTCCTTACTGAGCATGCTGCTACCGATGATGGCGGCGTAGCTCCCGCCGATCAGCGTCACGAAGAGATAGCCTTCGACGCCGAACCAGCCGTAGATATCGGTCATGTCGAGCCCGCCCTCACCGATCCCGAAGGCTTCGAGGAACTCCGGCGGGTAGATGCTCAGAAAATCCTCGATCTCGGCGAAGGCGTCCTCGAAGGCGGGAAAAAGAAAGAGCATGAGCGCGGCCAGTCCGGCGATGATCGCCGTCCATAGCACCCAGGACTTGAAGTTCCTTTTGAATTCCGTGCGGATGAGCGTTTTCATCGGTCATCATCCCTTTCGTAGTAGTGCATGAAGACCTCTTCGAGCGTCGGGTCAACGATGGAAAGGTCGTCGATCCCATGCCCTTGTAGCATCAATAGTAACCGCTCGATCTTTCCGGTATAGACGAAGGAAACCTCATCGTTTTCTCGTTTGAGGTCGACGATATCATCGTCTTCCTGGATGAAGTCCTGGCTCGTCCTGATCCGGACCCTTTTGGCGCGCGTCTTCATGATGGCATCGATGGTTTCGACCCGGACGAGCCGACCGTCCTTGATGATGCCGACGCGGTCACAGATCCGTTGGACTTCGCTCAGGATGTGGGAGCTGAAGAAGATCG
>JBKHFR010000102.1:0-3706 GCA_046540115.1 Acholeplasmataceae bacterium | reverse complement strand
CGGACGTCCAGCACATCAAAAAGGAAAACATCGGCCTGATCGAAGCGATGGGGCTAGCGATCCTGCCGGGTAGGCTCGAAAGTGAGCTCAGGATGATCCTAAGAGCGCTTCGTAATCGTGAGCGAAACCTTTCCGCACAGCTCGCTCGACACGCGCACTGGTATGAAGGACTCAGAGTACGGAGGACGACCTGGACCCTCGAGGACCTCCTTGACGAAGTCGGAAAGAAGTTCGTAAGCGTGCTCGAGGATGCCGGGGTCTTCAAGTTCGATCAGGGAGGGATCAGTGCCATGCACCGACTGATCGAAACGGTTCTATACTAAAAGGGCATCCGCTCGATGGAGCGTACGCCCTTTCTCTATTTTTCGAAGGCATCGATCGCCCTCACGAGTTCCTCATAGATGTCCTTTTCGGGGATCTTTTTGATGACCTGGCCTTTCTTAAACAGCAGTGCTTCATGGACTCCGCCAGCGATTCCGATATCGGCGTGCTTCGCTTCTCCGGGACCGTTTACGGCACATCCCATGATCGCGACCGTAATCGGTTTGTTAACGCTGAGAAGATGGGTTTCGATCCGTTTTGCGATGTCGACCATGTCGTATTGCAGGCGTCCGCACGTCGGACAGGAGATCAGTTTGGGGACGTTATCGATCAGGTTGAGGTTGTTGAGGATTTCTTTCGCCGCCTGGATCTCGAGCCGGGGATTATCGGTGAGCGACACCCGGATCGTACTGCCGATGCCTTCCATGAGGAGCGTGCCGATCCCCATCGCGCTCCTGATCGCGCCGCTAAAAGCCGTTCCCGCCTCGGTTACGCCTAGATGCAGGGGATAGGGAAAGGTGCGAGCAGCGATGCGGTTAGCCGCGATCATCGTCTCGATGTTCGTCGCCTTGAGGGAGATCACGATATCCTTAAAATCGAGCTTTTCGAGGATAGAGACATGGCGCTGCGCGGCTCTGACCATGTTTTCGGCCGTCGGTTCGAGACCATCGGGAAGCGAACCGCTATTGACGCCGATCCGGATCGGAATGCCCTTTTTTCGGCACGCCGCAACGACGGCTTCGACGTGCTCCTTTTTTTTCATGTTACCGGGATTGATCCGGAGCTTATCAACACCGGATTCGATCGCTTTGAGCGCGAGCCGATAGTCGAAGTGAATATCGGCGACCAAAGGGATACCGGTGCGCGAGCGGATGGCTCGGATCGCCTCGGCATCGGCGAAGTCGAGGACGGCGAGGCGAACGATCTCACAGCCGGCTCGGGCGAGCGTCTCGATCTGTTCTACGGTTTTAGCGACGTCCTTAGTCGGCGTATTGGTCATGCTCTGGATCAGTACCCGGTCATTGCCGCCGAGCTGCAGGTCGCCGACCATGACGGGTCTCGATTCGATTCGTTGCATAGGATCACCTACCCATATTATAAATGTTTGGCGGCGTGAATAACAGCATTTTACCGTTTTTATGGCGGCCTTAAGAAAAAAGTCTTAAAGTCGTTGCAAATCCCGAGGCGTTTTGCTATACTGTTACCGTACGTTTGGAGGTATGTAGAATGCGCACATTGGTCAAACTGGTATGCACGGAGTGCGGAGACGAGAACTATCACACGACGAAAAACAAGAAGACGACACCGAATCGTCTCGAGATGAAAAAGTACTGTCCACGCCTACGCAAGCATACGCTGCACAGGGAAAAGAAATAAACTATTCGCCCGAATAGTTTTTTTTCTATTGTCCTTTAGATGAAAGTATTTCGTGGAAACGACGAAAACGCGCATGCCTACCTCGTCTGTCGTTTCGACCAGTGCTATGTCATCGACCCCGCCAGCCACTACGCTGAAATCAGCGATGCGCTCGGATCACGCAAGCTCATGGGCGTGCTTTTGACGCATGCGCACAGCGATCACGTCGACGACATCGAGCGCTTTAACGTACCGATCTACATCCACATGAGCGATGCTGCGCTCCTATTCATGGATGAGGCCAACGGCTATCACCCCCGCAAGCACCCCTATCAGCGGCGGAATCTGACGATCCGATCCCTCATGGACTGCATGCGTCTTCCTCTCGGTAACGGCTATATCGAAGTCATGCATACGCCCGGTCATACGAAAGGGAGCTGCTCTTTCCTCCATCGGGACGAGATCTATACCGGGGATACGCTCTTTTTTGAGGCCGTCGGCCGGCACGACCTCTATTCCGGCAACCTGTCGGAGCTCAAGCGAAGCGTGCTGCGGATCATGGAACTGCCGGCGCAAACGCGCATCTGTCCCGGTCACGACCGTATGAGTTCGATCCGCCACGAGCAAAGGAATAATCCGTTCTATGGCAAGTGGAAGAAACAGCTCAGGCGCTAAAACGAGCTCGGAACAAGGATTCTACGGCTATAGCACATAATTCTTGACAGTGCCAGGACGATGTTATACAATAGAGTTGGCACATATGTTAAAGGAGTGCTAAAGAGGTGGTTAAGTGATCACGAGTAGACAGAAATTGATCCTGAAAGCCATTGTCGAAGCCTATGTCAAGGACGCACAGCCGGTAGGTTCAAAGGCGTTGACGCGAATGCCTTACCTCAATTTTTCGAGCGCGACACTTCGCTATGACATGGCCCAACTCGAGGAACTCGGTTTTCTCGAAAAGACGCATACCTCGAGCGGCCGGGTGCCCTCCGAAAAGGGGTACCGGTACTACGTCGAGAATCTCGTCACGCGTGATCAACAGGTCGTCGATTCGTTTCCTCTCATCGACGAGATCTTCGATAAGAACAGGCTCGCGCGCGAACAGGCGATCGAGGAAGCCATCCACCTTTTAAGCCGCCTGACGAACTATACGGCGCTCGCGATCGGACCGAACAGCGATCGGGATACGATCAAGCGCATCGACTTCATCCCGATCTCGGACGAGGAGGCCGTCATCCTGATCGTAACGGATAAGGGCCACGTCCAGCACCAGAATTTCCAGATCCCCGAAGAGATGAAGGCTGACGATCTCAAGAACGTCATCAAGACGCTCGACGAACTGCTAAGAGATCGCGTGCTCGCCGAAGCGAGCGACATTCTCAAAACGACTTTCGCGCGAAAAGAAATCGCTGCCGTCGTCGAGTATCAAGTCCAGTTGATGCATTCGTTCATCCGCGCCTTCGCGAGATTCGCCGAGGACAACCTCTATCTTTCCGGCGTAACGAATGTTTTCGGACAGCCCGAATTCGATAGTGCCCGACACATCAAGGGCTTCGTTGAGATGCTCGACCGTCGCGAACTCGTCAAGCTCATCGGCAGTCAGGACGGCCTTTCCATCCGAATCGGTAGCGACTTAAAGCTGATCCCGATGGAAAACTGTACGATGATCTCGATCCCCTACCGCATCAGCGACGACGAACACGGTACGATCGCGGTTCTCGGTCCGAAGCGGATGGAATATAGCAAGGTCATCCCTCTGATCGAGTATATCGCCGGGAATCTAGCAAAACTCTACAAATCATAAAGGATGATGTATATGGAAGACGAAAAGAAAACAGCAAGCGATACGGAAACGAAACGGACGGACGAAAAAACTGAAATAAAGGGCGATCGGAAACGAGCACCCACGGATCAGAAACAGAGCGAACAAACGGAAGGAACCGGTCGGTCGAAGCCTGGCGAAACGACAAAAAAGGAACGAAAGAACAAGTATAAGGACCAGATCGAAGCGCTCGAGAAAACGATCGCC
>JBKHFR010000101.1:0-3779 GCA_046540115.1 Acholeplasmataceae bacterium | reverse complement strand
CAACCCGCCTACATCAAGCGCCTCTATGCCAGAAAAACCGACGACATCCTGCTCGCTGAGCTGATCGATGACGTCGCCTCCAAACTGATGGAGTTCCTGGAGCGCGGGGATCACCTTCTGACCGAACGACTCATCATGCTCATGATCCTTTCATACCTCGACTATGAGGTCATGATCTACGAGGACGACTTCTATTCGGGTTACTTCATTCGACTCCTTTTCTACACGGACGACGATGCCGTCGTCTATGAACCGATCTATATCCGGAACAAGCAGGACGTCAAGACGCTCATCGAGATGATCCTGCACGTCGGCAATTCCTACGCCGATCTGTTCATCAACGACGAGTGTTTCACGATGAGCCTAGAGGATTGTGACCTTTTGGCCGGCCGTGATTTCGATATCCTGCAGAGTGAACCAACGGATAAGGCGAGCGCCTAAAACGAGGACGAGCACGGCCGATCGACGCTGATTCTACTAATTCCTTTACCGAAAACAAGCGCTTTCTTTTTTTGATCGTCCGAGCTAGCGGTTAGCATCGCTCGAAACCGGTGAAGATAAGTGGATAGAGCGCGGTTTCGGCCGACTTTTTTATAGCTTTTCTATTACGGGCGAAAACAGTCGAAAAAGGCGTTTTTATCACCTAAAAGCACCCCGAAAAGGACCTGTTTAACTCTTACATGTAAACACTTTCAGCGAAATGAAAAGGAATGCGGCGTTAATAAAGGGTAAAATATATAACTTCGTTTATATTTTGTTGAAGTTCGCGCTTTTTTTTGTTAAAATAGGGACACATGAGGTAAAATATAGGAAATGGTGTAAGACAAAAGAAAGGTGGTAGGTATTATGCCATCATTGTTGCTAATTCAATGGGGTATTGTAAGCTTTTTCGTGTTAATTCACTTTTTGATCGGCTTCATGAGAGGAACGAAAAAATCCGGGTACTACACCTTGGTAAGCATCATCATGACCGTGGTGACGCTTTGGCTCGTTTCCCTCATAACGGTCCGTTGGTTCTTTACGCCAGATTCACTGGTTTCATTCATCCAAAATGTTTCCGGCGGTTTGATCCCATCGGACTTTGAGCAGTATTTGACGGATCCGAGGTTTAGCGGCGTCGTCGTATCGCTGGTAGATCTCGTGGTTCGCATCGTCGCGTTCTTCCTGCTCTATCCGATCGTCAAATGGCTTTTGACGCTCATCATCTTTAGGACGTTCTGGCAACGCTACATTCTGCCAGGATTGCTCGCCAGACAGGATAGGAAGAAACAGGAAGAAATGCGGAATAAGCCTTTTGAAGAACGTTACAGCCTACTGCCGAGTAGAACGTATGACAAGAACTTGCTCGGGCGTCTCTTCGGTGGGGTGTTCGGTGCCGTTCGCGGTCTTCTCGTAGCGTTCGTTCTCCTGCTTCCCGTGTTCGTTCTCGCTAGCTTCACGGAAACGCCACAATCGGGAACCGATCTCGAACAGCAGGGAGAAATGATGACGATTACCGTCGGTGATCAGGAGATCGAAGTCAATGGCAATGACTACGAAGAGATCTTCGATTCGATCGACGAAGTCAACGAAAGCGGGATGTCCTCCGCTGTTTCCGGTTTCGAGATCGGCGGAAAGACCGTCGATCGCCTGCTCTTCGACATGGTCTTTACGACGACCATCGTAGAAGAGGATGAAACGAAACGGGATGTCAACTACGGTAACGAATTCGAGGGTCTGATCGGTATCGCCTCCGTTCTGGCGAAAAACGGCTATCTCGATAGCGATTTCGACGTCGAATCGATCTCTGCCGATAACCTCGATGACATCGAATACGTGTTCGACCAGCTCGGTGATTCGGAGCTGATCGACTACATGATTCCGGTCGGTACGGAGTACGGCGTCACGGAATTGTTGCCGGATATGCTCGATGGTACCGATCTCTATGAACGTGAAAAGAGCGCGGATGCGCTCGAACGCTTCGAAGAGATCGACTGGAACGATGAGTTCGACCGTCTCTACGACGTCGTCGCAGAGGTGCTCGAATTCGGTTCTGTCGGTGACCTTCTGGACTATGCCGAGAATACGGAACTGCTCTTCGAATTGTCACGTGAAGAAGGACAGGCGCTCGCGGATGTCCTGCGCGCGCTCGGTGATTCCGAGACCCTCGTTCTCTTGAACGCAGCGTTGGACTACGCGACGACGCTCGAAGAAGCGAAGGAACTGATCGAATGGATGCCGCCCGAAGAGGTGGAAGCATACCTACAGGACCGGCTCGATTTCGCGATCAGCGACCTCGAATACTTCATCGGCGATACGGGAGAAATGCAGAATATCGCACGGCTCGTCGAGACCTTCTATAGCGATGAATACGGTGATATCGATCTCGTGACGCTCTTCGAAAACATCGATGATCCCGAGACGCTGCTCGACGAAGATAATGGCGAATGGCTCGGTGCCCTCATCGAGAACCTGGCCGATATCCAGTTAGTCGTCGAAGCGATCCCGATCGGTGTCGACTATGCCTTCTATGAACTGCTCAGCGATGATTTCGAGGAAGAACTCGCTGATTCGATTATCGAGGCACTCGCGGATGTCGAGTGGGGCGACGAGATCGATAACGTCGCCGATATCTACAAGGAAGCCGTTAAGCTCGGTCTTACGGGCCTGTTTGGTGATGACCCGGACTACTATGGTCTGATCGATGAAGTCGTCGACAACCAGAGCGACGCGGTACGAACGATCGCAGAAAAGATCTTCGAAGACAGCCAGGTCGTCAATACCGTGCTCGAACTGGCCGCTCCGACTCTGGTCGAAATCATCCTTGAGGACGAAGAGCTCATCGAACTCGCCAATGAGGCGCTGATGAGCGATCCTGAAAGCGGCGAAGTCGACTTCAACTTCGGTCAGGAATTTAATACCGTTCTTGACATCGCTGACTCCGCCTACGAATTTACCACCATTTCTGAAATCATAGATATAAGCGACATGACGACCGATGCGATCGTGGATCTCGCGATCCGTTTCGGTGAACTGCCGCAGTATGAACTAAATGACATGACGTCATCCATTGCTGACCTGCAGATCGTCGATCGCATCGGCGCATCCGGATTGGAATACGCCCGCGATGAATTCGGCCTCGAGGAATTCCTCTACGTACCGGATGACGTCGATCTCGGTCAGGAAATGAAGACCGTACTCGAACTCGCGCACTACGCCGCCGGATATCTCGGTGAGGAGTATGAACGCGTCGACTTCTATGAGTACGTCGATTTCGCTGGCCTTCTAGCGGATCCGGCTTTCCGCGACTATCTGCTCGATACGCCGGCGAATAAGAACTCGGAACTGCTGACTCAGAGTGTCGCGCACATCGTTAAGACGCTGAGCGAGGATCAGGAACTGATATTCTTGCCTCCGGAACTCGAGGGTGCCGATCCGGACAGCGCGGCCTGGGAAACCGAGGTCGACGCGCTGTTAGAGGCAGTACTCGACCTGGGCGCATCGACCGAGCTCATGCCGAACGTAACGCTTTCCCTTGATTACATCAGCACTCTGCTCGACGATCCCGATGATCTGAATCTCGATGTCCTATCCGATCTCGCCGAACCGGGCGTGGCGGAAGCGGCTTTCGAGCGTTTCGATGATTCCTCGATTTTCAGTTATAGCGCTCCTAAAGCCATCGATGACCTAGGAACGGCAACCGAGGATATCATTACCGGCTATGCGGTCCGGACTCCGGAACTCGCGCTCGATGGCGACGAGCTCAAGGATGGCGCGCTCGTCGAACTCGTGAGCGGGCT
>JBKHFR010000100.1:0-3787 GCA_046540115.1 Acholeplasmataceae bacterium | reverse complement strand
CTCGTCCTTCCTTCCAGTAGCTTTCTGGTTGCCATCTGGATGATCCGTTCCGATTCGGAGTCGATCGACGAGGTCGCCTCGTCGAGAATGAGGATGCGCGGATCGGCTAGTACCGCTCGAGCGAAGGAGATCAGCTGTTTCTGTCCGATCGAAAGCAGGCTTCCGCCTTCGCCTACGAACGTATCGTAGCCGGCGTCAAGACTTTCGACGAACCGGTCGACCCCGACCATTCGAGCGGCGTGGATCACCTCGTCGTCGCTCGCCTCGAGCCGTCCGTAGCGGATGTTCTCCTTGATCGTCGTACTGAATAGGTGCGGGCTCTGCATGACGTAGCCGAGGCGTCGGTGGAGCCACTGGATGCTTCTTTGGCGGTAGTCCTTGCCGTCGATGAGGATCGAGCCCGCTTTCGGTTCATAGAAGCGGGAAAGCAGGTTTACGATCGTCGTCTTACCGGAACCGGTATGGCCGACTAGAGCGACGCTCATGCCGGCCTTGACCGCCAGGTTGAAGCGATCGAGAATGACCTCGTTTTCCTTATACCAGAAGGTCACGTCCTGGAAACGGACGTCGCCCTGAAGCGGTTCCCACTGCTCCCTGTTTTCCTTTAGAAGCGTCCCATAGTTCCGTTCGACTTCCGGTGTATCGGTTAGCTCCGGTTTCGTTTCGATCAGCTCGACGATCCGCTCGGCCGATGCCTGGGCGTTCTGGAAATCGGAAAGGATCCGTGAGAGCTCGATGACCGGCTCGAAGAAGTTGATCGTATAGGCGATAAACATCTGGAGCGTACCGACGGTAATGGCGAATTCTAGCACTTCGATACTCCCCTGATACATCGTCAGCGAAACGGCGACGAAAGCGAGAAAAAGCAGGATCGAAGAAAAGAGCGCGGAGGAGATGACCGCCTTGATGCTCGAACGGCGCAGGCGGCTCGCGGTTTCGGCGAATTCAGCGAAATTGCTTTCCTCGATGCTCAGGCTCTTCGTCGTCTTCGCGCCGAGAAACCCCTCGCTGTACTGGGCCGTCAGGTGGGAATTGTGCTTCCGAGCGATCCGGTGAAACCTAAGGATCAGTTTCCGGAAATAGTAGGCTACGAGCAGCATGATCGGGACGATCGTCATCACGATGAGCGCGAGCCTGGCATGGGTGACGAAGAGCACGACCAGGATGATGAGCATCGATAGACTAGCCCAGACGAGGTCGACGAGCCCCCAGGAAATGATCAAAGAGAGCTTGCGGGCATCCGAGGTCATCCGGGCCATGACCCAGCCCTGCGGGGTCCGGTCGAAATAGGAAAAGGACAGCTTCTGGAGGTTTCGAAACGCCTGTTTCCTTAGTTCATAGCTCGTTTCCGCCTCGATGATACCCGCCTGTTTGATGAAACCCCAGACGGAAAGACCGAAGCCGAGCGCCAAGGCGAGATTAAGGGCGACGAAATAGGGCCAGGTGCGGTAATCGCCGGCGATAAAGAACGTGTCGATCGCGTAGCGGTTCAAAAGCGGAATAGCCCCGTCGAGGAGCGCCAGCAGGCTCGCGAACGTGATGAGAAGGATGAGGTGCTTCTTCGACCGAAAGACGATGGAAATGATCTTTTTCCAAGTTCCGATCTGGACCTTTTTTAGCTCGTCCTGTTGTTCATAGTCCATGGCTTTCACCTTCCTCGACCATCGTTTCGAACGCCTGTTCGAGCTTGCCCTGGATCCCCCAGAGCTTCTGATAGAGCCCTTTTTGACGGCTCAGCTGTTCGTGCGTACCGATCGCCTCGATCCGTCCCTTGTCGAGCACGATGATCCGATCGGCTTCTTTCGCCGTCGTGATGCGGTGCGTAATGATGATGGTCGTCTGGCCCATGGCCTTGTCGTCTAGGGCTTTACGGATCATGGTGTCGGTCTTGGTATCGACCGCGCTTAAGGCGTCGTCGAAGATGAGGATCGGCTTATCGGCGACGAGCACGCGAGCGATGGCGACCCGTTGTTTCTGGCCTCCTGAAAGCGTCGTTCCCTTTTCGCCGACGACCGTCCGATAGCCCTGTTTGAAGGTCTTGATGTCCTTAGCGAGCGCGGCGATTTCCGCTGCCTGGTGCACGCTTCTTTCCTCGACGTCCTTCGCTGCGATCGCGATATTCTCAAAGACCGTCTTCGAATAGAGGAACGGCTCCTGCAGGACGACGCCGATGTGCTTGCGGATGTATTTCTTCTCGATCCGGTCGAGGGGCACGCCGTCGATCAGGATTTCTCCGGCCTGATAGTCATACATCCGGAGCAAAAGGTTGATGATCGTCGACTTACCGCTTCCGGTTCGTCCGATGAGGGCCACGGTCTGACCGGGTTCAATCGTGAAGTTCACGCCCTTGAGCAGGTGTTCGCTCGTATCCGGGAAGGCGAAGGAAACGTCCTTGAACTCGATTTTCCCCTTGATCGGTGGCGTCTCGGTTCCGTTATGCTCGTATTCGCTCGGCAAGTCCAGGATCTCGTTGATCCGATCGGAAGCTACGAGCGCCTTACCGTAGTCGTTGATGATCCGTCCGAGTCCACGAACCGGCCAGATCAGCATGCCGACCAAGGCGAGCGCAGCGACGACAGCGGCAGCATCCATCCGTCCGGCTCTGACGTCGTAGACGCCGATCGCGATGATGATCAGATACTGCGATATACCGATGAAATCCATCATTCCCCAGTAGACAGCGATGATCCGGTTCGCTTTTTTGAGCGCTCTGGTAAAGGCGGAATTCTTCTCTTCCATCTTCGTGATCTCATAGGCTTCGTTCGCGAAGGCTCGGACGACGCGCGCCGCCGACAGGTTCTCCTGGATGACGGTCATCATCTCCGATTCCCGTTCTTCGATACTCCGAAAGATCCGGTCGATCCGGATGAAGTAGATCGTCGATGAGATCCCGACGAGCGGGACTAGCGCAAGCGTGAGCCATACCATCAAGGGGTTGAGCTGGTAGAGCTGGTAGGAACCGAAAGCGAGCGTCGCTAACAGCCTTACGACCTCGAGCATGCGAAGGATGAGGAAGTTCGTGGCCGCCTCGACATCGGACGTTACGCGCTGGATCAGGTCACCCGAATCGGCATTATTGTGGAAGCGATAGGGCAAGTCCTGTATGTGCCGGTATAGCCGGATACGCAACCGCTCACCGAGCTTCTCGAAGGCATAGCCCTGGACATACATCTCGAAGAAACGAAAGGTGAACCGGAAGACCTGGAGCGCGAGCAGTGTCGTGGCGATCCGGATCACGAGGTTCATGAATGTCGGTGCGTATTCGTAATAGGTGATTAAAAAAGCGGGCAGGTTGACCCGATTGACGGTTACCGCCGAATCGGCGATCCCGGGTTGTTCTAAAAGCGATCTGATCAGGTATTGCGTGAACAAGGGAACATTCGAGTACGTCCACTGGTGGAAAGCCGTAAGAACGGCAGCTACGAGGACGAGGACAAGAAAGCCCTTTGCTAGTTTGAATAGGCGGATGTTTCGCATATCGCTCTCTCCTTAACCCTAATAAGTATATAGTAAACGGCGATAATAGTCAATCAAAAATCGGCTCATAAAGGAGAAAAAGGGGTCGAGAACAGCTATAAAAAAAGAGGAGATTTCCCCCTCTCGATCGATTTCAGTAGACTTTCTGCATGCGCCTGATCCTCGGTAGGAACTTATTGAGCACGCGAATGGCATCCTTGTAGTGGTTGTACTTGCTGAAGAGCGCCTGGGCATCGAGCATGAGATAGTTCAGGATCACGTGGTCATCCGTTAGCTCCTGAACGCTCAGGATCTCCTGTCTGAGGTAGTG
>JBKHFR010000099.1:0-3913 GCA_046540115.1 Acholeplasmataceae bacterium | reverse complement strand
AGCGGAATGGGTACGTCACTCATTATGTTCATGCTTCATTCTCCTTTCCTCATAGAGTGCATTGAAATCCTTTTTTTCATCGAGATTCTTATATCCTAGAATGGCTTCGAGGTTGACGTTATGGGCTGCTCGAAAGATCGACCGGTCGACATCCCTGTTCGTCCTGCGCATGGCTCTGATGAGTTCCTTGATCTCGTGTCTCTTCGATCCGATCCGTTCGCCAGCGACGCTGCAGGCACAATCCATCGCCGTAATCCCACTGTAGGTGAGCCACCTCTCGATATCCCGCTCCCTGACGTAGAAGAGCGGCCTGATCAGTTCGATGCCCGAAAAGTTCTTAGCCGTGATCTTAGGAACCATCGTCGCGACCTCGTAACCATAGAAGAGATTTAAAAGCGTCGTCTCGATGACGTCATCGAAGTGGTGGGCGAGCGCGAGCTTGTTACAGCCGTGTTCCTTAGCGACCCGGTAGAGGAACCCTCGACGCATCCTCGCGCACAGATAGCACGGGCTCTTCGGTGCCATATCCGCCAGAGAAGCGAAGGCCCGGGAATCATGGATAGCGAGGGGAATCCCGAGGTAGGCGGCGTTCGCTTCGAGGAGCTGACGGTTAATCCGGTTGAAGCCGGGGTCCATCGTGATGAAGACGAGCTCGAAGTCGATCTTGCGGTGTCGCCTGATCTCCTGGAACAGTTTCGCTAGGATCAGGCTGTCCTTGCCGCCAGAGACAGCGACAGCGATCCGGTCATTTTCCTCGACCAGACGATAGTCGTTGATCGCCCGAACAAACGGTCTCAGGATGTCCTTCTTATAGGTCTTCGTCAGGCTTTTTTCGATATCCTTGAGCGAACGCTTACCGGTCTGCATCTCAATCCTGCTTCCGGTAGGTCTTAATGACATCCTCGGCATCCCTGACGAAGGCCTCGACGTCATCCCAGGATCCGATTCTCGCCCCGGCAGCTCGGGCGTGTCCGCCTCCGCCATAGCGGTTCGCGAGTTCGTTGATCGTCGGGCCGGAAGAGCGCAGGCGGATGCGGATCTCATCCGGGTACTCGATGAATAGCGCCCAAACCGGAAAGCCTTCGACGCCGGCGAGCAGGTTCACCACGGAGGCCGCTTCCTCATCGCTCACGCCATAGGAGTCGATGACCTTACGCGTCATCTCGAGATAGATGAACCCGCCCTTGGTCGCCTTAAAGTTATTGTATACGTAACCCTTTAGGGCGATCTTATCGAGCGTTTCCTTGCTCAGGTACCCATTGATGTATTCGACATCGACGCCCTTGCCGATGAGAAGGCCGGCGAGCTGGTGCGTGAGCTGCGATACGCCACGATACCGGAAGCCTCCGGTATCCGTGACGATCCCGGTATAAAGGGCGATCGCGCCCTGTTTCGTCAGTTGGAGCTGATTCTTGAAGCGATCGTAGAAATAGGTGATCATCTGGGCACAGGAAGGAAAGGACGTATCGACCCAGCGCAGGTTCCCGTAGTCATCGACCGGAATGTGGTGATCGATCTTGATGACCTCCTTGGCGAGCCTATATCTAGGATCGCTGATCCGGTCCTCTGAGGCCGTATCGACGACGATCGCGAGCGCATCCCGATAGGTGCTATCCGGGATGTCCTCCATTTCCCCGAGAAAGCGGACGTATTCGCTCGTCTGTCCGACGACGTAGACGTTCTTGTTCGGAAAGGAAGCCGTCAGGATATCCTTGAGCCCGAACTGTGACCCGTAACAATCCCCATCAGGACGCTTGTGTCCGTGGATGATGATCGTCTCATATGCCTTGATCAGTTTAAGTATGCGTTCCATGTGCTTTCGCCCTTTCGTCTAAATCCTTGATGATCCGATCGACTTCCTGCCAATCCTTAAGCGTCGCGCCACAGGCCTGGTCGTGTCCGCCCCCACCATAGGTCTTTGCGATATCAACGATCGAGATTCCCCGTGAGCGAAACTCACCGATGATCGCGTTCCGTTCGATATCCTCCGTGAAGTTCGCCCAGATCGGTACTTCCTTGATCCCCGCCATCTGGTTGACCATGCCGCGGCTAACCGTCTGGAAGTCGAGCCCGCTCTGCCGAACGATATCGTGGGTGTTCCTTCGGTAGGCGACTCCGTGTGCGGTCAACTCGAAGTCGGAGAACAGGTGCTTGATGCGCCGCTTCTTCAACGGTTCGGTATAGAGATAGGTGTAGATTCGCTCGATATCGGGTTTGAATCCGGTAATATAGGATGCGAGTTCGAACGTCCTGCTAGCATCCTTGAGGTGCAGGAATCGCCCCGTGTCGGTTACCATGCCGCCATAGAGATAGAGCGCTGCCTCGGGCGTGATGCTCAGTCCGGTTGCCCGGGCGTGGTCGATGATCATTTCCGAAGCGGAAGAAAACGAGTCATCACGATGGAATACGGCGACATCGGCGACATCCGTATCGTTCGTGTGGTGATCGATGATGATCCGCCTTCTGGCCAGAAGATAGCGATCGTCACTGATCATGTGCGAAACCGAGACATCGGTGATGATGACGAGCGCGTCCGCATACTGCTCCGTTGAAACGTCGTCCATGACCGCGTCAAAGACCATGTCATTGACATCCCCGACCGCGTAGACTTCCTTATCGGGATAGTTTTCTCTAAGTAGGAGAGCGAGCCCGTATTGACTGCCGATGGCGTCCATATCGGGGCGCTCGTGCCGGTGAATGATGATCCGTTTCGACCGTTCGATCTCTCGGGAAATGCGCTCGTTAGCGCTCATATCCTTTCTGTCCTTTCTAGTGGTGATTGGAATATTATAACACATTTCGAAGAAAATAGCGATGCTCCAGATCGCTATTTGTCTTTGTTGCTAGTAAGTTTTTCGATGTCCTGGCGGATACCTTCGGTCGGTTTTCCGCGCCCCATTCGCTTCTTACGGATAAAGAATAGCCCGACCATGACAGCGAAAACGAAAACGCTGTAGATGATGACGCTCCGGATGACGATCGTTGAGGTGTCGATCTCGATCCTCGGCATGACCGCTACGTTTTTGAAGCCTTCCGTCGGCGCATCTCCCGTTTCTTCGAGATAATCCTCGAGCGGTTCTCGTAACGTGAAGTCCTCGCTCGTGATGAGAAGATCGATCGAACCGATGTCCTTATCATCGCGGTAGATGTCGATCCGGTCGATATCCTGAAAGTCGCCATCCTCCGTGAACCGTTCGCGCGTGATGAGCGTCGTTTCCGTCTCGGGAATGATGAAGGAATAGATCGGCAATCCCGGGATTTTGATTCCCATATAGGATACTTCGATATCCCCGACGCTCGATGATACCTCTACGCCGAAAGGTTCTTCGAGCGGCGCGCCATCCGTCTGGTGCATGAGCACGAAGATCCCGTCGACGACGCGCTCCTCATCCTCTACGACGTTCGCGACGCTATAGACCTTGACGAGAAACGTCATGTCGTCGATCGCATAGGTGTCGGAAATCACCTCGTTCGCGTCGTAGTAGCGCGTCGAGATGAAAAAGGCATAGTCGTTCCGGTCGAGTGCCTCCTGTCCTTCGGTTTCCATATAGAGCGTCACGGCATAGGAATAGGAGGCATTAAAGACGAGGTAGAGACCGATCGCGGCGATGAAAGCGAACAGGATCCGATTAAAAACGCGCATCGACTAGCTCCAAATGCCGCGCTCAGCCTCTTTGGCTTCCTGTTCGGCGTGCCTGAACCAGTAGTTGAGCGTGACGCCGTTGAAAACGAAGAATTCGGTATCATCGTTGTACTTACTCTCGCTTAGGCCTGCCTCAACGACCAGATAGTTGAGCAGTTCGCCGTCAACCCAGACGAGGCCGAGGTAGCGTCCATAGGTTTCCTGCCTTCCCGAGGAAGGATCGTGCTGGATATAGATCGTTTCCGCGTTTTCGAGTTTTTCCTGGACGAA
>JBKHFR010000098.1:0-3980 GCA_046540115.1 Acholeplasmataceae bacterium | reverse complement strand
CGACTGATCGATCCGGAAGAATACTACGGTTGGCCGACGGGCATCGCCGTCTTCACGCAGGTGATCAAACAGGCCGACCTCATCCAGTTGTTCGCCCTACACCCGAACCTCTTTTCA
The DNA here is from genome assembly GCA_046540115.1 of Acholeplasmataceae bacterium. GTDB lineage: Bacteria > Bacillota_I > Bacilli_A > Acholeplasmatales > Acholeplasmataceae > RECG01. The sequence goes on along the minus strand of JBKHFR010000098.1, from coordinate 3,863 downwards.
GCGGAAGTCCAACGAGCCAACTATCTCTACTACGAGCCGCGCACGCTCCACTTCTCGTCGCTCAGTCGCTCGACCCATGCCATCGTCGCCGCTCGGCTCGGATTGCTCGATGAGGCCTACGAGAAATTCGAGAAGGCCGTCATGATCGACCTGTTGAACACCAACGAATCGGTAAGCGGCGGCACGTTCATCGGCGGGATCCATACCGCTGCTAACGGCGCGAGCTGGCAGATGGTCGTCCATGGTTTCCTAGGGCTAAGGCTCGAGGGTGCGATCGCTCAGCTCAGCCCGCGATTACCGAATGCCTGGGATAGCGTCGGCCTTTCGCTCGTCCTGGAAGGCGTTCGGATCGCTTTAGAGGTTACGAGAACGAGGATTCGGATCACGCCCGAAAAACCCGATTCGAACAGGAAGATCCGGGTCTATGACAGGACCTACGATCTCGCAGATCGGATCGAGGTTGCGCGCTGAACTTACTGAAATCGGATCGCTTACAAGGAGGGAATCATGCTAAAAAGTGGAAAGACGCCGCTTCTAAGAGCACGGAAGCTCGAGGAAGTGCTCGGTATCAAACGCATCTTTTTGAAACTCGAGGGATCGAATCCATCGGGGCATAAGCACGACCGCATCGCCGAAGTGCTGATCAAGGACCTCCTCGCGCAGGGATACGATACCCTTCTCGCCCACGGTTCCTTCCGGTATCTGACGTCACTGATCCATTTCGCGCAACAGGAAGACGTCCGGGTCCTCATACCGATCTTTAAGTATGAACGCTGGAAGTCCCGCTATTTTTCTGCTGATATGCTGCTCGACTTTAGAAAGTCACGGCACGAATCGGCTTCCGAGACCATCACCGAATACGCGCGGAAGAATAACTGCTACCTGGCCTACGAAGGCTATACCAACACGCACATCTCCCAGATGGTGCTCGAAGAGCTCACCGAGGAGATCATCTACGGTTCGGTCGAGCCGATCGACGACTTCTATATCCAATTCGGCTACGGCTATACGCTTACGAGCATGTACAATGCCGTGCTCAAGAGCTGGCTCAACGGCAGGATCCGGTCATTCCCGAACATCATGTGCGGAACGTTTCTAAACGAGGACTACCTGATCGCCAATGGCGACCACGAGGACTGGCTGACAACGACAGAGAAGCGCTCGCTTTTCGACCAGCGCCTGATCGACGAGTCGCGCGCTGCCCTAAGAGAAACGCACGGTGACGTCATCCGCGTCAGCGACGAACTCCTCAGGGAAAGCGTAACGCTTCTGAAGCGCTATGAGCGCGTGATCGTCACGCGTCAGGAAGCCTATGCCTTCGCGGCCTTCCTGAAACAACAGCGCGAGAAGCCGGAAACGAACAAGAACCACGTCATCGTCCTCAACGACGGCGTCAGCAGCATCCGCATCGAACGCATCCACGACTTTGAGCGCTACTCCAAAGAGACGATTCTCGACTATACCCGGACGTGGCTCGCCCAGTATTCCGACCCGACCATCGAAATGGTCGAAGCGATCGAGCAGGCGATGGAAAAGGGCTACGTACTGATCGCTTCGACGAAAGAAAATGTCGAGGGCATCTGTATCGTCGTCCATACGGGATTCGCCGACTTCCTGCCGACCTACCACCTCGGCTATATCGGGATCACCAAGCAGACGAAGGGGCGCGGCGTCGGGACCGAACTGATCAAACGGGCGATCGACCTGACCGGTGAGAAGCTTTCCCTTCACGTCGATCCCGCCAATCAGAAGGCGAAGAAGCTCTACGAGAAGATGGGTTTCCGCCACGTCTACGACCGCATGATCTACCAGGGGAAATAGGGACCCGTTCGAACCGTCCTTTCGCGATGCATCACAGCGGATAAAACGTTTCATTCCGGTTAGTCACCGTCCTTTTGAGCGCGCGTGCGCGCTTTTTTCATATAGCGATCGCGTCACACCCCTACTTCGACCATGAAAAAACCCGGCCGAAGCCGGGTTGCCTGCTAGATGCGCAGACGGTTATCGATGTCGAGGTTGATCCGGCCGTCGAGTATTTCGATGATCCGGTCCGCTTTTTCGGCGATATGTCGGTCGTGCGTGATGATGATAAAAGTCGTTCGATACGTCTGGTTGATCGTTCGGAGCAGCTCATAGACCTGTTCGGTCGTATCGCTATCGAGATTACCGGTCGGTTCATCGGCGAGAACGATCTTCGGATTGTTTATGAGCGCTCTCGCGATCGCGACGCGCTGTTGTTGTCCCCCGGACATGTTGATCGCGAGGTTGTCCCTGACGCGAGTCAGTCCGACGATCTCCATCAGTTCATCCGCCCGCGCCAGGATCTCTTTCGTGATCGGTCGCTTCGAGATGCGGTAGGGCATCAGGACGTTTTCGATGGCCGTGAATTCCGGCAGCAGGTAGTGGAACTGGAAGATGAAACCGAGGCGTTCGTTACGCAGGATCGAGCGCTCCTTTTCGCTCATGTGAGCGGTATTGATCCGGTCGATCAGTACGTCTCCGCTCGTCGCCCGGTCGAGCGTACCGAGAATATTGAGGAGCGTGCTCTTACCGCTCCCGGACTGACCGATGATCGAATTGAAAGAGCGTTCTTCGAAAGCCAGGTCGAGGTCGTAGAGAGCCTGGGTCGGATTCGGGGTGTTCTCGCCGTAGATCTTGTTGACTTTTTTGAGTTCGATGATGGGTTCAGGCATTACGTATCACCTCGATGACGGTCAGTTTGGACGATCTAATGGCCGGCATCAGCGATGCTAGCGTCGACGCGACGAGAGCGATCAACGCGGAAAGCAGGATGAATCCGGAATCGATCGTCAGCGGAACGACCGGCGTACCATCGGGATTCAGTGCGAAGGTCTGGAAGGCATAGGAGAGACCGAGACCGAGCAGAACGCCACCGATCGCCCCGAAGATGCCGAGGATGAACCCTTCACAAAGAAAGACGAGCGAAGCGTCACGATTCTGAATGCCCATGGCCTTAAGAATACCGATCTGCTTCGACTTCTGCATCACGGTGATCGCTAGGACCGAGGAGATGCCAAGGACGACCGATATGATGACGAAGACCTGGATCATCAGCGAAGAGATGCTCTGTCCCTGAAGACCGCTCAGTAGTTCCTGGTTCTCGCTCATCCAGTCGGTCGTGGTCAGGTCATCGTCTTCTAGGCGACGATCGAGGCGAGCGGCGAGCGTTTCCGCTTCAAAGACCTCACCGATCTGCATCTCGATCGACGTCGCCTGCTCGGCTTCGATGATGCCCTCGAGGGCTTCGATGGTGCCGAGACCCCAGGTCCGGTTGGTCTGGCGAACGTTGAAATCCAGGGAGCCTACGACCGTCAGGGATATGCGCTCGGCGAAGATGTCGAGATCGATGGTATCACCGACCGAGACGCCGAGCTCTTCCATCAGGCCGATTCCGAGGGCGATCTCGTCGTCTTCTTCCGGTAACCGGCTGTTTTCGGTCAGTTTTTCGTCCAAGCGATAGATCCGATCGGCCCGATCGAAGTCAAAGCCGCGCAGGAGCACCTCTTTCTTGGTATCGCCGTTTTCGAGGATGCCGCCGAGGTCGATGACGGGGGAGGCAACGACGAGGTCGTCGATCGTGCTCTCGATCGTCTCGACTTTATCCTCATAGTCCTTGATCAGGACGTCCTCATCGGCGTGCTTAAGGGTGATGTGGGAGGATTGGCCGATCGTCGTATCGACCAGGTCATCCTGAAGCCCGCCGATCAGTGAACCGATGAAGACCTGAACGGAAACGCCGACAGCGATTCCGAGGATGATGATGAGCGTCTGTCGCTTGGCCGAGGCTAGGAAGCGCCAGGCGATCGCGAAGGCGAGCTTCATGCTACCACCTTCCTTTTGAA
>JBKHFR010000097.1:0-3984 GCA_046540115.1 Acholeplasmataceae bacterium | reverse complement strand
AGGCAAAGGAAGCGATCATCACGGCCAGCAAAAGGCTCGCTAAGAAACAGAAGACCTGGTTCAAGCACCAGATGGAAACCGAGGACTTCGACGCTATGAGCTCAACGCTCGTATCGGACGTAGCGAAACGCTTAGAATCATTCTATGAGAGCGAGGAAGGGATATGAATATCTACCTGATCGGTATGCCGGGATCCGGCAAGTCGACCGTCGCCAGAGCGCTCGCAGCAGCGCTCGGTCGTCCGATGATCGATCTCGATGCCCGGATCGAGGAGGATGCCCTCATGTTCATCGATGAGATCTTCTCGATCCACGGCGAAGAAACGTTTCGCGAGCTCGAAACGCAGGCTCTGAAGGGCGTTGCAAAACAGAACGCCGTCATCAGTTGTGGTGGCGGTATCGTCGAGAATTCCGCCAATCGCTCCTACATGGAAGGGATCGTAATCTACCTGAAGTGCCGGATCGATACGCTCGAGGAGAGACTAAAAAATGGCCCTATCCGTCCGCTACTGCATGATAAACCGCTCATCCTGCTAGAAAGGGAACGCAGCGACTCCTATGAAGCATTCGCCGATCTGATCGTTACGAACGACGGCACGGTCGAAGGAACGGTTGAGAATATCAGGAACCTGATCAAAGAAAGGAAAGGGATATGAGACTACTCGTCATCCATGGGCCCAATCTGAACATGCTCGGAAAAAGGGATCCCCAGCACTACGGTACGCGTACCCTAGAGCAGCTCTACGACGACCTCGTAGATGCTTTTCCCGAGGTCGATTTTACGTTCTTTCAGAGCAACCACGAAGGCGAAATCCTCGATGTCATCCACGATTCCTTCGCGGATAGCTTCGATGCCCTTTTGATCAATCCCGGAGCGCTCACCCATACGAGTATCGCGCTTCGGGACGCGATCGAAATCCTCGAGATTCCCGTCGTTGAAGTCCATCTTTCCGACATCGGTCAGCGCGAGGACTTCAGACGCATCGACTACGTCCGGGCGGTTTGCGAGGCAGCCTTCTTCGGTAAGGGTTTCGAAAGCTATCTCGAAGCCGTCGAATATTTGCAGGAGAAAGATGTTGTCTAACCGTCGCTCATCGTGTATAATGACAGTGGTAAACGAAGGAGCAGAAGCACATGATCAGTACGAATGATTTCAAAACGGGACAGACCATCCGATTCAACGGCAACATCTACTCCGTCATCGAGTTCATGCACGTCAAACCCGGTAAGGGTTCCGCTTTCGTTCGCACGAAGCTACGCAATCTTAGAACCGGTGCCGTCATTGACCATACGTTCAATGCCGGAACGAAGGTCGAACGCGCCCAGATCGACAAGAAAAAGATGCAGTACCTCTACGCCGCCGGAGATCTTCACTATTTCATGGATAACGAAACCTATGAACAGGTCGAGATTCCTGCCGCGCAGATCAAGGAAGAACTGAACTATATCTATGAGGGCATGGACGTTCAGGTCATGTTCTATGACAACAGTGAGATCCTCGGGCTCTCACTACCGGATAAGGTCGTTCTCGAAGTCGTCGAAACCGTTCCGGGAGTCAAAGGGGACACGAAGACGAACGCGCTCAAGGACGCCATCGTGCAGACGGGACTACTCGTCAAGGTGCCGTTGTTCATCGCACAGGGCGAACGCATCATCGTCAGTACCTACGATGGGAGCTATGTCTCGCGTGAAAAGTAGGGAACAGAACGCATCACTCGGGTCAAGGTGGGGTCTTTTTCAAGGGCCCCTTTCGTACGCACTCACCGCTTTCTTCGGTACACGACCATGATCAAGGATGGAATGGAACGGCTACAAAAAGTAATCGCCCGAGCGAACGTCGCTTCTCGCCGCAAGGCCGAGGCATACATCCGTGAAGGACGCGTTCGAGTCAACGGAAAGGTCGTGACGGAACTCGGCACGAAGGTAAGCCCTGCGGATCTCGTCGAGGTCGACGGAAAGCGCGTCGATCGCGCTGCTAGGGTCTACTATCTGATGAACAAGCCGACCGGCATCGTTACGACGACCGACGACGAAAAGGGGCGAAAAACGGTGATCGATCTCCTCGATCCCGAGGACCGGGAAGTACGCGTTTATCCCGTCGGTCGCCTTGATTTCGATACGGCGGGCCTGTTACTCCTGACTAACGACGGCGAGCTCACCGAACGCTTGACGCATCCCCGGCACGATATCGAAAAGGAGTACCTCGTACGGGTCGATGGTATCGTCATTCGGAATCGGATTCGAATGCTCCGCAAAGGCGTTAAGATCGATTCAGGACGACCTGCTATCCCGAAGAGCGTCTCGCTTCTCGAGCTCGATAAAAAGAACCGGTCGACGCTGCTTTCCGTCGTGATCACGGAGGGTAGAAACAAGCAGATCAGGCGGATGATCGAGGCGATCGGACACCGAGTCAAGAAGCTAACGCGCGTCCGCTATGACTTCCTGACGCTCGACGGCGTCGAGCGCGGCTCCTACCGTCCTTTGAAAATCCATGAGATCAAGCGCCTGTACGGTCATACCGTGCAAAAAAACTGATATTCGATTGGATAGAATCAATATTTATGGTATAATGAAGCCTGTATGGAGGTTAATCATGCCTGGATTTAAAGTCGCGATCGACGGACCAGCCGGATCAGGGAAAAGCACGATCAGTTCCCGAGTGGCAAAGCGTCTCGGCTGGACGCACATCGACACTGGCGCGATGTACCGCGCGGTCACGCTGAAGGCGATCGAAAACGAAATCGATCTAACCGATGAGCAAGCGTACCGTTTTTTGGAAACCTCCGTAATCCGCTATGAACGTGATCGGATCTATATCGATGATCGCGACGTAACCGAAAAGATTCGCTGTGACGACGTCACACAGAACGTCTCGCTCGTCTCGAGCTTTCCATACGTACGCAAGAAACTCGTTTCCTTGCAGCAAAAGGCAGCTCGTAACGGGAACGTCGTCATGGATGGCCGGGATATCGGTACGGTCGTCCTACCGAACGCCGATCTCAAGGTCTTTCTAACAGCGAATGTCGAGGAACGCGCGAAAAGACGCTTCGCGGAAAGCATGCGCAAAGGCAGGCGCGTTTTCATGAGAAACGTGATCGACGAGATCGTTCTGCGCGACGAAAAGGATTCGACGAGGGCACAGTCGCCCTTGAAAAAGGCGGATGACGCCATCATGCTCGATACGACTTATCTGACCATCGACGAGGTGGTCGATAGAATTATAGATTTAATCGACAAAAAGGAGAAAAAACATGGAGATTAATACGTTGAGGGTCGGCCAAATCGTCGAAGGTACGGTCATCAAAATCGAAGAGAACACGATTTACCTGGACGTCCAGTACATAACGGAAGGTAAAATCCACCTCGATAACTACAGCAAACCGGCGCCTAGTACGTTCATCGGCCTGATCGAAAAGGGCCAAAAGGTCCGTGCCCGCGTCCAGAAAATCACGACGGATGATCCCGCACAGATCCTTTTGTCGCGCTTACCGCTTCTCCAGCAAGAGAACTTTGAAAAGATCAAGACCGCCGTTCAGGATAAGGAGATCGTCCGCGGAAAAGTCCGCCAGATCAAGGACAAGGGCATCATTCTCTCCTATCTGGGTAACGACGTCTTTCTTCCCTATAGTCTACTCGATTTCGATCTCGTTAAAGAGAAGAATGACCTCAAGGGTCGTGAGCTCGATATGCTGATCATCGAAGCGACCCAGCGCGGGCGGAGCAAGCGCATCGTCGCCTCCCGCAAGCCGATCTTCGAGAAAGCGCGCCAGGAAGCCTATGAGGCCCGACTGAAAGCGCGCCAGGAAGAGCTCGAACGGATCAATACGGGCGATGTCCTAAAGGGTAAGGTCGATAAGCTCGAGGCCCATGCAGCGACGATACGCTTCGAACACGTCGTCGGTCTCTTGCGCATCTCTCAGGTCAGCCACTACCGGATCGACAAGATCGAGGACGTCCTCGATCCCGGACAGGAAATCGAAGTGAA
>JBKHFR010000096.1:0-4093 GCA_046540115.1 Acholeplasmataceae bacterium | reverse complement strand
ACGTGTCGGTCACGACCCGGAGATCCTCGGGACCGAGTTCATCGACGTTGTCCGCAACGACCATGAGCTCTTTGATCTCCGCGACCGTCGGACGCTCCGTGATCTCGTAGTAGTACTCGGTTTCTCCACTGATCTCTGGTGGCCGGGTATCGACGACGTTAACGAACAGGTGGAAGGTACCGATCACGTCTCGGTGCACTGCCTCGAAACGCAAGGCGTAGGTCCCAGGCATCCGGTTTCCGGATGAGTATTCATCCTCTATCATCGTATGTTCGATCGGTTGTCGACCCGGACCGTAGGCTCTGACCTGATCCTCGATATCGGCTACGGAGAGCTCGGTTTCATAGGGGATCTCGATCGTTCGTTCGCTATGGACCTCAAGGGTCCCAGAAAAAAAGGGCTCGAATTCGGCATAGTCAGCATAGTCCCCCTTAAAGAGCATCACCCGGTAGCACTCCTGCGGGTCGAGTGGGATGCCCGTCAGGTGGATCCGGTCACCGGGCGCCTCGAACTCGACGTAGCCCCTCTGCTCTACACCGTCCTTACGGAAGGTCCGTTCCACGGAGCTAGACTCCCCCTCGATCAAGAGTGCCTTCGTTGCGAGCGAAGCGTAGTGCTCTCCTAGAAACCCACGGCTCATAACGAGCGTATAGTTCTCGTTCGCATCGACATCGATTCCCTCTTTCGTATGCGCCATACCGTCACGGACGACGAGGTTGGATAGATCGAGCACGTTTTTCCTCGTCTCCTCCTCGTGCGCCTGGACCTCTGGTCCACAGACGAGCAATAGAACTAGAATCAAACCAGTAACAAGCAAGTTCTTCATAGCGATTCCTCCTTCTATCTCTATCCTAGTTACGCTCGTGGCGGATTACTATAAAAAAATACGGACCGCAAGAAGGTCCGTCCTGTAGAAGATAGGTGGCAGGCCCAGCTGGATTTGAACCAACGATGAGGGAGTCAAAGTCCCTTGCCTTACCCCTTGGCTATGGGCCTATGCGCGTCCTTGTTTCAGGAAAATAGGTGGGGCGGCCGAAGGGAGTTGAACCCTCCAGTGTCGGAGCCACAATCCGATGCGTTAACCGCTTCGCCACGGCCGCCATACGATGACGCAACTATTATTATACAATATTTTCAGCCATTGTAAAGTGAAATTATGTAATTTCATCCGTTTGAGTTGTGAAACAAAGACATTTTTTGTATCATGGTCTAGGAAGGTTGTGATCGCATGTTCAAGTGGATTGGACGCATCCTATACATTGTCGTGGTATTCATTCTTACGATCCAGATCTATTCGTTCGCCTATTTCACGAAACTGCAGAACTACTACGACGACACGATCGCTGACAGGGTCGATGACGATATCGCCTACATGGAGGGCCTTAATACGCTGATGGGCATCGACTATTTTCGGATGTCCCCGACGCTCTATGAGTATTCCGGCGAGGCTAGCGATGATGATAGTTCCTATCGCGTCGATCTATCGGTTTATGCCGTCGGAGCGACCAGCGAAGAGGAGGCATTCGATGGCTATGCGATTCTCGCGAATAACGTCGCGATCGTTGAGCACGGCGAAACGGTCGAGGATCCGATCATCCGCATCACTGTCGAACTCGATCGACCGACGCTCATGGTCGACGAAGAACTGAGTGACCGCGGTAGCGTATTCTATAACCCATCGGAGCCCTTCGCCTATTATAACATCCCCGTGCTCTTTCTTTTTGATACCGATAACTACTTGCGTGATCCGGATACCGAAGAGATCGCCGTTCTCGAACGCATCGAGGTCAACTATTCGAGCGGCGAAACGGACGATGACGGGAACTTCATCTTCTCGGACGAACCGCTTTTTATCGCGAGTACATCCGCGATCGACGAGGCCGCCCTCGGTGATCTCAAGGATCCTAACCTCACGATCGATCCTGATATCTACCGGATTCGTGACGATTTCGAGGATCAGATGCCGAGCGATGCCGATGTCGAAGAGCTGAACCTGAATACCTCACGCAACGACCTGAGCGCCTATAACGGGGTAGTCTGGCTAACGATGGGGATATACACCCTGATCATCGCCATTCTGACCTATCTCGTATTCTTCCATCGCCGGATCCGCGAATACATCCGGACTAAGAACGAGCCCGAGCGCCCGGTCTCATCGAACGAGTCGCTCTTCAGGGACTGATAGAAAAAAGGGATGAGCGATGATTTTCATCCTTTTTTCACCTTTACGATTGTATTTTTCTTTTTCGTTATGTTATACTTAGTGTTGCTTATGCGCCTAGCTGCATAGGCATATAGGGGTATGGTGTCAATGGTAGCACAGCGGTCTCCAAAACCGTCGGTGCGGGTTCGAATCCTGCTACCCCTGCCATCTTAATAACGAGTCCGGTGTGCCTTAAGCCGGTTTTTTTTATTATTCGGTCGTCTCCTGGTCGGAACGCTTCGTCCTTCCGTCCTTGAGCTTAACGATGATCGTCGTCCCTTGATCGGGTTTCGACCGGAGATCGATCGTTCCCTCATATTTTAGAGCGATGTGTTTGACGATCGCTAGACCGAGCCCGGTACTTCCATCTAGACGCGTCTTGTCGACGCGATAGAATCGCTCGAATACGCGCTGCTGGTGCTTTTCGCTGATGCCGATGCCCTCATCCTTGACGCGAAACAGGATGCCATCGGGCGTGCGCTTGAGCTCGACCTCGATCGTGCTATCCTCATGGCTGTAACGGATCGCATTCTCGATCAGGTTCTTAAAGAGCTTCTGGATATCGAAGGCATCGACGACCATGTGGCAGGGCTTGACGTCTAGCTCGATCTCGATCCTCTTCCCTTTAGCAAGGGGCTGCAGTTGGGCGATGACCTCATCTAGGATCGGGTTTAAGTGTTCGTCCTGATAGCCGTTCTGTTTCAGATTCTCGAGACGGGAGAGGACGAGCATGTCCTCGATGATCGCTGTCATCGTCTTCGACTGCCTGACGACCTGCCGAGCGATCTCGGTCATCTCTTTGGCTTCGACTAACTCGTTCTCGATGAGCTCTGCGTATCCGCGGATCGCTGTCAGCGGAGATTTGAGCTCGTGCGAGGCGTGCATGAAGAAGTCCCTTTTCATGGAGGCGATCGCGCGTTCCTCACTGATGTTGGAAAGGATGATCAGAACGGTATCCTCGAGGCCCGATTCATCCTCATGGATCGGATGGGTCTTCATCTTATAGATGTCCTGGTTGACCTTGAGTTCCGAGCGTTCCGTCTTTCGCGTCTCGCGCGTCCTGTTGAGGGCTTTCTGGATCTCGTGCGTCCGCATGGAAACATAGCTCGGATGATTCAGGGCGTCATCGGTCAGTTCGAAAAGATCGCGAGCGCTATGGTTATAGTAGACGAGGCGATCCTTGGCGTCGAATAGGAGGACGGCCGGATCCATGACGTTCAAAACGTGGTTGAGCTGCTTCTCGTAGCGCTTGGTCAAGGTAATCCTACGAGCGATCTCTAGGTTGATGTCGTTGAGCTCATCGAGCGTCCTGTTTATCTCCGGATACGGGCTACTTAGAGCCATCACCTGGTATTTGTTGTCACGAAGCGAAGCAACGCCCTTTTTGACCTGGTTCCAGGAAGAGATGACGTTGCGGTTGATCCGGTTCAAGCCGACGTAGCAGATTAGGAGAGTCAGCGCTCCACTGATGGCGAGGATGATGAAGACCGGCGTATAGGCATCGGAACGCGTCGAAACGGGAATGGCGATCCTCAAGTAGTTGCCATCATCTAACCGCCGGGCGATATAGAAGAGCTCGCCCTCGATCGTCTCCGAGGTCCGGGTGTGGATCGTTCCTAGTTCTCTTAGTTCCGGGCGATCGCTTAGATCGGTGCCGATCCGAGCGTCACGGGAATCGGCTAGGACACGGAAGTCCTCGTCGAGAACGGTCAGGCGGCGATCGCCATTATAGTCCTCGACGAAAGATTCGACCGACCCCTGATAGTTCATATAGGAGCGCTCGACTTCATCGATGTGGGCGCTCATGAACGTCCTTTCGGTATCCGCCTTCATCTGAAAGAAAACGATGAATAGGAACACGAAAAGGACTATGAATGCCGTGATCATGAG
>JBKHFR010000095.1:0-4099 GCA_046540115.1 Acholeplasmataceae bacterium | reverse complement strand
CGTAGTCCATGAGCTTGTCGAAGAGCGTCCTATTGAGTCGCGTTCGCCGCTTGATATCGGCAAGCGAATCGAAGGGTCGTTCGCGCCGGTTATTACAGACGTCCTCAGCGACCGCAGCGCCGAGACCGTCGATCGTCGCGAAGGGCATCCGTAAGCCGTTTTCTTCCATACGGAACGTGGTCGCCTGCGAGCGTTTTATGTCGATCGGCAGAAACGAATAGCCGCGCGCGACCATCTCGTAGGCCACGCTCAGCGTGACGAGCAGGTTCTCGTCTTTCGCGGTTCGCCCGTAGCCCTGGTTGAGTTCTTCCATCCGTTTTCGGATGGCCTTTTTGCCGGCCATCATCGTGTCGTACTCGAAGTGCGATGCGCGCTTCGAGAAAAAAGCGCTATAGAAGAGTAGGGGCTCGTAGACCTTGAACCAGGCGATCCGCATCGCCATGATGACATAGGCGGTCGCGTGCGCCTTCGGAAACATGTATTTGATCTGTGCCGCCGACCAGATATACCAGTCCGGAACGCCGTTTTCCCGCATTTCCTGTTCGTATTCCAGCCACTTGACGGGGTCCTTGCTGGGCTTGCCTTTCCGGACGAATTCCATGATCTCGAAAGCCCGATCGGGTTCGAGACCGAATTCGGCGAGCTGGACCATGATGTCATCCCGACAGGCGATGATGTCGTTGAAGTCGATCTTTCCGTATGGCGTCGTACCGTCGATCAGGGCCTGGGCGTTTTTCAGCCAGACGTCGGTTCCGTGCGACAACCCGGAGATCTTGACGAGTCCCGCGAAAGTATCGGGACGAGTAGCGGTAAGCATCTGCCGGGTAAAAGGCGTGCCGAACTCCGGGATACCGAAAGAGGCGATCTCTTTGTCAGCATCGTCATCGATACCGAAGGCATCGACGGTAGAAAAGATCCGGTAGACCTCGGGGTCGTCGATGGGAATATCCTGAGCCCGGTCGAAAGGGAAATCAGCGGGATTGCGCTTGACGTAATCCATTAAGTACTTGAGCATCGTCGGATCGTCGTGACCGAGGATGTCGAGCTTGAGCAGGTTCGATTCGAACGAGTGGTAGTCGAAGTGCGTCGTCTTCCATTCCGAGGTCGTATCGTTGGCCGGATACTGGATCGGCGTTACGTCATAGATCGTCTTAGATTTCGGAACGACGACGATGCCTCCGGGATGCTGTCCGGTCGAGCGTCGGACGCCCTGTATCCGCTTAGCGAGCCTTTCGATCTGGGCCCTTCTAAAGGTGAGCTTCTTATCCTCGAGATAGCCCTTGACATAGCCGAAGGCGTTCCGTTCGGCGACCGTCTGGATCGTACCGGCCCTAAAGGTATGGTCCTTGCCGAGGAGCTCGCGCACGTAGTCGTGGGCCTTGGCCTGATACTCGCCCGAGAAGTTCAGGTCGATATCGGGGACCTTGTCGCCCTTGGAGCCGAGGAAGGTTTCGAAGGGGATGTTGTGTCCGTCCTTGGCGAGTTTCGCCCCGCAGATCGGACAGTTGGCATCCTGAAGATCGTAGCCGGACTGGGCCTCCTTGAGCTCTTTGAATAGCGCCTTCTGTTCGGGGCTAACGCCGTACTTATGGATCTCTTCTTCACTGAAATAGAAGGCGGTAAAATCGCCGTTCGGACAGCGATAGTGCGGTCGTAGGGGGTTGACCTCGGTTATATCGAGAAGCGTGGCGACGAGCGAGGATCCGACCGACCCCCGCGAGCCGACGAGATAGCCGTCCTGGAGCGACTTCTTGACGAGCAGGTGCGAGATGTAGTAGATCGGTGCGAAACGGTTATCGATGATGTTCGATAGTTCGCGCGATACTCGCTCCGTGATGTAGGGATGGGGTTCATTTCCATAAAGGTATTGTAGCTTATCATAGACGAGTCGTCGGACTTCATCGGCGATGCTCTCGATGCCGAGCGTCTCGGCGAAGGCGTCATCGGGAAGCGAGTAGAGCTCATCGGGAAAGGCCTTGATCGCTTCGATCTTCCGGTTCAGTAGCTGCGTATTGTCGACGGTGATCTCCTGAGCGAGATCATCGCCGAGGAAACGCATCCGCTCGAGCATCTCCTCGGTCGTAAGGAAGTACTGATCCGGCATCCGATCATAGTTGTATAGGTCGTGGATGCCTCCACCGACTAGAGGCGTTCGGATATAGATCTCCCGGTAGAGAACATCCTTTTGATCGAGGTAGTGCACGTCACCGCTGGCGATAATGATCTTACCCGCCTTTTTAGCGAAACGAACGATCTTGGTTATGACCGCTTCGATGATCTCATCGGCGTATTCGCCGAGTTTGCCCTTGAGATGGCGGTAGGCCTCAGGGGGCTGGACTTCGATATAGTCGTAGAAGGATATCGCTTCTTTCAGCGTCTCGTCGTCCCTGTTCAGTGCCGCTTCAAAGACGTCGCCGTGCGAACAGCCGCTACCGACGAGCAGGCCTTCCCGATAGGTGCTAAGAACGCTTCCAAGCGCGCGCGGTCCGCCGTGGTAGTGATCCGTCAGGGCATCGCTGATCAGCCGAAAAAGATTCTTATATCCCTTCTGGTTCTGGACCAGGACGTTGATATGGTAGGGCTTTGCACGCTTCCAGGCTTCATGGGGATCGATGGCGCGGTCGATGTCACGATAGGTCCGGATCTTTCGCTTCGCTAGGTCGGAAAGCATCAAAAGAAAGATCTTGGCCGTCGCCTCGGCGTCGGCATCGGCCCGGTGGTGCTGGTCGAGCTTGACTCTGAAATGCTTCGCGAGCGCCTTTAAGTTGGAGCGCTTCAAGGAATCATGGTAGAAGTAGCGCGCCATGTTGAGCGTATCCACGACGTATTCGAAAGCGAACTCAAGACCGAGCGTCCGCGCATTCTCCTTGATATGTCCGACGTCGAAAATAGCGTTGTGCGCGACGAGGACGCTGCCCTTGGCGAAGTCCAAAAAGGACGCCAGTGCCTCTTCGATCTGCGGGGCACCACGGACCATCTCATCCGTGATCGACGTCAGTTGGGTCGTGGAATCCGCGAGCGGTTCACCGGGATCGACGAAGGTCTGAAAGCGTTCGACGACGGCATTCGCTACGACCTTGACGGCCCCGATCTCGATGATGCGGTCGCGCGTGATCGAAAGACCGGTCGTCTCGATGTCGAATATGACGAAGGTGGCTTCCTTGAGTCCGATATCCTCTCGTGCCGGCGTCGTCATCCGGAATCTCTTCTCGTCGACGAAGTCGAGTTCGACGCCATAGATCGGCTTGATCGACTTTTTATAGCACGCCTTAGCGATTTCGGGATAGGCATGGAGATTGTTGTGGTCGGTGAAAGCGATCGCTTCATGACCCCACTTCAAGGCACGATCGACGTACTCATCGACATCCGTTACGGCGTCCATGCTCGACATCTTGGTATGGACGTGAAACTCGATCCGTTTCTTCTTGGCGTGATCCATCCGTTCGGCCTTCGGCCGAGCACTAAGAAAGTTGATGCAGTTCGCCTGCTTGAGCATCAGGACGACCGTCTTTTGGAACGTATCGAATTCGGCGTTCCCGATAACCGAAATGCGGTCGCCTTCCTTGAGGGAATGCGCGAGGGACTTATCGGCATCCGTATTGAGAAAGCGCTTGGCATAGATCGCGTCATCGTCGTCCGCGATAACGAGCGTGAGGAGTTCCGAGCGTTTCAGGCGACGGACTTCGACGCGATCGATGACGCCCTCTACGACGAACTTGGTGTCGCCCTTTTCGTTTTTGTATCGGTCGAGATGGTACTGATCGACCGGGATCTCACGGATCGGTACGGCATCGGGACTGCGCTTGCGCGAAAAGAGCTGCTTCTTGGTTTCCGCGCTCGCCTGTTCCTTCAGGACCTTCTTCTTTTCCTTGAGCAGCTTGTTCTGTTCAGCGATCGAGGACTCGATCTGGTGCCGGACCGGAACGAGATCATCGGCGATACGTACCGCGAAGCCGACGGATAATCCGAGTCCCTGAAAGAAGGCTTTAAGTGCCGGAAAGTATTCCTCGACGTAGGTGCTATCGGGATCAATGGTCAGGGTATAGGTATCCCCGTCGAAGGAGACCTGGTAGTTCTTTAGGACGAGATAGCTCGCCTT
>JBKHFR010000094.1:0-4104 GCA_046540115.1 Acholeplasmataceae bacterium | reverse complement strand
TTGCCCTTTCGCCAGATGTAGTAGTCACGGTAGGGATTATCCGTGCTCTTCCGGCTTTCCTGGAACCACGGGTGCTCATCCGACGTGTGGTTGAAGACGAGGTCCATCATCAGTTTGATACCGTGTTCGTGTAAGGCTTCGATCAGGGCTTTGAGGTCATCCTTCGTCCCGAACAGCGGATCGATCGCGAGGTAATCGGCGATATCATAACCGTTATCGGCGAACGGCGAGAGATAGATGGGGGATAGCCATACCCAGTTGATCCCCAGGCTCTTCAGATAGGGAACCCTTTCCTTGATGCCTAAAAGGTCCCCGTAACCGTCGCCGTTATCGTCCTTGAAGCTGCGGGGATAGATCTGGTAGATGACCGCTTCTGTTTTCTCTTTCATTGCCACACTCCTTTGGGATCGGTTAGCCTCTTGACCGCTCGTACCCTCACGAAAAAGAGCTCGAGCGGATCCGCTTTCATCGGACCGAGGGGTTGTTTATAAGCATTATATCATGGACCGAGGCCTGCGATTCTTAGGATTTGCTTAAGAAAAGGGCAAACCTCGACGGCTTGCCCGGTTCTATATCAGAGGGCTTCGGCGATCGATTTACCCTGCATGTGCAGCGTCAAATAGTCCGGTCCGCCCGCTTTCGAGCACGTTCCGCTCATGTTGAATCCGCCGAACGGCTGATAGCCGACGATCGCACCGGTGCACTTCCGATTGAAATAGAGATTTCCGACGTGGAAGTCATGGCGCGCCTTTTCGAGATTCTCGCGGTCGTTGGAGATGACGCCACCGGTCAATCCGTATTCCGTATCGTTAGCGACCTTTAGCGCTCCGTCGAAAGAGGAAACTCTCGTAACGGCTAGAACCGGTCCGAAGATCTCTTCCTGCATGATGCGGGCATCCGGTTTGACATCGACGAATACGGTCGGTTCGATGAACCAGCCGGTTTTCATGTCGGCTTTTCCACCACAGAGGAGCTTTCCCTCCTGCTTTCCGATCTCGATATAGGATGTGATCTTGTCGAATGCCGCCTGGTCATTGACGGGACCGACGTAGGTTTCCTGGTCCTCAGGATTACCGACGCGGAGCCGCTTCGTCGCTTCGGCGATCCGTTTCAAAAGCTCATCGTAGACGTCCGTGTGGATGATCGCGCGCGAACAGGCGCTACACTTCTGTCCGCTAAAGCCGAAGGCCGAACGGACGATAGCATCGGTCGCGAGATCGAGGTCGGCGTTCGAATCGACGATGATCGCGTCCTTCCCGCCCATTTCGGCGATGACGCGTTTGAGCCAGATCTGTCCCTCGTGCACCTTGGCGGCCGCTTCATAGATGTGCGTCCCGACCGCCTTCGAACCCGTGAAGGAAACGAAGCGGACCTTCGGATGATTGATCAGGTATTCACCGATCTCACTACCGCGACCCGGGACGAAATTGAGGACGCCCTTGGGTAGACCGGCTTCCTCCATGAGTTCGACGAAGGCGTAGGCGATGACCTGCGTCGTCGAGGCCGGCTTCAAGAGAACCGTATTCCCGGAGACGATCGCGGCGCTCGTCATGCCGGTTAGAATGGCCAACGGGAAGTTCCAGGGCGGGATGATCACGCCGACTCCGAGCGGGATATAGCGATACTCGTTCCGTTCGGTATCGGGCCTGCTCATAACCTCATCGTCGATGCGGTCGATCCTGAGGATCTGTCGACCGTAGTACTCGAGGAAATCGATCGCTTCCGCCGTATCGGCATCGGCTTCGACCCAGGGCTTGCCCGCCTCCTTGGTCATGAGCGCTGAGAGTTCGAAGCGCCTTCTTTTCATGATGTTCGCGGCCTTGAAAAGAACGTCGGCACGAACCTGTGGCGAAACCCTTTTCCAGGATTCGAAAGTCCGCAGGGCGACCTCGAGGGCGCGATCCGCTTCCTTGAGCGAAGCCTGTGCGATTCGCCCGATGACTTCCTTGTGGTTAGCGGGGTTCACGGAAGGGACGATGCGCTCGGTAGGAACGCGTTCACCGTCGATGACGAGGTGATAGGTGCGGCCAGCATAGGAGCGTACCGTCTCGAGGCCCTTCTGGTATGCCTTGACGTGCTCCTCCTTGGTAAAGTCTGTCAGTGGTTCCGTTCGATAGGGATAGATTGCCATATCATTACTCCTTTCTATACGACCGATCGTTCGATCCGGTCGTCTTCCATGTTTTCAAAACGTTCGAGCGAGAGCGCATCCATATCCGCGCTCATCTTCTCTCCGGTCATCATCTCACTGATCAAGAGACCGGTCATCGGCGCGAACATGAACCCGTGACCGCTGAAACCACAGGCGAGGTAGAACCCGTCGAGATTCGCGACGTCGCTTATGATCGGCTGCCTGTCCTTGGACATGTTATAGGACCCGCCCCACTGGCGGATGACCCTAAGCTTGCCGATCGCCGGCATGATATCGACGAGCGTTTTCGCCATTTCGTCCAGGAATCGCCACGTCGACTCCGTATCGTGGCCGGGTTTGACATCGGGATCGCTCCGGCCCATCAGAAAGCTACCGTGGGGGACCTGTTGGCAGTAGATGTTCTTCTTGAAAGAGATGACCATCGGTCCCTGCATCCTTTCGATCGGTTCCGTGACGAGGATCTGGTGGTTCTCGGAATAAACGGGGATATCGATCCCGGCCATGAGCCCGACTTCACGAGCATAGCCCCCGGCGGCATTGACGATCTGCTCCGTTCGATAGGTCGTTCTATCGGTCGTCGCCCCGACGATCCGACCTGCCTTGGTCTCGATCGAGAGCAGCTCCTCGAAAAAGGAAAACGTAACGCCGAGACGCTTGGCTTCGAGATAGAAGGCCTCGGTCATCTTGAACGGATTGAGGTGGCCATCGGTCGGACAGAAGCTGGCGCTCATAAAGGCGTTGCGGTTCAGATGAGGGACGACCGAAAGCGCCTCATCCCGGGTCAGCATGCGTGAGGGTATGCCGACTTCGTTTTGTAGCGCCACGTTCCTTTTAAACTGCCCTTCTTCTTCCTTGTCGATCGCGAGGATGAGGTAGCCTTCCTGTTTGAATTCGAGATCACCGGCGTAGTTCAGCGTCTCTTTGGCGTGCTCAAAGAAATCGATCGAGCGCTTGGCTAGCTCGCAGTTCGTTTTTGAGGCCCACTGCTGGCGGACGCCGGCACCGCAGCGCCCGGTTGCGCCATTGGTAAAGTAGCCGCGATCGAGGACATGGATGCCTTCTACGCCTTTTCTTGCGAGATGGTAGGCGATGCTCACGCCGCTGATGCCGGCGCCGATGACCAGGACGTTAACGCTTTTCATGGTCGTCTCCGGAAGCTATCTTTTGTAGCGGAACGCCGGTCGTTAGCGGCCTGGCCTTCTGGATGGGGACGCTTTCGATCGGTACTTTTAAAAAGGCGGCGATCTCCTGTTGGATGAGGTGTCCGCACGTATCACCCTGGCAAGGGCCCATACCGACGCGTAGGAGCCGCTTGAGGTCTTCAAACATCGTATAGCCCTGTTCGAGTAGGCGGCGAACCTCTTTTCTCGTCACGTCCTCGCAGCGACAGAGGATGATGTGATCGTCGTTCATGTTTTCACCCGGATCGTCATGAATGCCTCGAGATATTCGACCGGGATCGATACGGTCACGAGGTCGGTATGATCCTGTTTCTTCGATCCTTTAACGCTTTCGATCGTCGCGTCACAGAGGATACTACCGCTCCGATCGACGCCGTGCCAGACCTGTCCCTTCTCTGGTCTAGGGAGCACCTCATAGGGAATGCCGACGTGAGCCTTGTCGCCGACGACCTGTCTGAGCGTGATCGCGAGACCGGGGCAGCTCGTCACGCAGATCCCGCATCCCGTGCAGGCTGCGAAATCGATGGTAGGCCGGCTGTTGATGTTATCGCCGATATGGATCGCATCGAAAGGGCAACTCGTCTGACAGGGGTCACAGGGTATTTCTTCATAGCATTCGATGATCGCTTTCGCCTTGATGAGGCGGTCGCGTTCGGGAAAACAGGATCGGATCTGATCCCTAGTCGGTACGCCTGTTCTATCGAGCATCCGGTATCACCTCCTTGATCCTATTCAAACCGGTTCTCGTCTTTAATCCGAAGGGCCCGCTTC
>JBKHFR010000093.1:0-4162 GCA_046540115.1 Acholeplasmataceae bacterium | reverse complement strand
CAGTTAAAGGAATATACGTCGATAAGAAACGTTTGGTTTTCATGTTTATACCGATCGTTACGCAAGCCGTTAGGAAAAGCCCGGTTTACTCCATCGATCGGATCGAAGGCAAAACCGGTTTTTTTGGTGCCGTCCTTTTCTCATTTGCACCGATTACCGCAAGCGTCTCTATCGGGCTATCACCGAGAATAACGCGATAGCGTTATCCTGTCGTATCGTGAACGCGTAGTCGTAATGGCTATGGGTGCTTGATCGCGGATATGCGTCCCGGTTCTTGTCTATTCGTTGTCCTACGCAAATGAATCGTAAATATTCCAAGAAAGCTTTGATAAGAGCGCGCATTCCCTTATAATGAAGGTGACACGGATGATATCATAAGGTTTATATCGGAATATCGTCTCACTTCGCGCTATAATTCAATAAAGGAATAAGAACATGAACGTTACGATTATCAATGGCAATCAGCGCCACGGCAGTACCTGGCATGCGACGGAGCTATTCATTAAAGCGCTCGAACGGTATGATGACGTTAAAACGACGGAGTTCTCTATGTGCCGGGATATGCCGCACTTTTGTACGGGCTGTTTCTCGTGCTTCATGAACGGTGAAGAGACGTGTCCGCACGCTCAGGAGGTTGCGCCGATCGTTCGGGCGCTCGAGGAGGCGGACCTCATCATCCTGACTTCGCCGGTCTACGGTCTCGACGTTTCAGCTCAGCTCAAAGCGCTCCTCGATCACCTGTGTTTCATGTGGTTCATCCACCGACCGAATCCGCGGATGTTCAACAAGATCGGTCTATCCATAGCGACGACGGCAGGAGCTGGTCTAAAAAACGCGACCAGGACGATGCGGAACAACCTCGTCTTTTGGGGACTAAAAAGGGTATACCACTTCAAGATAGCGGTGGCAGCCTCGAAGTGGGATGACGTAAAAGAGCGGAAGATCCGGATCATCGAAAAGAAAACGGATCGCCTCGCGAAGCGCATCAGCCGATCGGTTCGAAACGTCGACCGCCTCGCTAATCCGTTATTCCGTTCGATCCTCTTTCGAGCGGTCAAGGGGATGATGAAAAAGAATACGTGGAGTCCGCGGGACAAGGCGTACTGGCAGGAACAGGGCTGGTTGACAGGAACCAGGCCATTTTAGGTGCTGCTTTGTCCGTTCATCGTCGCGATTCGATCGATGGAGCAGGTAACGGATAGCTAGATCACGTTTAAGGCGAGTCCTTTATCGATCGCTTCGGTGCTCGATACGGGCGAGGAGAAACGATGGAAATCTATTACTTTTCAACGACAGGGAACTCGTTATCTGCAGCAAGAATGATCGCTAAGCGCTTTACAGGAACTAGGCTCATTTCCATTCCTTCGACCAGGTCACTCGCAAGGATTTGTTTCGAGTCGAAAACTATCGGCCTCGTCTTTCCTGTTTACCACGCGACCTTCGGTGAAAGCGGCCTGCCCGCTCTCGTCGTGGATTTTATTAAACGGATCGAGAATCCTAGTGATTTCTACATATTCGCCGCCTGCACGCATAGCGGATACCCGGGAACTACACGCGAGAACCTCAACGCCTTACTGAGCGCACGCGGTGGAAAGCTTTCGGCCAGCATCGACCTCCGACTCGGGATGCCCTATTCGACGCGACAGAAATTGGCACACCTCTTCTTTCACCGGCCTCTGAGTGTTAATCCGGTGAAGGAGCAACAACAACGCATGGAGCTTGAAGATAGGGCGACCGATCGGATCGAACGGTTGTGCCGAGCGATCGAGCAAAGAAGCGTCGTTCCTTTTCGGCGGTCGTCCCGTTTGCATAGAGCCCTGACCAAGAGCTTCTTGACGTTACAAAAAGGGTTCGCGATCAAGCGATACCGGAAGCTATCCGGGATGAAATCCGCTGATCTAAGGGCGCTCATTCGCCGTGCTGATCGCAGTTTCACGGTATCCAGTTCGTGCGATGGCTGTGGCATCTGTGCGGGCGTATGTCCGGTCGAAAACATCGAACTGGTCGCTTCGCGTCCGCAGTGGTTAGGCGCGTGTATCGGTTGTAACGCCTGCTATCAGTGGTGCCCGCAGGAAGCGATCGATGGAAAGATCGTCGAATTCGAAAAGAGGTATCACAATCGAGGGATCGAGCTTACGGATATGCTCATTAAGTAACGGTACCGCGTCCGACGAAGAATCCGTACCATCGAACGCAAGGAATATGAAGTGATCCGAATCATTTGGTCATCACGTTCGCCAGGACGAGCCATCCATGGGCTAGGTTGTCCCTGTATAACCGACCTTTGCAACGGTAAATCCATGCCCACGAGGGCCGTATTCTAAAAGAACGCGCAGGATAGGGCTTTAAGAGAGATGATCGAAGGCTTCTACTCGTTTTCGGGTATGATCCGATACCTCGAACAGCTCCTCACTCTCAAGGATAGGACGCTTTGGTGAGCTGTTGCGCGTGTTTGCAGTGGTGCCCGGAGTCCCTCGATCAGGATGGGGATCATACGTTCGAAGCCATGGGCATGCGGCGTTATACGCACCCTAGCGTTCGTGCGTTCGATCTCATCGCGGATCTCGATGCGTATTCGACATCAGTGAAACAACCTGATATGGAGCGTGAGAGGCATGAAAAGGAAGAATTCTTTCTATTTGGATGCGTATGGGATCTACACCTTCTATGCGGTCTATCTCTACCTGTTCGGTCTCTATTACGCCCGATTCCCGTCGGTCGCGTTGCTCGGGTATTCGTTCAAGCCGACGTCCTGGCTGGTGTGGTTGTTGCTCGTTCTAATCATGGTCTATCGGAAACAAGAACCGAGATCGGTCGGGTTCACAAGGAATAATCTCGGCAAGTCCTCATTGTGGGGGTTCCTGATCGGCATGGTCTTTTTGCTCGTTGTGTCAGTGATCTCGATTCGTAACGGCCTTCGTTTCATCGGATCCGACTTCCTTTTGTTCGGCTTCATCTACTATTTCTTTGAGATCGGGTTGACCGAGGAATGGCTTTTTAGAGGCTTCATTCAGACCCGACTCGTCGGTTTCTATCGACACAAAATGGTTGGAATCGTCATTACGGGTATCCTCTTTTCCCTCATTCACGTGCCTTTTCAGATGTCGCTATCGGGCCTTGGTTTCTTTGAGCATATCACACGTCTCTTTGAACCGTATTCGGTCTTTGCCGCATCAAGGATACCTTTGATCTAAGACTTTTCTTGAAGTCTTTCGAGTTCCGATTCTTAATATCCGCAAGTTGCGGGATTCCGAGTTAGGAGCGTAGCACTTTTTCACTCGCATTCGATCGATCCGATCGGTCCGTATATTTCTGGAATCGACACGATAGAGTCCAGGGTATGCATGGACGAGATCCTGTCTTTTTCAATATGTGCTCCCCTTTTTCGATCAGAGAAAAGACAGGAACAGTCAAGTATCTCGAAGTATAGAAGAATCCCCGACATTCGCATGTCGGGATTCTTCCGTTTCACGGATTTGCCTAGGGTCCACTCCTGCTTTCGACATAGACCCCAAATAAGTACGAGGTCGTTCACTTGAACGACCTCGATACCCATGCGATCGCTATTCCTCGAGTGCTTCCGGTGATGTCAAGAACATGATATCATCGAGGTAAACCGTTCCTTGTATCGGCGGGTCCACGAGATCGTATCCGATCGCGAACGCGTTGATCTGTGTCGCCGTTTTGCCCCAACTCGAAAGTGGTACCACTACGTAACCGCCATCTGCGGCAATGGCGGAAACATCAACGGACACGCTATTCTGACTGCCCGACCAATAGAGCCAGACATAGATCGTCGAAATATCATCGGATTGGAACCAGAAGCCGAAATAGTCGTAATCATCGGTTAATCCGGTTTTATCGATGTCGGATTTGGTGCGAAAGAGATCCCACCCGGTGACATCGTGTTCACCGATCATGAACCGAACACCCTGGGATTCTTCCTGACCGAAATCGCCTAGAAGGATGTGTTCATCATTATGGTTTTCTCCGGCATTGGGAACGCGATGCGTATAGACTTCGTCTAGATCCGCTTGTTCGGCATAGCTCTCAAAATCATCGAGTAAGAAGATGCTTTCCTCGACGACGACATCGGATGCCTCGGGAACGAGCTTGAATGTCGTGATATCGATGGTATTGGCATTACTGGCATTCGTCAGGT
>JBKHFR010000092.1:0-4291 GCA_046540115.1 Acholeplasmataceae bacterium | reverse complement strand
ACTAAAAAAGTATTCCGACCATCCCGATGAAAGCGACAAGGAAACGCTACTGGATGAGACCGAAGGAATCCGAACCAGGATCAGGGATATCCTAGTCGAAGTCTACGAACACTATCAACCATCGCTGATGGGGAAGGGCGAAAAGGAATTCAAGATCAAAGTCAACGACTTCCTGAAGATCGAGGGCTTAGACCAGGTATTCACGTTCTACTTTACCGACCAAAACCAAGCCATCGAGTTCGGCCTGAAGCTCTTGAAGGGATCAAAATACTTCGTAAACTATAAGACCTACGCTGTTGATGAAGATAACTATGCCCTTCAGGCATCGGGCGTAGTCGAATTTGGCTACAATAAAAAGGATTCCTTGCGCGACCGATTATTAAAAAAAGAAGAAGAGGATGCGGAGGATATGGAGGACTACACGATCTAGGATTCGGCAAAACTCTTGAATCCGAGGATCACCACGGCATTGTTATCAGATAGAAACGAAGAAAGACCTTGAGGTGGTAGATAGTATGCTCATGTGCATATGTTCCATTCAGATTTCTACGTTCTACCCGGGGTCAAAAGCACTACGAAAGGAGGACATATGGATCTAAATCCCTTACACATCGAACTAGTAACCTATGAGCTCATGCGTTTGGATCGGGAAGGGGAACGGACAGACGTGGCATTCATGGAAGAGACCGATCGGGACTATCTCTACAGGCGATACGCTTTGCACCGTGAAGAACACCCGAATTATGATACGATCATCGGGGCTTATTACATCAACAGTGAATGGTTCTACTACATCGAGAGATTTGACGGAGACCTATTCCTGGCAAGACGAACCGAACTGGGTGAAAACAGGGTTCGCCTATCCAAAGAAGAAATCGCTGATTATCATCTCGAAGATGACGAGCTCTTACACTTCGCGATTTGTGCGATCTGCTATGAGATCGATTTCAAGCAGCTGAGGCTGTGATCGGTGACGTGCACCTATCCGGAGAGCAGTTAGAATTGAGTAGATCAAGGGAGGTATTAATGAAGGAATGCATCCTAAGACGAAAAGACCGAGCGAAAGACCCGAGAGTCGAAGCGGTCGCCGAACGGGTAGGACAATTACTCAATCTAGATGAGATAAAAGAGGGGATCAGAAAGGTCCACCGTCACGGTGGCAGTAGCACGCAAGGACAGGCCGTCCTGACAGAAGGACTAAAGGAAATAGGATTCCAGTCCGAACGAAGAGGTCTATTCAGGCAGAAGCAGTTAAGGCCCGATCTCTACTACGAGGGGGAAGACTTCGGAATCCTACTCGAAGTCGAGAGAGGAAAGACGCTAGCGAACAACATGGACCTACTCGACCTATGGAAGACGCATATCCTAAAAGAAGCGGATCATTACATCAACGTTTCGACCTGCTACATCTTCGGCTATTAAAGGACTACCTTCATTCGACTATAGATCAAAAGGGGGGATGGTATGGAAAAGGACTATGATCAATCGTTTCTAGATGGGATAACGAAGCGATCGCTACTCACGAGCGCACAGGAAAGGGCCTACGGCGATCAGCTGAAGGCCAAAAGGATAGCCGAACAGCGGATCGAAACGGCGCTCGATTGCCGACACAAAAGGGAACTGCAGGCCACGATCGACCAGGGTAACGAGGCAAGAGAAAGGATGATCGAAGCCAATCTCAGCCTCGTCCTCTGGGTAGCGAGACGCTTCGAGCATAAAGGCCTGGAACTGATGGACCTATTCCAGGAAGGCACGCTCGGCCTCATGAAGGCGGCTGATCGGTTCGATAGCGAGAAAGGCGTCAAGTTCGCGACCTACGCGACGTGGTGGATCGAGCAGTCGATCAGGCGGAGCCTAACCAATCAGGCAAAGCTCATCCGTGTACCGGAACGGATCATGTTACAACGAAAGCGGATGCAACGCATCGAAAGGGAGCACTATGCTCGCTTCGGCGTTTCGCCTACGAAAGAAATGATCGCGGAAAGAATGGACATAAAGCCCGAACAGGTCGCCCACCTGCAGCGCAGCGGATGGCAATACCTCTCCCTCGACCAGGAGACCGATAACCTCGCGAACACCCTTCCATCGGCCGAACCGAGCCCCGAGCTCGTCGAAGAGAAGGGGTATCAGGAGGAGACGATCCGTACCCTGTTAGCGTCGCTAACAGGGCAGGAACGCCGCGTGATCGAGTATCGATACGGCTTCAAGGATGGCAGGGCGTACAGCTATCGAGCGATCGCGGACGCGCTAAACATGAGCGTTAGGAGCGCATCCGAAACGGAGAAAGGCGCGCTCAGGAAGCTTAGAGTACAGGTTTCGAATATGAAAGGAGACGTTATTTGAAGGAAGCAATCGCTGTAAAGGATATCGTAACAGTATCGACGGGAGAGTTCATCGCCTCTACCCTGAAATCGTTTCAGGCCTTCGTAGAGAACGACCTGATCGATGAGCACCCGGCCATCTTCGTGACCGGTCAACCGGGGATCGGCAAGAGCCAATCCGTTCGGGAGATCGCGCGACGCCTCGGCTCGAAAACGGATCGAGAGGTCACGCTAACGGACATCCGTCTTTTGTTGTTCAATCCGATCGACCTGCGGGGAATACCGGTAGCCGACCTAAAGGAACGCATAGCCGTTTGGCTCAGGCCACAGATCTTTAGTATGAACGGTGATGCGTCACACATCAACATCCTGTTTCTAGATGAGCTAACGGCTGCACCGAGCTCGGTCCAGGCCGCGGCCTATCAGATCGCCCTCGACAAGCGAATCGGTGAACACGCCCTTCCCCCGAACACGTTCATCATCGCCGCCGGTAACCGGACCGAGGATCATTCGGTCGTCTATGAAATGCCGGCGGCACTCAAGAACCGCTTCATGCACTTCGAGATCAAGAACGACTTTCAGGACTGGATGTCGTGGGCTGCGAAGAAGGAGATCCACCCGGAGATTCTCAAGTATCTCAAGTATAATCCCCATCGGCTCAACGCAGAGAAATTCGCTTCGGATACGG
Organism: Acholeplasmataceae bacterium; assembly: GCA_046540115.1. GTDB lineage: Bacteria > Bacillota_I > Bacilli_A > Acholeplasmatales > Acholeplasmataceae > RECG01. The sequence goes on along the minus strand of JBKHFR010000092.1, from coordinate 1,282 downwards.
AGGTCATCGTTACGCCGCGTAGCTGGGAAATGCTGTCGAAAATACTGAAAACCATCGGGGGATCTCTAAAGAGCAACAGGACGATCGTTGCCTCGCTCCTCGGTACCGCGCTAACGGAACTCATCCTTGACCACAACAGCAAGATCGACGTCGAGTCTATCTGGTCCGGTCAGTATAAGGAAGTGCCGGACAGCCTTTCTGAGGTCCAAAACCTGGTCGACCTACTGATATCAACCATCGATCACTTTATGGTCAACCGGGATCGGCTCAAGAACGTAATCGACTACCTGCACCTGTTGCCGCTCGACTATGGAATCAAACTATTCCGTCGCATCGTTCGCTATCACGATCCCGTCTGCCCGCTAAACGAGATCGATTCCTTCAACGACTACGTGAAAAAGATCGGTGACGCCCTTGAAGAATAAGGAGAAGGCGCTGATCGTCAAGATCGAGCAGGCAAGGCTCGTTATCAGAAAGAAAGCGCCTTTTTTGAGCTACGTATTAAAGCACTATCCGATCTATTTCGACCGAGAGATGAAGACGGCGGCGACCAACGGTTCGGCCATCATCTTCGGCGAGGACTTTTTGCAGGGCTTAAGCAACGAAGAAACGGTCTTCATCCTGTTGCATGAACTGCTTCACATCATGCTCGAGCATCCATTTCGAAAAGGTGAGCGGCACTTGAAGCGCTTTAACGTCGCCTGCGACATCGTCGTCAATGACATTCTCGACAGCTATGGCTTCGGCAATGGCAAGCTAAATCCGATTTTCGGTGCCTATTTCAACATCGACGGCACGAAGAATATCGTCGAATACATCTACCGGGTCCTACCGGAGAATATCGAGGAAGAATTATTTGATTCCCATGACATGTGGAAGCAGGCTGACGAAAAGGATGCTGAGAAGATCAAAGATATCCTCGCTTCGGCCGGTTCACAGGGCTATGATAATTCCATGATCGAAAAGCATCGGCGCGACATCGTGGAAACGAGCAATAAAAGTAAAACGAACTGGAAGGCCGTCCTCAAACCGTACGTAAGACCAAGGATCTATGACTATAGCTACGCACGGACCGACCACCGGTTTCAGGAGGTTTTACTGCCTGCTTACCAGCAGGACGAACAGGCGCTTTCTACGATCTGGTTTTTAGTCGACGTTTCGGGTTCGATGTCCCGAGATCAAGTCTCGTCGGTTTTCAGCGAATTATCGGGCGTCCTCGCGCAGTTACGGCACGTCGCGGGGCTCATCTCTTTCTTCTCGAACATCGTAACCGAACCCCAGG
>JBKHFR010000091.1:0-4305 GCA_046540115.1 Acholeplasmataceae bacterium | reverse complement strand
TGGTCTCGTCCCTATACGGCCACGGCGAACTCGACTGTCGCGGCATGCGTGATAAGTGCAACGAGGCAGGTCTCGATGACGTCCTGCTCTATGTCGGCGGGAACATCGTCATCGGCGAGCAGGATTTCGAGCAAGTCGAGAAACGATTCAAGGATATGGGTTTTGACCGCGTCTATCCTCCCGGCGTAGCGATCGAAGATGTTCTTGACCAGATCAAAGAGGATTTGGGGGATTAGGATGCGCTACTATCTCGCGGTCGATTTCGGCTCGACGTTCACCAAACTGACCGCGGTTGACCTAAAAAACGAATCAATCATGGCCAAGGCTAAGGCCTTCACGACCGTCGATACCGACATTACGATCGGTTATCAGAATGCGCTTTCGAGCCTCGAAAAAAAGCTCGCAACGAGCATCGACTTTGACAGTATCGTCGCCTGTTCTTCCGCTGCAGGCGGTCTTAAGATGGTCGCTATCGGCCTCGTCGAAGAGCTTACCGTGGAAGCAGCGAAGCGCGTCTGCCTTGGTGCCGGTGCGAAAGTCGAGCTCGTTCTCTCCCACAACATCAACAAGGGTGAACTGCAGCAGATCGTCGATAAGAATATCGATATCATCCTCCTAGCCGGTGGCGCTAATGGCGGAAACAAGGAGTGCGTCATCCATAACGCCAGGCAGCTCGCTAGCTCGCCTGTCACGGCACCGATCGTTTTTGCCGGAAACAAGGATGCTGTCGACGAGATCGAAGAAATACTTTCCGCCGGAAACAAGGAGTACTATATCTGCGAGAACGTCATGCCGCGGCTCAACGTCCTTAATATCAAGAGCGCCCGTGACAAGATCAAGGAGATCTTTGTCCGCAACATCATCGAAGCGAAGGGGATCAAGCGGATCGAAAGCCGGATCAAGCAGGTCGTACTGCCGACGCCCAACGCCGTTTTACTGGCTGCTGAACTCCTCTCCAAGGGGTTCGCCGATGAGGATGGTCTGGGCGACCTGCTGCTCGTTGACGTCGGTGGGGCGACCACGGACGTCTATTCCATGAGCGAGGGTAACCCGAGTCAGGCTCACGTCCTGTTGAGCGGACTTGAAGAACCCTTCGCGAAACGGACGGTCGAGGGGGATCTCGGCATGCGCTACTCGGCGCTCGGCATCCTCGATGCGATGGCATTATCCGAGAAGACGCAGCTTAAGAAACGGAATATCGACATCGAAAAAGAGGCGAAGATGAGACGAGAGCAGGTCGATTTCATCGCTGTTACCGACCACGACTATGAGGTCGACGACATCCTCTCGGCGAAGTGCATCGATACCGCGGTTAGCCGGCACGTCGGTAAGCTCAAGGGGGTCTATACGCCGATGGGCATCATGTACTACCAGACGGGCAAGGACCTATCCGAGACGAAATATATCATCGGAACCGGCGGGGTCGTGATCAGCAGCAGAAACCCGATCAAGGTCCTGTCTTCGGCGGCCCGCGATCAGTCGAAACACATGGAACTCAGACCCAAACATCCGGAGTATTTGCTCGACCAGGACTATATCCTCTCGGCGATGGGGCTTCTGAGCCTCGAGCATCCGGATATCGCCCTACGCATCATGAAAAAACGCATGCAACGACTAAAGGAGTCGGACTGAAAATGATCGTCGTCAATAAAAAGTGGTCCACCAATGATTTCCTGAGCGCACGCAAAGAGGTCCTGAAGGCCTGGCCGACCGGCCAGGACGAAAGGCTCGACCTCGATGAAGCCGTTTCCTACCTAAAACGGGTCCCCGACCATAGGAACTTCGCCAAGAAGCTGCTTATAGCTAAGGAGGAAGGACGGACCTACATCCAGCCACGAGCCGGTGTCGCTCGGATCGATGACCACATCGAACTGCTTTCCTTTCTTGAGGCCGCTGGCGCTGATTTTTTGCCGTCAACCATCGATTCCTATACCCGACACAACCACTACGAGGAAGCCGAGGAAGGCATCCGGATCAGCGAACAGGAAGGCCGTTCCCTATTAAACGGATTCCCTGCCGTCAACCACGGCATTAGCGGCTGCAGGCGCGTCTTCGAATCCCTCGATTCACCGATCCAAGCACGCCACGGAACCCCTGATGCCAGGCTTCTTTCCGAGATTACCCACGCCTCGGGCTGGACGTCGAACGAGGGTGGAGGGATCAGCTATAATATTCCCTATGCTAAAAACATCTCGCTCGCCGATTCGCTCTACTACTGGCAGTACTGCGACCGCCTCGTCGGCTACTACGAGGAGCAGGGCATATCCCTTAACCGTGAACCGTTCGGTCCGTTGACGGGGACGCTCGTCCCGCCCGCGATCGCCATCGCGATCGGCATCATCGAGGCCCTTCTCGCCGCCGAACAGGGCGTCAAGAACATCACCGTCGGCTATGGGCAGTCGGGTAATGTCATCCAGGATGTCGCCGCCGTACAGATGCTCGAGGAGCTTACCAAGGAGTACCTCGACAAGTTCCACTATGAGAATATGAGCATCACGACCGTCTTCCACCAGTGGATGGGTGGCTTCCCGAAGGATCCCGCCCAGGCCACCGGACTGATCGGCCTCTCATCGACGGTAGCGGCTCTCGCCAAGGCGACCAAGATGATCACCAAGACGACCTCGGAATCGGCCGGTGTCCCGACCAAGGAAGTCAACGCAGCAGGCATCAAGGAGTCTAAACTCGTCGTAACGCTGCTCAAGGATCAGTCCTTCCCTTCTTCCGTGTCGCTATCGGAAGAAAGAAAGATGATCAGGAAAGAGGTCAATGCCCTCATGAATGCGGTCTATGACGTCGGCAAGAACGATCTCGTTACGGGCGTGATCAAGGGCTTCGAGCTCGGTATCATCGACGTTCCTTTCGCCCCGAGCAAGCATACCGCGAACCGGGTGCTACCGGCACGCGATAACGAGGGCTGCATAAGGATACTCGACTTCGGCGACCTGGCGATGACCGAAGAGATCAAGGACTTCCATAAGAGCAAGCTCAGAGAAAGAGGTAAGGCCGAGGGACGTCCCGTTAGCTTCCAGATGACGATCGATGACGTCTATGCCGTCAGTAAGGGCCGGATGGTCGGCCGACCAGAAAAAAGCTCATGAGAATCGAACGCGTACTACTGACGAAATCCTATACGGGCTACTATTTCGACGACCAGAAAGCGATCAAGCACAACGCCAAACAGGACGGATTCCTTTATCCCGGTCATCCCGAACTCCCGGGTTTTAAGGGCATCCGGATTCCCGGCGAAGCGATATCGATCCAGCTCGTCCTTGAGGACGGGGGCATCGCCCAGGGCGATTGTGCGAGCGTCCAGTACTCCGGTGCCGGCGGGCGCGATCCGCTCTTTCTAGCCGATGAGTTCATACCCTTGATCGAACGCGAGATCGTAGGGAAACTAAAAGGCGCTACCATAACTACGTTTAGAGACATGGCAAAGACCTTCGATAGCCTGAAGATCGACGGTCAAAGGATGCACACCGCCATCCGTTACGGCCTGACGCAGGCCCTTCTTCACGCCGTCGCTCTTAAGGATCGGCGGACGATGGCCGAAGTGATCAGGGACGAATACGACCTAGCGAATCCCATTACGCGCATCCCGATCTTCGCACAGACCGGTGATGACCGCTACATGAACGTCGATAAGATGATCCTCAAAGAGGTCGACGTGCTGCCGCACGCCCTGATCAACAATATCGCGGATAAGCTCGGCTATCACGGGGAACTCCTGCTATCCTATATCAGCTGGCTTAGGGACCGGATCATCGCTCACCGCTCGCGTGCCGACTATGAGCCGATCCTGCACGTCGACGTCTACGGTACGATCGGCATCATCTTCGACGGTGACATCGACAGGATCGTTTCCTATATCGCGGAACTAGCTAAAGCGGCAGCTCCGTTTCGTCTCCGCCTCGAAGGACCGATCGATGCCGGCGACAGGAAGTCGACGATGGAAGCGATCAGAATGATCACGCGCCGCATCGACCTAGCGCGAATACCGGTCGAGATCGTCGCGGATGAGTGGTGCAACAACTTCGATGATATCCGGTATTTCGCCGACCATCGCGCCGGCCACGTCATCCAGATCAAGACGCCCGATCTCGGCGGAATCAACAACATCTGTGAGGCGATCATCTACTGCAAGAGTAGGAACATCGGTGCCTATTCCGGTGGGACGTGTAACGAGACCGACATCTCGGCCCGGGTAACGACGCAGATCGCCATGGCCTGTCAGGCCGACGTCTGTCTTGCCAAACCCGGCATGGACGTCGACTCGGGATACATGGTCGTAAAAAACGAGATGGAGCG
>JBKHFR010000090.1:0-4498 GCA_046540115.1 Acholeplasmataceae bacterium | reverse complement strand
AGCACATCCTCGATATCGACTACTTCGACGTTAAGCGGCGCCGGGAAGAGTGAACTATTCGATAAGAAAAAAACCGCGGTCAGCAGCGGTTTTTTTTTGGGCTCTATAATTACTTTAGGGGTGGGTCCTTGAATTAGGGGTTTACAAAAAGCATAAGCAAGTCCTAAAATAGAAGTATCCAAACAACCATTAGGAGGCTTGCTTATGCACCACTATATTATCATGAAAATGCTCAAATTGGAAGATAGGCATCTTCACGTTATGAATGTTCGTTACGACGGATCACATGTCAATTTAGACATCCAATACACCCAAGGGCACCACACATGCCCGTGCTGTGGTCAGCGTACATCTAAAGTGCATGACTACCGTGTCCGAACGATCAAGCACGGAGACATCCAGGGATATCACGTCATACTTCACTACCGCAGGCGACGCTACGTATGCAAACACTGTCTTAAACGTTTCCCTGAGCCCAACACGTTCGTCACGCCTCATGCTCAGATCTCCAATATGACCAAGCGTCGGATCATCCATCAGTTTCAAAGAATCACGAACTACAAGATGATTGCAGGGGACCTAAACGTATCGTCTTCAACGGTCATCAGACAGCTAGACGCGATGACTCGTGTCAAGCGATTGACGCTTCCTGAAGTCATCTCATTCGATGAATTCAAGAAAAGAAATCAGGGATACGGGAAATATGCGTTTATTATGATCGATCCGATCAACAAGAAGATCATCGATATCATGAGAAACAGACGATCGGATTGGCTCAATAACTATTTCGGGAAGATCCCCAGAAGTGAGAGAAATCGCGTTAAGAAGGTCATCATCGACCTTTGGTCGCCCTATCGAACCATCATTAGGTCCTATTTCCCAAAGGCGGAAATCATCGCCGACACCTTCCATTTCACACGATACATCCATTGGGCGTTCAATGATGTGCGGATACGCGTTATGAACAGCTTCGATAAGAAAGAGGCACCTTATAAGGTCTTGAAGAAACACTGGAAGATCCTGTGTAAGTCTCCCCTCAAGCTTAAAGATGATTACAGGTGGAATGCACTGCTTGGTGACTTCGCCAACGAACGGATGATCCAGGACTACGCAGCGAACGTCCATCCTGATTTAGAAGAGGCCACGCGTTTCAAGGACACGTTTCTTGAAGCACTACATGTCGTCTCTGAACAGGACGCCGAGATCTTTATCGAGAGTTTCATCAGAGCATTGGAGACGGCACGAAACGAAGAGTTCAGAGAAATCAGAAAAACATTCATCAACTGGAAGTATGAGATCATTCATGCGTTTCAAAGAGATCCAAAAACAGGTAAGAAGTATACGAACGGTATGATCGAAGGCACGAACAACTTCGTTAAAACACTCAATAGGATCGGTTTTGGTTATCGAAATTTCGAGCGGTTTAGAAAGAGAATCATGGCTCTTTTCAATGGAGACTTCGTACTGATCGGGTAGGATAAAGATATGCACGAACATGTGTTTCATGGTTAAGAAAAAATCCCGACATCTAAATGTCAGGATTCTTCCGTTTCATGGATTTGCTTAAGGTCCACCCCTACTCTTGACATAGACCCTTTTTATGCAAAAGGACGCGAGTCTCCTCGCGTCCTTGTAGGTCCGATTACTGTGGCATGACATCTTCCGAAGAAAAGCTCATATCAGAGAACATCTCTTCGATCAGGATCATGAAGTTCACGATCGTATCTTCCTGTTCCGTCGTGAGGTCGCTGAAGTCGTACTCGGCGATCGTCTCGACATTATCGAGGATCATCGCTACCGAATCAGCGGTCTGGAAGTAGAGCGCATCGAGCATTTCCTGATCCATTTCGAGCCCCATCATGACCGTTTCGTTACTGAGGATGTCCGCGAACAGCGTGTCGATCGTATCGGGGATCAGTTCCTCATTGCCATCCGAGATGGCTTCATCGAGGATAAGGATGGCGATGACGGCATCGCGCATGTCATCATCGGACAGGTCATCCAGCCCATCGTAATAGAGCGCCGGAGCATCGATATCGATCGCGGCATCGAGCAGTAACTGTTCGAGCGTAGCGATATCGTTGATAACCTCAGCGATCGGTGGAGCGAGCTCGTCGAAGAGGCTATCGAACTCACCGGGGCCGAATGAATCGCCTAGAGCAACGCCCAGAGGTGCTCGGAAGACGTCGAGGAATGCCTCGATCGTTTCCTGGTCGTTGCCGATCAAGAGCGCATCATTGTAGGCGGAGAAGTACTCGAGCAGCGCGAGGACATCCTCGGCCGGATCGTCGCTTCCGTTTTCATTGAATTCGATCAACAACTGGAAGAAGGCGCCTTCGCTCATCAGGAATTCATCGACGAGTTCTTCGCTGATCGTATCGAAGATCTCGAGACCGGCTTCGATATCGTCCAGATCAGCGCTGATCGCCTCGATCAGATCTTCGAGCATCTCGTAGTCCTCGTCCGGCATCTGTCCTTCGAGTTCGGCGAGGATCATCCTGAGCATCTCGAGGTTCGCTTCATTAGAAAAGCTTTCATCGGCGAGGGCTTCGATACTAGCGATCTCGCTCGCGTAGGTCGCTTCGACGGAGCGCCAGTAGTTACCGACGAAGACGAGCAGTTCGACGAGTTTCGAATAGTCTATCTCTGCCGGGTAGGTATCATAGGATTCGGTTAGCGGATCGTAGATGTCATACGGTGGCGTATAGAGACCTTCGGTAAGCTCGAGGATCTCCTCGAAGGTGGTCTGGTCGAAATCACCGAGAATGCTCAAGGCGAGATCGAGCGATTCGTAGTTATACTGGCCGATCGTTTCCGCTTCAGCCGTATAATCGGTCATGTCGAGCTCACCGATTTCACCGCCGAGATAGGAGAACATCAGGAACAGGTTCGTGAAATGCTCGGGATCGGGGAGCGTGTCCTGCAGGATGGAGACGACTTCATCCTTGATGATCATCGTCTCTTCGACCGTCGCGTAGCCTTCCTCGACCGTGCTATCTACGGTTGAAATGAGTAGCGGGGTGACGCTGTCATAGACGAGGAACAGATAGTCGAACACGCCTTCGAGCGACTCCTTGAACATGTCGGGCTCTTCAAGGATGGCCTCACGGAGGTCGACGATCAGTTCGATCTGCATCTCGATCTGCTCGGCCTGGAGGGATAATTCTCTAAAACCATCGAGCTGATCGCGTAGGTCATAGAACGGATCGAGGTGACCATAGTCGTTGGCTAGGCTTTCCAGGAAGTCCGTGTCCCCGTTATCATAGGCGTTTTGAAGCGTATCGTAGAACATGTAGCTATACGGATTCTCATCGTTCAAGTAGTAGGGATCCTCGGGCGCGGTATCATAATAGATATCATAGGCCATAATAGAGACGAGGTTCAGCGCCAGATATGCCTCCCCTTCGTAGTCCGCGGTGAACATGGAGTCGAAGCGATCCTGGTATTGTGAGGGGAGGTTCTCCTCGAATGACTGGTGCAACTCGGCGAAATCGGGGTCAGCGAAGGCTGCGGCGATGACGGCATCGACGTCGATGCCAGCTTCGATTTCGGCGTGTACTTCGGTCAAGCTTTCTTCACTCAGGTCGAGCACCGTCATCAGCAGTTCCATCAGCATGTAAACGAGCTCTTCCGTCGTAACGTCGTAGTCACTGAGATCGTCCATTTCCTCCATCAAGCCGCTCATGTCGACGACACTGCTCATCGTCATGGGCATAGTGTAGACCTCAGCGAATAGACCGACCGCGTTCTCTTCGGTCATCTGCGAGTTCGCAGCAGCCGTTACGTAGGTTTCGACGATGGCCGTCATCTGGACGTACTGCTCGTAGTCGCTTTCGACAGCGAAGTCAGTTTTTTCCATTCCCGGAGTATAGGCCGGATTCATCGTTTCGAGGATGCTCGAAACGACGACTTCCTGATCGAGTGATTCCGCGATGACGTGGTTCAAAACGGCGGAACCATCGGATGAGCGTTCACCGGATCGGGCCGTGACCGATACGTCATAACTACCGGGGCTCAGGAACAGAGAGGAAAGGTCGAAATTCGCCTCGGTCGTTGCATAGACCTCATCACCGATCGCTACCTCATAGCGGGTAGCGCCCGAAACGGCGTCCCAGGACAGGACATTGTCGTCGATGCTCAGGCCCGTCGGGGCATCGAGTTGATCGGGCGTTTCCTCTTCAACGACGAACTCTAGTACCGCTGATGGCGTAGAAACCGAATCTCCGGCTACCGATGAGACGGTAACGTTGTATGTACCAGCCGCTAGATCAAGGGCGTTGAGATCGAAGGTTGTTTCTGTTACTTCGTGTTCATCCGTTCCGACGACAACGAGATATCCATCGGCGTCATCAACGGCATTCCAGGTTAGAATACCATCCGAGATCGTCACGTCTGCCGGTGACTCGAGCTCGGGATCCCGATCACCGCAGCTCACAAGAGCGAAGGTCGCGACGAGTAGAAGCAGTAAAACGAATAGCTTTTTCATGGTGTTCTGTCA
>JBKHFR010000089.1:0-4519 GCA_046540115.1 Acholeplasmataceae bacterium | reverse complement strand
TTTTCGATCGCCTGATCGAGGGGGGCGTAGTCGACCTCGTCGATCGTTCCTTCGTCGCACGCCCGAGCTAGTCGCGGATCGAGCGGTAGACGGGCTAGGACCTCGATGCCTAACCTGTCGGCCGTCTCCTGCACGCGCGATTCTCCGAATATGTCGTATCTCTGTTGGCACGTCGGACACTGGAAATAGGCCATGTTTTCGATCAGCCCGATGATCGGTACGTTCATACGGTTGGCCATATTGATCGCCTTTTCGACGATCATCTGTACGAGGTCCTGTGGGGAAGTGCAGATGATGATGCCGTCGATCCGAAGCGTCTGAAAGAGCGTAATGGCGATATCTCCGGTTCCCGGGGGAAAGTCGATGAACAGGTGGTCGATATCCTTCCAGATCACGTCGGTAAAAAAGCGCTTGGATACGTTGGAAAGCAGGGGGCCCCGCCACAGGACGGGGTCGGTCGCGTGGTCGAGCATCGTGTTGATCGACATCACGCCGATGCCGTGCCGACTCGGTACGGGATTCCACCCCTCATCGCTTCCCGTCGCCCGATCGGTGATCCCGAACATCCGCGGGATCGACGGTCCGGTAATGTCGGCGTCGATGATCCCGGTCCGGTACCCTCTTTTTTGTATCGCGCTGGCGAGAAGCGCGGTGATGATCGATTTTCCGACGCCGCCCTTTCCGCTGATGACGCCGTAGATGCGGTCGATCCGACTGAAGCGATTCGGTTCGACCTTTTCGAGTACTCTTTTCTTCTTATCCTGATTGACTGCTAATCTTTTATCCTCTTTCTCCATCCATAACACCTGATTTCTATGATAGGATCATGCGCTTCCCGGCTAGTTGAAGGCTCGTACCCGGATAGAACTTTCTGATCGAACTGTCCATTCGTCGCTTGAACTCGGGATAGCTATCGCCCGTGCAGTGACCGGTGAAGTACAGCGTCCGTCCGTCATCGAGGCGCTGAGCGATGCGATCGATGGTCTTTGGACTGGTCCGGGCACCGGGGCGGTTCGCCGTGTGGAACCCGGCGAAAACGACTTTCAGCGGGCGGTCCTTAAGGTGTTTCCGGGCCGTATCGACGATGTTGACGATGCCCCGATGCCCGCAGCCGGCGAAGAGCGCGCTATCCTGATCTTCGGTAATGAGGAGGTTCTGTTCGTGCTCGAAGCGATCGGGGATATACGCGTTGTCCTTGCGTTCAAAGAGATAGCGGTTGGCCACCGGGAAGAGATCGTCGGAAACGAGTTCCTTGAATACGGTCAGCTCGGAATCGATCACGAAGTCGTCGTCGAGGAAGCGGATGCGTTCGTTATCTAAAACAGCAGCATCAAGACCGACGTAGGCCATGCCTTCCTTTCGCTGGGAATAGAAGGCGCCCTTCGCCTTACGGTTGACGTATATGATCGCCCGGTCGTTGATCGAAAAAAAGTGCTCGAGCCCGCCGCCGTGGTCATAGTGTCCGTGCGAGATGATGACCGTATCGACTAGCGAAAGATCGATCCCCAGGCGCCTGGCGTTACGCGAAAACAGATCGGTCTGACCGACGTCGAATAGGATCCGGTGACGGCTCGTTTCGATGTAGAAACTGAGGCCGTGCTCCGTTTCGAAACGGTCCTTAAGGGTCTCGTCAGCGACGAGGCAGGTGATCTTCATGTCCGCCATTCCTCCGATTCTTAAGGCAATGGACCTCCGTTTTCGGGTGGTTACATAGCCGGTATGTCCCCCCCTGAACGCATACGCCCCGTTCGCTCAACAGGGCTTCGGCTAGCTTGTAGCGGGCTCTTTCATAGATCGCCTGGACCGTCGTCCGGGCGATTCCCATCATGCGGGCGCACTCGTGCTGCGTCAGTTTCTCGAAGTCGATCAGCCGGAGCGTCTCGAATTCATCTAGCGTTACTTCGATCGCCGGTTGGCCTTTCGAACGGGAAAATAGGTACCTCTTTCGGTCACTACATACCGTCCGCGGCTTTTCTTTTCGCGGCATGTCCGTTCACCGTCCTTTCAGTACCATCTTAACACTAATATGACATATGTCAATAATATCATAAAAAAACATTCCTACGCGCTGAGGCGTAGGAATGCTTTAGTCGGGATATGGTGCTCAGGATCCGTCATGCTCTTCGAGGAAGTCGGCGGAATCGAGCAAAAAGCGGAGCGTTTCGACGCGTTCATAGTCGTCATCCATGTCGTGCGAGGTGACCGCTTCCCCGGAAATGACGTAGAGGTAGTCGCCGACGTAGACGGCTCGTTCGATGCTGAAATCGTGGGCGTTACGGTTGTATTCGGCGTACGTATCCTCGTGGTTGAAGAAGAAGTCGATGTGCGAGATGCTGGCGTCGATCCATATCGGTTTTTTGCTGTCGACGTTGACGCCGAAGACGAGGTAGTCGCTGCTGTAGACGTAGTTGTTCCGGTTGTAGTGGCTGCGCGAGATCGAAAAGCCGAGAATGCCGCGTTCTTCGCCGATGAGGATGGCCTTGTGGTTAGTGAGCGCTTCGCTGTAGGTCCAGCCATTTTCTCCGTTCGAGAGTACGAGCGGATCGCCGACTTCGACCGGGTCGTCGGTATCGCTGATGTCATAGAGCGAAAGCTTGAGGCCTTCGATTTCCGTTCCTTCGGCTTCATAGCCCACGCCGATCAGGTAGTCATCGAGCCAGGGGTGCTGATAGGTGCTGTAGCCCGTGACCTCGAGTCCGGCACGGATGAAGGGGTTCCGGGGGTCGGAGAGATCGATCGTGTAGAGCGGGTCGATCTGTTCGTAGGTTACGACGGTCACGAGATCCTCGTTGAAGCGGACGGAACGGACCGTTTCGCGCGGCTTGCCGATGCCTTCATCGAGGAAGCCGATCCGTTTCAGCCTTCGTTCGCCTTCGACCGTCTCGCGTTCGAAGACGTAGAGCCGATTCTTGACGTCATCGCCCCATCCCTCGGTCGTAACCATCCGGAAGGTACCGTCGTATTCGTCCATCGCGAACTGGTTGATTACGTAGCCCTGATAGGATCCGGCACCGCCGTATGAGACCGAGCCGTCCGGACCGATCAGATAGGAGATGATCTGTCCCTTCGACCGATAGGCTCCGCTTTCTGCGTCGCGGAAATAGGTCGTAGTCGCGAGGTAGATGGCGTCCGGGCTGACGTAGACCTGGCCCCAACCGAAAGCGCCGAGGAAGACGTCATAGTCGACCTTTACCTCGTCATCGAGCGTTACGCGTGTGATGAGCGTGTAGGATTGATAGCGCTGTTCGGGGACGTACTTGATCTGTTCGTATTCCGGTATGAGCAGGTCCTCGTCGTGACGAATGATCGGTCGGGGATCGATCTCGTCGTGCCAGTAGACGTACTGATTGGAGATGGCGTAGAGCTCGTCGTCGATCAGACGGGTAGCCATCAGGTTCCCGGCGATCTCGATTCTGTCGACGACTTCGAGGTTTTCTATGTCGTAGACCATGACCATGGTCTGGGGTACGCCATAGTGGTACCAGGAAGGCATAGCCTCTGCCGTAGTATCGCCTTCGATCAGACCGCCTCTACGTGCGTATAGGAAGTGGTGATAGCGCTGGCCGACCACGACGAGGTACCGATCGGTCAGATAGAGATCGCTATAGTACGTATTGGAGCGCTCTTCATTGGTGCTCTTCATACTCTCTTCGAGGACGATCTCCATCTTGCCATCACCGAGCAGTTCGACGACCTGCAGTTCGTTGTACTTGATGCGGTAGATGCGTCTTCCGTCGGTTTTGATGATGTCGCCTTCATCGACGCCCTCGACCTGGACATTGGTCTCGGAGTGCGGGTCCTCCGTTTCACCGAGCGAGCCTTCCCCATCCGTGCCTTCGGGGACCATCGCCTCATCCGCTGTACGTCCCTTCGTGATGCTATCGACGTACTCCGGATTCATGCTTTCATCGCGTTCTTCCTCCAGTAGTTCTTCGAGTTCCTCCTGATCGCGCACGCGGGCGAGGCCGTAGTCGCTCTCGTCGACTTCGGGGGTGATCTCATCGTCACAACTTGCCAGCATGCCGAGCGATAGTAGTAGTGTCAATACGATCAGTATTCGTTTCAACATTCTAATTCCTCCTTATCGAGGGTATGGCCCTCTTACGTCTTTCAGTCTATCACCTATGTGTGTCATTCCTGTGACACGAAAATGAAAAATGATATAGAAATCAGACGACTTCTAGGCTTCAGGTAGAAAGTGCATCCCTGATTTAGAGCTACTGCTTATGTTCCAGTGTTTTTGTATGGACTCCGGTTACGATCGAAAATAACGATTCTGCTGGTCCTGCCTTCTTCCTTTGGAGGAATGGTTACGAATAATCGTCTACGGAACGAAACTCATGCGCTTCTGGTCAAAGGAAACCATCACTATAGCGATCTTTAGAACGAGGGATTTGCATTCAGACGAGGGTTCTTTCCCTAGAACTGTTCTATTCATAGACGACCCCTTGCCGCGTTCATTCTACCGATCCATACACGAATCGAAAATTTAGCATACATCCTGTAAATAGTGATTCCC
>JBKHFR010000088.1:0-4552 GCA_046540115.1 Acholeplasmataceae bacterium | reverse complement strand
CACGAAGCCTGGCACGATAAAGCGGCGGGAATCGTCAGCTATGGGTCGGCCGGTGGCACTCGCGCCGCCGAGCACTTGCGGACGATCCTCGGCGAGCTGATGGTCGCGGACGTCCGACAGCACGTCATGTTGAGCCTCTTTCACGATTTCGATGAAGAGCGGAACTTTAAGCCCCAGAGCGTCCACGAGGAGCCCCTGAATACGCTCTTCGATCAGGTGATTCGCTGGGGTAGCGCGCTCAAGTCGCTACGCTAAGTATAGGGATCAGGGGCGGGTATAGAGCGCTCCTGATCCTTTTTTAACGCCTTGATCGTCCGTGATCACGGAATATAGCGGGTTTTTATGGTATAATCTAGGACGAATACAGGAGTAGTGCTATGACCAAGGATGAACGAAAACAACACCTGATACTCAAGGATCCCAATATCATCAAAGGTCTCTTTTTTCTTGCTGTACCGCTGATGCTCAATAACCTGATCCGCACGCTACACGACGTCGTCGACATGTATTTCGTCAGTGAGATCCCCGGGTTTAGCGCCGATGCCGTCAGCTCGATTTCCCTGACGTTTCCCGTTGTCTTTACCTTCATCTCCTTCGGCATGGGGCTTAGTGCCGCCGGAACCGCTCTGATCAGCCAGCAGGTCGGTTCGAAGCAGCTGGAAAAAGCGCGGCTTTACGCGAGCAATCTCGTCGTGATCGCCCTGATCACCGGCGTCATTCTCAACCTGTTCTCGTTCCTTTCGGCGCCGACGATCATGCGGCTGATGGGGACCGAGGGGTTCGTCTATGAGAACAGCGTCAGCTACTTAAGGATCCGTTCCTTTGAGCTCCCCGTACTATTCCTATTCTTCGCTTTCACCTCGATCCGGCAGGCGAGCGGCGATACCGTCACGCCCGTCATCTTCGGGGTTATCACGATGGTCGTAAATATCATACTCTCACCGGTCTTCATCTCCGTCCTGGGCTTCGGCGTCCCCGGTGCAGCCTACGCGACCCTGGTCGGAAACGTCGTCATCATGCCCTTCGGGCTGTCGCTGCTCTTCCGATCGAAAACCGGGATAACTATCAGACAGTCGTATCTAAAGCTCGATCCGGAGGTTTCCCGCCGGACCATTCGGACCGCGATACCCGCATCGCTCGGTCAGTCGATCACGGCCATCGGATTCGGCATCATGAATTCGGTCATCGTCAGCTACGGGATCCAGACGGTCGCGGCTTTTAGCGTCGGTAACCGCCTGATCAGCGTGATCCTGCACCCGGTCATGGCCATCGGTGCCGTACTTACCGCCTATATCGGCCAGAATATCGGTAATCAGAACACGGAACGCGCCAAAGAGACCTTCAAACAGGCGATGATCCTCTCGGTCTCCCTGATGGTCTTCGGTAGTGCCATCCTGATGGGGTTCCGTGAGTATCTGGCCGCTTTCTTCATCAAGGACGACCCGATCGCCCTCAAGCTGACGGTCGAATACATGTTCTACCTGCTCATCGGCCTTCCCCTGATGGCCGTATTCCAGACCTTTATCGGGACGTTCAACGGAACGGGGAATACCCAGTATACGTTCATCATATCGATCACGCGGCTCTGGCTTTTACGCCTACCCCTGATCCTGTTCTTTCGCTATTTTACCGATCTCGGCAACAGTGGGATCTGGTATGCGATGCTCATCAGCAATCTCGTCATCGCCTTCGTCGGCATCCTGCTCTATGTCCGGATCGATTTCAAACCGAAGATCGAGATCGAGCGCGGCGAGAAAAGGTCCGTTTCTCGTGCCTAAAAAAATAGGCGCATGCTGCGCCTTATCCGATGCTTCCGTTCGCCCAGTCCTCCATGAACTCGATCAGTTCCTCGAGCGTCGGGCTCTTGGCTTTGCTGACGTAAAAGCCACTGGTCGACATGCCGGTAAGCAGGGCTTCCTCGGGCACGAGCCCGAGCAAAAGTCCGAGGACGAACCCCGAGTTGAAGTTGTCACCGGCACCGGTCGTAAGCTTAGGCTTCCGAAAGTAAGGACCGAGCGCCTCGTAGTACTTATCGTCCATGTAGACCGATGAACGGTCGACCGGATGGACGACGACGCCGTCGATGTCGGTGTAGTGATAGAGGGCAGCGTTGATGTCCTTAAGGGTCGCGTTGACGCTACCGAGATTGAGATTGATGGCGATATCGTAGGCCTCCTTCTGGTTCAGCCCGAGGATGACCCGGAAGTGGCTTTTGAACGCTTTTAGGAGGTCGAGCGCCGCGCGGATCTCTTCGACCGGTCGTTTTTCGGGGTCGGCGAGGTCGATGAAAAGGATCGGCTTAAGCCGGGCGACGGGTATCCGAGGTAGGATATTGCGGATGATCCTTTGCCACAGGTCGGTCATGTTCGGCAGCATCGACCAGTTGACGGTCGCCAACAGGTCGGTATGACCGAGGATATCTATAAGGCGGTCTTCGCCGACGGTATCGATCAGCATCTCGTAGCTGACATCCTTAAGGGATTCCATCTTGCCGAATAGAAGCTTACCGTCGTCGAATTCGAGGGCATCGGTATGACCGTTATCGGCGATCGAATAGACCGCTTCGATGCGGTCGGTCATCTCCTGAAAGACGTCATCGATCGTCGGATAGCCGAGGGCACCGATATAGGTGATCCGCTTCGTGTGCTGTGATAGGGCGTTGCACATGATCGGACCGTTTCCCCCGATCTTTTGTTGCACCGGCAAGAGCTCGATGTTGGTCGAAAGGCCGCTCGCCTTGGCGATCCGTTGCGCGAAGCGACCGATCGTATCGATCCTCTGATAGTTCCTTGCGTCGATCCGCTTGTCGATGGCGTGGATGATCTCATCCTTGAAACCGTCAAAGCCGATCACCATCGTAAGGTCACTCGTATCCTTGGTTTTCAGTTTTTTGATGCATTCGAGCCGTTTGTCCATAGAACATACCAGGCGTAGATGATACCGCTTGGACTCCTTCCTTATCCGAATTCTAGTAATAGTATAACAAAAAATTCCGGTTTTAGAACACCGACTTATCACTATCCGCTCCTTACCGTTTCCAAGCCACGGCTTGAAATCAGGGGTCCCATAGCATATAATAGGGATAATGAAATGATGACACAAAAGGTGAAACCATGCACAGACTATCAGCGGATCTATATACCGAGAACGGATGGAACGTCGTAAAGACCGGCGATGACCCGGATCAAGCGATCACCGACGGCACGAACTTCATGGTCGGTAACGGCTACCTCGGCTACCGGGCAACGCTTGCTCGTGATCGGAAGGAGGGGTATGCCGGCTGTATCGTATCGGATACCTGGGATAAGGCCGACGGCAAGTGGGAAGAGCTTTCGACGGTTCCGAACGCTCTCTATCTCTCGATCGGTGAGACGTCGAGACGAGAGATGGTACGAACTCTTGATCTGAAAAGAGCCGTGACGAAACACGCCTATCAGGCGGATGTTTCCGGCGTCTTGGTCCGCGTCGAGGAAGAGAAGTTCGCGAGCATCACGGAGCATCACGTCGTTATGATGCGCTTTACGCTCCTTTCCGATGCACCGCTTAAGCTCGACCTCATCACGGGGATCGACGAGGACGTATGGAGCCTAAACGGCGTCCACCTGAAGGACCTCGAGTCCTTTGATGTCGGAGATGACAGCGGCATCAAGGCGCGCACGGTCGAAAAGAACGACCGGATCGTCGTTCTAGAAAGACTGGGGATCAAGAGCTATCGGTCGGTAACGCCGTACAAGGAAGCAGGGATAACCGGCAGGAGGTTTGGCGTTGAACTCGAGGCTTTTCAGCCCTTCGTGATCGAGAAGGCGATGATCGTCGTTACCTCGAACGATACTAAGGATCCCTTGAAAAAAGCCGTTGACCTGCATGACCGGCTCAAAGGCTATGAAGAGGTATTGCGCGAACACGTCCGCACCTGGGAGGATAACTGGAAGCGATACGACATTCGTCTGGGCGGACCGATCCGCGATCAGGTCGCCCTGCGCTTCAATGCCTATCACGCCGTGATCGCCACGCCGACGGATCGGCCCCTGCCGATCGGGGCCAGAGGCATGTCCTGTCAGGCCTATCAGGGAGCTGCCTTCTGGGATCAGGAGATCTATAACATGCCGATGTTTTTGCATACCGACCCCAGGATCGCTCGAAACATTTTGCGCTATCGCTATCTCACCCTGCCGGGAGCGAAGCGAAAGGCGAAGAAACACGGCTATGAGGGGGCCTTCTACGCCTGGATCAGCGGTAAGACGGGGGATGAGCTCTGTCCGGACTTCTTCTTTAAGGACGTCATAACCCAACGCGACATCCGCAACCACTTCAATCTCTGGCAGATCCACATATCCCCGGATATCGCCTATGCCATCGACCACTACTACAGGGCGACGAAGGACCGGGAATTCATGCTGCAGTACGGGATCGAGATGATGGTCGAGATCGCGCGCTTCATCGCTTCGCGCGTCGTCTATCTACCGAGGCGGGGACGCTATGAGATACTGCGCGTCCAAGGACCCGATGAGTACCACGAGAATATCGATAACAACGCCTTTACGAACTACCA
>JBKHFR010000087.1:0-4613 GCA_046540115.1 Acholeplasmataceae bacterium | reverse complement strand
ATGTTCGATGATGCTCTAGCAGGACAATTCGATCTATTCGGTTTTCACCACCTCATGGCTCTGTTGATCATAGCCATGATCGTCGTCGCGATCGTTCGATTCCGTCGCGAACTACGTACGGCTCCTGCGTACCGCTTTTTCGCGAAGCTGCTCGCGCTCGCGATCATCGGCCAGGAAATCCTTTTGAACGTCTATCGCTTCTATGAACAGGAACTGTCCTTATCCGAAAGCCTTCCGCTTCACCTCTGTGGTATTTCGGTTATGCTAACCGCCTACATGCTGCTAACGGAAAACAGGACCGTTTTTCTTAATACCTTCTTCATCCTGATGATTTCGGCCCTGCTCGCCCTGTTAACTCCAGCGGTCGACCGGAACTTGGGATTCCCCCACTTTCGCTTCTTCCAGTTCTTCGTTTCCCACGGACTGATCGTCATCAACCTGACTTTCCTGCTCTTCGTCTCCGGATACCATCGGGCCATTCGCTATCAGCACGTTTTCAAGAACGTTTTCTTCCTGATCAGGATCCTCCCGATCGTCTTCGTCGTCAACATCCTGACCGGCGGTAACTACATGTTCCTGATGGAGAAACCCGGTTCGAACACGCTCTTCGATTATCTCGGACCACACCCTTGGTATCTCGTCGTTATCCTTACGCTCGCGATCCCCTCGTCATTCCACGTATTCTACTTACCCTTTTATTTCCGGCACAGGCGCTTGCTCAGGCGTTACTACGCCCGGGCATGATCACGACACGCAAAGGAGTTGGTACCCATTTCCGGCACCCTGATCACCCACACCCTTAACATGACGGAGGAGGAAAGGCGCGTTTTTCACGTCTATCTTCCGCCCGGTTATCACGAAACGGATCACGGATATCCCGTTCTCTACATGCAGGACGGGCAGAATCTCTTTAGCGATGATGCTTCCTATAATCGCGTCTCCTGGGGCGTCTCGGAAGCCTTCGAGGCCGATAACGGGCTTCTTCCGCACATCGTCGTCGGGATCGAACACCCCGAGGACCGTCTCAGCGAGTATTCACCGTTTCCGGCAGTCCCTATCGTCCAAAAACGGATCGGCATCGATCCCGTCGCGAAGGGCGATCGCTACGCGTCCTTTCTCGTCGATACGGTCAAGCCCTTTATCGACCGGACGTATCGGACGCTTACCGATGACCAGGCGATAGCCGGTAGCTCGATGGGGGCCTACATCGCCGCCTATACCTGTTTTAAATTTCCGGAGATCTTCCGAAAGGTCGGGATCTTTTCGATCGCCTCCTGGTACAACGAACCGGCGTTCCTCGACTTCATCGACCGGACCGAAATCCCTTTCGAGACCCGCGTCTTCATCTCGATCGGTAAGAACGAGACGAGCGACGAGAGCCTAAAAGCGTTTCCTAGGATCTATCTCGAGAACTCAAGACGGCTGTTCCGCGCTCTAGAAAAAAAGAATGTCCGAAACATTCTCTATATCGAAAACGAAGGCACCCATCACGAAAGCGCGTGGCGCGCTCTTTTCCCCGATTTCATCCGCTTCATTTCCTGTCGATAACCGGTCAATCCGATAATAACCGTGTATACCAACCGGCCAAAGGCCTCTGGGTACGCGGCATTTTTTTTAGCGCTATCCCTATTCCCTTCGCTTAAAAAACGACCGCACGATAGGCCGAAATCGTGCTTTTATCTATTCGAGCAGTTCGATGAGCTCTTCGATCAGGCTGATCTCTTTATTGATATCATCGACATAGGAGCTATCAACCGGCTTATACATGCCGAGGTCGAAGGCATCCTTACGCGTATCGATCGCGACGTAGACCCGGTCCTGCGTGAATCCGAACATCGTTTTTTGGGCGAAGCGCGCGAATTCCTCGAGCTTTTCCATGAAAAGCGGCGTCAATAGATAGAAAGCGGACTGCTCGTTCTTCGAGAAGACGTCGAAGGACTCGTTGAAACGGATCGACTCGAGCTCGACCTTTTTCAGGTCATCGGGAGCGCCGAACGGCCAGTACCGGTTCGGTACGACGTAGACGTCTTCCTCGAAGCCGTAGCGCGCGTCGATCATGAAAAAGCGCCCCTGAAACACGGTGACGACCGTCGTCGACTTCCCGTTCGAACGTACGTCCTTGAGGTGGACGTCAGCCGATTCGAAGGTTCGTCCCTTGATCGTCCCTTTCAGGTAGTCCTCGCTCGCGTAGCGGTCTTCCTTTTTAAGGATCTTGGAGGCGTATACCCTTTCCTCATCGAAGCCTTTCTTCGGGTCGTACTCGGCCGTGGGGATGATCTCTTTTAGAGCATCGCGCACGTAGATCTCCTTGAACTCGACGCTGAGCTTCTTTAAAAGCTTCGAGCTGACGGCGATGGCGATTCCCCCGACGATCACGCCGATGACCGCGAACGGGTTGAACATGAATAGCAGGAATGATACGAAAGCGAGCAGAATGCCGAAAAGGTTCGCGATCCCGATCGGTTTCTTCCTATCGTTGATTTCCTTTATGGTCATGTCCTTATTCCTTTCGTGTCAGCCTGACGTTGTTTCCGGACACCGTAAGGTGCTCGATGCTCGCGATGAAGTGCGAGAACTTCGTGAATCCGAAAGCCTTGTAGTGGAAATTATCGAGCCTTTTTTCGAGCTCCTGCTTGAGCTTGGTAAGGACCATTTCCTTACTCTTGTTGCGGGAGATGATCTCATAGATCGCCTTTTTGACGGTCTCGATGTCGATCGGGTACTTCAAGGACACGTAGACGGTCGTCTTTTCCTGGGATATTTCTAGACCCTTGATCGAAGAGACGAGGCTCGATAGGCTCTTCGCACCGTACTTTCTGGCATCGAAATCGGAGAATCGGTTGACGAGGATATCACCGAGCCGACTGAGCTGGATCTTATTCCCGACGCCGTTTTCGATGATCGTATCCATGATGATGCGCTCGATCTCGCTCTTCTTGGTAACGTCGCTATCCGTCGGCGCGTCGACGGCGTCCTCATCGTCGTCCAGGTACTCGAAATACTTGAACTCGTTACAGGACGACTTAAAGGCATTCGTGACCTTGTCCTCATTCCCGACGCCGATCACGTGCATGCCGCCCTCCTTGAGCTTGATCGCGAGCGGCGTAAAGTCGCTGTCGCTCGTGACGAGGAAAAAGGCGTTCACCTTCGCCTGATACATCATTTCCTGTGCGTCGAGCGCCATCGCCATATCGGCGGCATTCTTACCGATCGCGACGTTGTACTGGTGCATCGGTTTTAAAGCGAAGTCAAGCGCCGTCTGGTGCCACTCCTTGGAGAGAATTGGGAGATTCCCATAGAACCTCGCGATCACGATCTTGCCGTATTTGGCGATCTCATTCATGATCGATTTGATATACTTCGCCGATACGTTCTCCGAATCGATCAGTAAAGCGATACGATACTTTTGTTCATCCATAGGGACTCCTTCCGATTTGTCAATCGTTTTGTTTTCGATCGGTTCAGAGAATGACATAGGTGATGCCTTCGTTCATCCTGTTGTAATCCGAATCGCCCTTCAGCAAGTGCCTATAGGTCGATATGACCTCATCGAATCCCATCAGCTGGTGGAAAGCTTCACCCGGTATGAAGGCCTTGATCTCGCCCTTTTTCTTCCGGTTTCGTAAGGACTTTCTCAGGGCATGCTTGATCGTTCCTCCGACTCCGGTTGAACCGTAGCCGTGGACGATCTTGATGACCTTTTCCTTTTGCCGGTATTCCCTGATGATGGCCGATAGCCTCCGTCCCGCCTCTAACCGATCCGGCATGTCACTCTTGATATCGATCGTTTTCATTTCCTTTTTCCTCTGGATATTCCTAGCGGTCGTTCATACATAACCATTCTACCACATAAGTACCCATCGGTAAAAGACTGCGTGTCCTTTCGGACCGGTCCAGGGCTCTTTTATCTACCCGTAACAGTTTCCATTAATACGAACTATTCGATAAAAAAGACGACTTTATAAAAAGCATCCCTTTTTATGCTATCGTGTCATTATTACGGAGTTTTACCCTATAGTGTTGTGTGTTGCTTTTTCTAACCGATTAGCTATATTCAGATCTAAGAGTTCATCTATTTCATTACTTCTTTTTTAGATTTATTCTTTTATAAATCCGAGTCCTTCTTGGTGCTTTTGAAAAAGGAATTAAATAAATTCCGCATATTGATCTTTCAAACCACAAGTATTACAGATACAAAGGTATGCTGCATGTGTATAATCTGAATCATAGTCCTCTACCATATATGCTAAGCAGGCATAAGAATACGAACGATTAAGACTCATATATTTCGTGTCTCTTAATCCTTAAAAATTTGTGTTTTTCACTTTTTCTTTGCGATTATATGTATTCATTCAGGGATAATAATCCTTCTGCCACAGTTATACTTTTCTTGTAGTTTTTCATCTCTACCAACTAGTGGATGACCAGCTGTAGAATGATCTGAAACAACTAATCGTGCAATAGCAGGAATTTCGAATAAATCAGCTAATAAGAAAAAGGTACTCGTTTCCATTTCAATAATCAATTCTATCCTGATTAGACAGAAATCCTATAAACTTATGACCAACTTAACAACGTACAAAAGCGATTCAACATAGTTGATTCATATGTTG
>JBKHFR010000086.1:0-4645 GCA_046540115.1 Acholeplasmataceae bacterium | reverse complement strand
CCGGTTTCCAGGCGATCCGATTGATCTCATCCGGGCTTCGATAGGAATTCTCGACGCTCTTTTTACTGCGATAGAATTCCTGTCCGGCATGGAAAAACGGGATGCCGGAAGCGATCACGACCAGGTGATTGGCGAAGTCCTGATAGCGATAAAGGGAAGCGTCATCCCTGGGTAGGTAGCGAAGCATCTGGTCGTAGAAGGTCATGTTGTCGTGGCACTCGACGTAGTTGATGCTCTGGGCCGGGGATGAGAGCAGGTGCGGACTACCGTCTAGGGCTTTCTTGACGCGGCTCGCCTCGCTCAGATGGCCGGTTGCGAAACCGGGTTTAGCCGCGTGGAGTGGGCCTTTTAGCGTATCGCGGAAAAAATCGTTGAAAAAAGCAAAGTCCGGTAAAAGCCGGTGGTTCGCCATGTTGCTGCGCTGATCGGCTGGGACTTCCGTTTCCATGTTCCAGCCCTCGCCGTAGAGCATGATCGCGGGGTTGATGCGCCTGAGACGCTCTTCGATCGCTCGCATCGTATCGACGTCGAGGAGTCCCATCAGGTCGAAGCGGAACCCGTCGATACGGTAGTTTTCGGCCCAGTAGGCGAGGTTATCGACGATCAGGCGTCGTACCATGTAGTTCCGAGTCTCGATGTCGTTCCCACAAGCGCTAGCATCCGTCTGGCGGCCGCTCCGGTCGTGGCGAAAGAAATAACCGGGTACGAGGTAGTCGTAGGGATACAGTGCCCGCTGATAGACGTGGTTGAAGACGACGTCCATATTGATGCCGAGACCGAGCGCGTGCGCCCGGTCGACGAGTTCCTTAAATTCGTTGATCCGGGCATAGGGGTCCTCGGTATCGTCGGCGAACCATCCCTGAAGGACGAAAAACTGGCGCGGATTATAGCCCCAGTTGTAGGATGCGCTCTTATCGTTCTCATCGACGCCGAAAAAGTCTGAAATCGGCAACAGCTGCAGGTGCGTCGCGCCGAGATCCCGGACGTATTCGATCACGGAACAGCCGAGCCGTTCGCTCGGTTCGATCAGCCCTCTAAAAAGGCCCTTCGACCTTACGTCAAGGTCGATCGTCAGGTCGCGGACATGGCCCTCATAGATGATGGCATCGGTATACCGCTCAAGGGCTACCGGCCGTCGTTCGAGCGAATGGGTCAAAGAGAGGTCGATCACGTAGTTCCGATCGCCTTTACCATAAGCGTTCGCGTAGGGGTCGCGGACGCGGTGGAAGGCATCCGATATCCGAACGTCATAGTCGTAGGGCTTACCGGCGTGGTCACCGGGTACGCTCAGGTGGTAGACCGGTTCGCTATAGGCCATCGGATAGGTGGCATCCCCGAGGTTGAGGCGGACTTCCTTGGCTACGGGTGTAAAAAGGTAGAAGTCGGTATGCGTCCTATGATAGACGTAGCCGAGCGGTCCGTCGTAGCGAAAGCGCGCTTCGAAGGACTCACGGAGGGTGACGTAGCCGATCTCGAGCGGATAGTCCTTGCCGTTGATCCGCAGGCGATCGGTCCGATTAAGGGCGATGTTTCGATCCGTTACATAGTAGTGGTCGATACCCTTTCGTTCGCTGAACGAGAGGGTATAGCCCGGAACTTCGATCCTGTCGATCGGGTCTGCCGATTCGACACGGATCATCCGAAAGTCGTCGATAAAGGCCCTCATCTCAGGCGTCCCTTCGTCGTATCGATGATGACCGGGCCGCGCGAAAGCGAGGCCCGTCCGTCGTTTACGGTGATCATTCGCTCATCGAGTCGGTTCATGTAGCGACCGTCCTTGAGCGCGAGGTCGATCTCCTGCTGTCCGGAAAGGTTGAAGATGCCGATGAGCAGTTCGTGCTCTAGGACATAGTCGATCACGACGACGCCGTGACTTACGCGCGAATGGTAGCTGCCCTCCCTCAGGATGTCCTTCTTTTTGATGTCGGAAAGCCGCCGGATCAAGGGCTCGAAGGAATGGGAGGGATCCCAGGCGATCACGTCATCGTTGAAAAGGTCGGGACGATGCGCGATCCCGTGTTCCATACCGGCATAGATGAGGGGCGCTCCCCTGATGAAAAAGTTTAGGGCGAGCATGTTCACGAACTGGTCATCGTCCTTGACCCGGCTGCGCAGGCGCGGCTGGTCGTGGTTCTCGAAGCTGCGCAGTTTGACGTAGTTCTTCGGATAGATCGCTTCCTGCCGTTCGATCTCCTCGAGCCATCTCGTCGGATCGCCGCTTTGGAGGGATTCGGTCATGAAGTCGAAGATGTCATAGTCATAGAGGATGTCGAAGACCTGGTACATCTCCGAGTCGCTCGCGCACTCGTAACCGAGGTCGCGCAAGTACTTTACGAATGAGAGGTGGACCGACTCCGACAACCAGATGAAATCGGGTTTGATCGTGCCGATGCGCTGGCGCGCTTCGCGCCAGAAGTCGAGCGGTATCAGCGGTGCAACGTCACAGCGAAAGCCGTCGACGAGCTTCGCCCATTCGAATAGGACGTCCAAAAAGTAGTCCCAGACGGGGCGCTTGTTATAGTCGAGGTCGGTAACGTCGCTCCAGTCACCGACGCGATTGGCGAAATGGCCGTTCTTATCCTTGTAGAACCAGTCCGGGTGCTCCTCGACGAGATCGGAGTCGCGCGCGGTATGGTTGATGACGATATCCATCATTACCATAAGACCGAGCGCGTGTGCCTTTTCGACCAGGCGCTTGAAATCATCCATCGTTCCGAGTGACGGATCGATGCGATCATAGGCCCGGATCGCGTAGGGACTACCTACCGATCCCTTTCGTGCCTTTCGGCCGATCGGATGGATCGGAAGCAGGTAGATGACGTCGACGCCGAGCGCTTTGATGCGTTCTAGGTCAGCGATCACGCCCGCGAAATCCTGACTCCTTGCGTGCTGTCTGACGAATACCTGATAGAAGATGGTATTGCGGAGACGCGTGTTCGTGTCCTTAGCCATGTGCTTCTCTCCTCTTGTACTAGCGGATCTTTTCGAGCTTCCAGATATCCCGGTTGTACTGTTCGATCGTTCGGTCGGAAGTAAATTTCCCCGAGTTCGCGATGTTGATGATGGCGCTCTTGAACCAGCTGTGGCGGTTTTTATACATCTCGTTGGCGCGCTCATGGGCTCTGACATAGGCGTCGAAATCCTTAAGGACGAGGAAGTAGTCGCTATTCAAGAGGTTGTTCAAAACGAAGTCGAAGTGTTGCGGGTTCCGTTTAAGACCGCGAATGAAGGCGAAGACGTCCTTGAGCCGCTGGTCCTTATCATAGATTTCCCGGGGCTTGTATCCGTTGTTCTGGTAGAACTCGGAAACCTCATCGGCGGTCATACCGAAGATGACGGCGTTTTCTTCGCCGACTTCGTTGACGATCTCGAGGTTCGCGCCGTCGAGCGTACCGATGGTGATCGCGCCATTCATCATGAACTTCATGTTGCCGGTGCCGCTCGCTTCCTTGGTCGCCGTCGAGATCTGTTCGGAGAGATCGGCAGCCGGCATGATGTATTCGGCATAGCTGACGTTATAGTTACGGACAAAGACGACTTTGAGTAGGTCCTTGGTCTCCTTGTCGTGGTTGATGAGGTCAGCGACCGTATCGATCAGCTCGATGATCGCTTTGGCCATGTGGTAGCTCGGAGCGGCCTTCCCGCCGATGATAAAGGAATGCGGGACGTAG
Source organism: Acholeplasmataceae bacterium (assembly GCA_046540115.1). Classification (GTDB taxonomy): domain Bacteria; phylum Bacillota_I; class Bacilli_A; order Acholeplasmatales; family Acholeplasmataceae; genus RECG01. The sequence goes on along the minus strand of JBKHFR010000086.1, from coordinate 974 downwards.
TTCGCCCTGAATTCCGGGTCCTTTTTGAGCCGCTGATAGACGTAGATGATGTGGATGATGTTCATCAGTTGTCGCTTGTATTCGTGCAACCGTTTGACCTGTATGTCGAAGATGCTTTCCGTGTCGAGCTTGACGCCCTGATCGCGATAGATGCGGTTGGCTAGGGCCACCTTCCGATTCTGTTTCATGCGATAGACGTCTTCTAGCGTCCTGTCATCGTCCTGGTAGTTCGCGAACTTCTTGAGCTCGAGTAGATCTTCGCGCCAGGAGGTACCGATCCGTTGGTCGAGGATGTCGACGAGCTCGTGATTGGTATGGATCAACCAGCGGCGATGGGTGATCCCGTTGGTCTTATTGTTGAACTTTTCCGGATAGAGCGTGAAGAAGTCCTTCATCTCGTATTTCTTAAGGATGTTGGTGTGCAGTTCAGCAACCCCGTTGACGCTAAACGATCCGTAGATGGAGATATGGGCCATCCGCAAATGCTGGTGGCCGATCAGAGCCATGAGATAGATCTGTTCCCGGTTGAAACGGCCGTCAGCTTCGAGGAGCTGCTTGAAGCGCCGGTTCATCTCGAGGATGATTTCAAAGATGCGTGGGAGCAGGTTCCTAAAAATACCGATCTCCCATTTTTCCAGTGCTTCGGAAAGGATCGTATGATTGGTAAACGCGCACATCCGCGTCGTCAGATCCCAGGCCTTGTCATAGCCCATGCCCTCTTCGTCCATGAGCACGCGCATGAATTCCGGGATCACGAGCGTCGGGTGCGTGTCGTTCAACTGAAAGACGTAATAATCCGGTAGCGTATCGAGGTCGCGCTCGAGCGCCTTGTGCTCGTTGATGACCCGCTTGACGCCGGCTGCGCTGAACAGGTACTGTTGCTGGAGCCTGAGCGTCTTTCCTTCTTCCTTGGAATCATCGGGGTAGAGCTGGTCGTCGATCCGGGCGACCATCCGTAAGTAATCCCCGTCGTG
>JBKHFR010000085.1:0-4695 GCA_046540115.1 Acholeplasmataceae bacterium | reverse complement strand
CTTTCTCCTCAGGAAAGCCTCGCCGCGATCACGATCAGTCAGACGCATACGGCGATCGTCACTTCGGCAGAGAGGCTGTTAACGTTCGGAAATAACGACAATGGACAGCTCGCAACCGATCGTGAGGGTCCCATCAGGGAACCCTGGTTCTATCGTCTCTATGACGAGATGAATGTCGGATATGACCAGGTCATCGACCGGAATGACCCCCTACGCCAGGGCTTCGTGTTCAGCGGTTGGTATCTTGACCCGGATTTAACCGATCCGTGGACGGATGAGCGGATGCCGGATCGGGACGTAGTGCTTTACGGTCGATTCCTAGTCGAATGAAACGATAGAGCCGCACGATCGACTGATCGTGCGGCTCTGTTTCCGATCGGAATTCATTCACGAATCGAATAATCGCCATACATCCTGTAAATACCGATTCCCTTTTAGCAACTAATCATTATAATAGGGGTGATAATAGTTCGACCGAGACGAAACGGGCCTCCCCTTCCCTGAACAGGGATGTTACTCGAGCGATAGACGTATCCCGAGTAAGCGATCCCTTGTTCGTCGTCTCCGATCGAACTATTTTTTTTCGATATCGGCGATGACGACATCCTGTTCCGCTACATCCGTTAGGGCATCGTATTCTTCGATCGATGTAACGCCATTTAGAACCTGGCGTTTACAGCTATCAAGAAGGAAAGTCATTCCCCTTTTTTCGGCATACTCCCTGAGCTCCTCGGATGTGCGTTCCTCATGTTCAAGGAATTCGCGCATCTTTCGGTCGATCGCCATGATCTCGAATACGGCAGTCCTGCCTCGGTATCCGGTTTGATTGCACATCGTACACCCGTTCGGACGATAGATCTCGGCTGGTTTGTCGATACCGAGTCGCTTCATCTCAGCTGGTGTCGTAACGCTTTTTTCCCGGCATTCCGTACACAGTTTTCGAACGAGTCGCTGAGCGATCGCACCGATCATCGCGTCCGCTACGAGATAACGGGGGACGTTCATGTCAACGAGCCGTGTGATCGTTCCGAGAGCGTCATTGGTATGGAGCGTCGATAGGACCAAGTGGCCCGTGATGGCAGCACGAATCGCCATCTGTGCGGTTTCCTCATCGCGGATCTCGCCGATCATGATGATGTTCGGGTCCTGTCTTAGGATCGAGCGGAGTGCGTTACTAAAGGTTAGATTGGCCTTAGGGTTGACCTGTATCTGGTTGATGCCATCGATCTGATTTTCAACTGGGTCTTCGACGGTAGTGATATTGACCGAACCGCGGTTGAGCTCGCGAAGGAAGGTATAGAGCGTCGTCGATTTTCCGCTACCCGTCGGTCCCGTGACGAGCAGGATGCCGTGCGGGCGGGAGATGATTCGCCTAAGGAGCTCTTTTTGTTCGGGGAAGACGCCGAGATAATCGATGCCGAAACGTTGCGTGCTGTTGTCGTAGATACGGATGACGACTTTTTCGCCGTGGATCGTCGGAATGGTGGAAACACGGAAATCGTAGTCAACGGCATTGATGCCGAGCTTGATCTTGCCGTCCTGCGGCAAGCGTCGCTCGGCGATATTCAGATTCGCCATGATCTTATAGCGAGCGAGCACAGCTTGATAGAGTCGCCGGGGTACCGAACTATTATAGGAAAGTAGTCCGTCGATCCGGTATCGAACTCTAACTTCATCCTCGAAGGGTTCGAGGTGTATGTCGGATGCGAGTGAAGCGACCGCTTCACGCAGGATCGAATCGGCGAGTTTGACAGCGGGAGCATTGACGAGATTCATTTCATCCTCGTCGTCCTCTTCCTCGTCTTCGATGGCTTTCGACTTGCTGTCCTTCGATTCGGTCTCTAAGTCCGAAAGGGCTTCAGCGCGCTTGAAACGATTATCCAGATAGGCGATCATCTTTTCCATCTGGTCGTTCGCCATGATCCCGAGTTGGATGTGCCTATGGAAATAGTAGCGCAGGTTAAACGCTTCCTGGTAGAAGAAGGGATTCGATGTCGCAACGAGCACGCGATCGTCCGATTGTTTGATCGGAAGGACGTGATTATCCTTTAGGAATTCGATCGGGATGCCCTTGAGTATGTCCTGGTTAAAAGAAAGGACATTGACTTCGACGAAAACTAGGCCGAGATATTCGGCGACGATCCGGTAAGCATTGGATTCCGTCATGAGATTCATGTTTACGAGTTCTTGCTCGAAACGAAGGCCCTTGACATTGGCGCGTTCGAGGCATTCGAGCGCGACATCGAGTTTCAGGGCTTCCTGATCCACGAAGTATCGGCATATCTGGTCGTTATAAAGCACTTCTATCGCTCCTATCTAATGCTTCCCATTAGCGAGATGATGGGTAAAAAGATCGAAAGAATGACGATGCCGACCATACCGCCAGCAAAAATGATGAGTAGGGGTTCGAGAGCGGATGTCGCTTTTTCGATCGATTGTTCGAGTTTCTCGTCATAGAAATTGGCCGTCGATTCCAAGACATTATCCAGGTTTCCCGTTTTCTCGCCGACGGCGATCATTTCCGTTAGCATGACCGGGAAAAATTTAAGATTCGCGATCGAACGGGCGATCCGTTTCCCGCGTTTGACTTCTCCGACGGCATACTCGAACTTCTTCTCGAAGACCTTGTTTTCCATCAGTCTACCGATCGTCTCGATCGAGTCCATGATGGACATCCCGCTGGCGACGAGAACACCGAAACCGCGGGCGAAGCGTGCCGTTATCAGGAAGTAGGTAACGGTCCTGATGAGCGGTAGTTTCAACTTCAGGTAGTCCTTTGTCAGGCGTCCCCGTTTGGTCCGGAAAAATAGGAATGAAAGCAGGATCAGTAGGAGTACACCTGTCAGGATGAAGGGGAAGTTGAGCGTAACGAAACGGCTCGCATCGATGATGATCCTCGTGATCAGTGGCATTTCGCCACCGAGTTCACTGAGCATGTCCTCGAACTGGGGAATGATGAAAACCATCAGGAAGACGAAGACAGCGACGATCAGAAACAACAGGAACATCGGGTAGACCATGGCGCTCTTGGCCTTGCCTTTGATCTTTCGGTCGCGTTCATAGTAATCCGCGAGTTTGACGAGTACCATGTCGAGACTGCCGCTAAGCTCAGCGATATAGATCATGTTCTTGAAAAATGGGGGGAAGACCTTCGGATATTTCGCGAATGCATCGGAGAGGAAAACGCCTTTTAACAGGTCATCATGGATGCTTGTAAGGACATTCTTAAACGGAACCGAGCTCTCCTGGAACTTGAGCGTATTGATCGCGTCCTCGACGCTTACACCGGATGAGATCATGACCGACAGCTGCCGCATGAACGTCGTGACTGACGTTTTGGAAACCGTGCTCCGGATGGAGAAAAAGACGCTCTTCTTTTTCTCAACAACCTCTTCCGCTTCCATAAGAAAGAGATTCTCATTACGAAGGATGGATTTGAGGTCGCGTTCGTCAACGGCGATCTTCCTGTCACTGATGACCTTGCCGTCGACCATCTGTGCCTTGTAGCGATAGAGAGGCATAGCGGTTTACTCCTTAAGCCAAAAGATTGATGTACCAGGAAATCAGGTCATTGCCGAAAAACATCAGGATGATCATGACGCCCATGAGATAGGGACCGAAGGCGATCTCATCGCGCCGATCCTTTTTCTTCATCTTGATGAGGGTGAGCTCGATTACGGATGCGATGACCGAGGCGAGCATGATGGTCAAAAGGACGTTAGGCCAGCCGAGATAGAAACCGCCGACGGCGAGCAGCTTGACATCCCCGAGACCGAGAGCCTCACGCTTATAAGCGAGTTCGCCAAAGATCCGGATCATATAGAGGAGCATGAAGCCGATGATCAATCCGAATAGGTGCGTACCGACGTTGAATCCTTCGACCGTGACCGCCTGATAGACGACATATCCGGAAGCGAGTACGAACAGGATCGCATTGAAGAGATCCGGAATGAAATGATGGTCGAGGTCGATATAGATGATGATCAGGCCGACGTCGATAAAGATCAAAGCGAAAATGAGTTCCGCAGAGAATCCATAGTAAGCGAATGCGAAGCCGAATAGTAGACCGGTCAGGAGTTCTACGAGGAAGTAGCGGATGGGAATCGGTTCCTTGCAGGAACTGCACCTTCCCCGAAGAAAGAGGTAGCTGAAAAGCGGGATATTCTCATACCAGGCGAGGACGTGTCCGCACTCGGGACAACGCGATCTCGGCTTGACGATGCTCTCACCGCGCGGATAGCGATGGATGACGACGTTGTTGAAACTGCCGATCAGCGTACCGAGGATGATAAAGAGTAGGGTGTAGATCGTGTCCATAGAATCCTCCTGTTATTCCGTGAAGTGCCAGGCGATGATTCCCATGTCGCTCGCTTCTATGCGCATATAGAAATCCGCAAGATCGATCGCGTAGTAGGGATCGTCATAGGTGACCGTGTAATCGACATCGTCGAAAGTCAACGTGAAGTCGTCCGTCGGTAGATCGCCATCATTTTTCATGACTACGAGTTCGGTATAGAGATCCTGCGCGAGTCGCTCGGTGGCGAGCCTTTCGTTGAAAGCGACCATCTGGTCCTTCGTATCGAGATAGCTCGTGTAGAACAAGGTGAAAGCCGCGGTGCCTAGTATGAGGGTTGCGGCGAGCAGGATCATCGTAAAAACGAGAGCGAACCCTTTTGGGCTATGATCCATCGTCGT
>JBKHFR010000084.1:0-4840 GCA_046540115.1 Acholeplasmataceae bacterium | reverse complement strand
ACGATAGCCGATCAGAGTACCCTGATCGTCATAAAAGGGATAGGCGTTGGTCGAAAGGGTGACGCGCTTGCCGTCCTTGCGGATTTTCTCGTTGATCAGATCCCGGATCGAATCGTGCTGCTGGAAGTAATGAAAGGCGAGTTCCTTGATGTTTTCACGGACTTCGGGTGCGAGGGTATCGTAGAAGTAGCGCTTACCGCTGATCTCTGCGGCCCGATAGCCGAGGATCTCGTAGACGTTCTCATCGACATAGGTGTATTTCCCGCTCAAATCGACTTCGAAGGCGTAGGTGCGGGCGTGCTTGCCGAGTTCGATGTAGCGCTCCTTTTCTCGTTGTTTCTGTTCGAGAGCGATGCGGTCTTCCGTGATGTCCTTGACGGACATGGTGACGTAGGGCGGGTGCGCTCGAAAGGTCGCGCGGTAGTACTTAGCGGATCGGTGCGAACGGTAGTCCAGGACGGTCTGTTGCTGCTCGTCGTTGAGGTGACGGATCGCTTCGGTAAACGTCCGGGCTTGCTCGATAGGAAAGAGGTCATGAAGCGTGCGACCGATCACCTCATCCTTCGTCTTAAAGGGACAGGCGTCCACATTGATGAGGGCATCGACGATACGCCTATCGCGGATCAGGAGGACGAATCCGTCGATGAGCAAGTGATCGGGGGCGTCGATATGCCCGGATCGCTCGTTATAAGGGGTCCTGTCGATATAGACGAGATAGCGGTTCGAAACGACGCGTACCGTCGTCGGATAGGCCCGACCGCAATACCTGATGGTCGTACGTATGTCCGGTTCTGGCGTTCGTGCTGCGCGGTCGATGTGCGGCAGCAGGTGGACGTTAAAAAACTCGCTCTGCCGGAAATCGTCCTTTGAACCGAAGAGTTCTTCGAAGCGCCGATTCGTATGCTCGATGCGGGCCGACTTTTCATCCGAGAATGCGACGGTCAAACAGGCGATCGGTGCGCGTTCGAGAAGTTCTCGCTCCGTCTTGTCCAATGCTTTCCACACCCCAAACTTCGTTTAGTAGGATTATACCATATATCCGGTGGTTTGTAATCCATCCGACGCTTTTATACCGCGATTCACACGATTTTTCGACATTTTTGAAGTGAAGGAGGTCTTTTCAAGGGCTTCTGTTTTAGCGATTATTCGAAAAAAAGCCGCCTAGAACGACTAGACGGTAGCTTGACCGGATCAGTGGCACTCCCGTTAGTTTTCGCCCTTGATGAAGGATATGATCCCTTCGAGCGTCGTGAATGCCAGTGCCGTATAGGTGTCGGCTGCGCCGTAGTAGATGGCGATTCGCCCCGTTTCTGCATCCTGCACGGTCGCGCACGGAAAGACGACGTTCGGGACGAAGCCGCTCACTTCATAGGACTCTTCCGGTGTTAGACAGTAGGATGCCGCTCGATGCTTAACGCATTCGGGACGCTCGCGATCGAGTAGCGCCGCTCCCATCGAATAGACGAAGCCGTTGCACGTCTCGGTGACCCCGTGATAGAAGAGGAGAAACCCTTCATCGGTCTCGATCGGGGCCGGTCCTCCGCCGATCTTCAGGTTCTCCCACCATCCCGACTGGCCCTTGGCCATGACGTGACGGTGTCGTCCCCAGAATTCCATGTCCTCGCTTTCCGAAAGAAAGATGTCCCCGAAGGGGGTGTGTCCGCTGTCGCTCGGACGACTGAGCATGACGTATCGTCCACGGATTTTTCGTGGGAACAGGACGCCGTTCCGATTGTAGGGGAGAAAGGCGTTTTCGAGCCGTCTGAAACGCTTGAAATCCTTCGTTTCGGCCAGTCCGATCGTCGGACCGTGGTAGTCGGTGCACCAGGTGATATAGTAGGTATCGCGGATCCGAACGACGCGCGGGTCATAGGCGTATTGCTCGTTGTCGGCATTTTCGAAGGCGATCGCCTGATCCGCGATTTCCCAGTGATATCCGTCCTGGCTGAATCCGATGCGTAGTTCCGGAAAGGTTCTATCGGTTTCCGCTCGGAAAACGCCGATAAAGGCTTTCTCGTAGGGGACGATGGCACTGTTAAAAATACGGGCAACGCCTGGTACGGGGTTCCTACCTATGATCGGATTTCGGGCGGAACGCCAGACGACCTCGTGCGATCCGCTCGGGCGTTCTTCCCAGGGCATATGAGGACAGCGATCACCGATGATCTTGGGCATGATTACACCTCGTTTTTAAAGGATTTGTGATTGCGTTCGATCAGCGATATCCTCTGTTCGACGCTTTCGTTGGTACGGTAGACTTCCTGCGGGGTATAGATGAGGTAATCGAGCAAGCGGTCAACCGACGTTTTCGCGACGTGAACGCGCGTATCGGATGACGCATAGTAGATGAATATCTCATCCTTTTCGTTCCTGATCCAGCCATTGGAAAAAAGGACGTTTCCGACGTCGCCGAACCGTTCATCGTTGACGGGAGCCATGAAATATCCGCCAGGCCGTGCGATGACCCGGTCGATTTGCTCCAGGTCCGTCATGAAGAGATAGAGCACATAGCGGAGTCCCTGTGCGGTTTCTCTGACGCCGTGCGCGAGGTGGATGAAGCCTTTTTTTGTTCTGATCGGTGGCGGACCGAGTCCGTTCTTGTATTCGTATACCGTGTGATACTTCTTGCCGAAGACGAGCGTCTCGTCTTCGATGACCGGATTCTTGATGTCACGGACGTAGCCCAGTGAGATGCCACCGCCTTTCCCGGCTTCGATGAATCCGTCCTGTGGCCGGGTATAGAAGGCATAGCGACCGGAAACGAATTCCGGGTGTAGGACGACGTTTCGCTGTTGCTTGGAAGGCGTCTTCAAGTTCGGCAGTCTCTCCCAGGTCGAAAGGTCCTTCGTTCGGACGATACCCGCCCGAGCGACCGCTTTATTCGTTTCGCTCGGGTCGGCATCGGGATCCCGATACTCGACGCAAAAGATTCCGTAGATGAACCCGTCTTCGTGTTCGGTCAGACGCATGTCGTAGTGGTTCACCTCGTCATCGGAAAGCGCTTCGATACGTAGGGGAAAGCCCGTGAAACGGAACTGGTCTACGGGGCTCTTACTGCTAGCGAGGGCGAAGAAGGACTTCCGGTCGTTTCCTTCGACGCGGGCAACCAGGTAGTAGGTATCCCGGTAGCGGATCGCACCGGGATTGAAAACGGAGTTGACGCCGAGTCGTTCCGCGAAGTAGGGATTGGTCCGCGAATCGAGATCGAAGCGCCAGTGCAAAGGGATGTGGTCTGCCGTCAGTACCGGGTTTATGAACCGTTCGTAGGAACCGTGGTAGACATCGCGAGCGATACGATTGCGCCTTTTGATCAGGCGCTCGTAATCCCGGTTCAATCTCGCGTAGTAGGGATGGATCACTGGCTATCACTCCTTTTGATGACTTCGAGACAGGCTCGAACGTTGTGGTAGTTGGCTTTCCAGTTTTCGCTGACGCCATAGGAATCGATCGGTTTACCCTGCGAGTCGACCGACCAGAACCACTCGCCCTGGTCGCGGTGATCGACGATATGGCGCTCGATCGCCTCCCAGACCGAATGACTAGCGTCATAGAATGCTTTTTCATTGGTCTTTTGATAGGCGTTCATGAATCCGACGAGGGCCTCAGCGAGCACCCACCAGACGGTCTGTCCGCTTTCCTCACCTTCGATGCGGTCGGTGATCATCTTACCATCTCGCCACCCTTCCCGAAGGACGCTTCGCGCTAGATCCAGGGTCATGCGCTCTAGGGCTTCCCTGCGATAATCGATGACGCGCATCGCCTCATCGACCAACCAGGAAGCTTCGATGTCGTGACCGTAGGAAGTCCCTGCGACGAGACTGTTCCAGTTTTCATCGTAAAGGATGCCAAGGCGATGGGTAGAGCGGTCGTAGATGCGCAGATAGAAGGCGTTCAATAGCCTGACAAGGCTCTTTTTCACCTCGGGATCGCCGCAGGCTTCATAGAGCTTCGTATAGGCCTCGATCTGGTGTAGGACAACGTTAGTCGTGTAGACGGGGACGATGCCGTAAGCGGAAAGCACGCGGTTTTCGATCGGTTTCCAGTGGCGATCGAAGGCCTCGTGATAGCAATTCTTTGCTGGTTCGTAGGCGTGGCGTTCGATCGAATCGAAGATCGTCATCGCGTAATCGCGAGCACGGCTATCCCTAGCTGCTAGGGCGTATTCTGCCAGTCCGTAGATGGCGAAACAGTTAGCGTAGAGGTGCTTCTGGTCGTCGATGATCCTACCGTCATAGCGGGATTTCCAGAACACCCCTGCCTGTCCGTGATCATAGAGGTTATTGATCAAGTAATCGTAGGCGATTTTCGCATGGGCCAAGTGCTCCGGATCCCGCTCATGGCGCGCCATCGTCGCATAGCTATAGAGGATGCGTGCGGTCTTGACTGCGCCCTTGTCCGCCTTTCGATCGACCTTGAGGTCGAGCCCGACGAAGCCGTAGTATCCCCCGTAATCCTTATCCTTCATCCGGTTCCAAAACGGTATGATCTTACGATTAAGGTGTTTTTCGATCGCGTCACGCATGTCCTTCACCTTCTTCTATTCCTTGACGGCTCCGAGTACGAGACCCCGGTAGATATATTTCTGTAGAGCGACAAAGACGATCAGTATCGGCAGGATCGTGATCATCTGTCCGGCACAGATCACTTCCCACTGACTACCGAATGGTCCCCGGAAGTTATCCAGTGCCGTAGAGATGACGGCGAGATCCTCAGCTGGCATGTAGAGCATGGGGATGTAGAACTCGTTATAGATAGCCACGAATTTCAGGATGATAACGGTCGTGATCGCGGGTTTCATCAGGGGAAGGATGATCCGGAAAAAGATCCGTTGATAGCTCGC
>JBKHFR010000083.1:0-4848 GCA_046540115.1 Acholeplasmataceae bacterium | reverse complement strand
GCTCCATGTTTTTGGGAAGACATGAGGAACGCGAATTACTGGAAAAGCTTTTCCGGTCAGAAAGGTTTGAATTCGGTGTGATTCACGGACGAAGAAGGGTCGGTAAGACGACGCTGTTCAGAAAATCCGTCATCGGTAAAGGATCACTGTTTTTACTCGCGCAACGAGCGAATGCGAAAACAAACCTTGACCTATTCAGTAAAAGGTATGGGGATTCTATCGGTGTCAAAGGGATCGCTTATGATTCCTTTTATCACCTGTTCGAAGCCTATTCAAAGAGAAGGACCTGATCGTTATCGTCGATGAGTTCTCGTATTTGACGGAGGCCGATCCTTCGATCGAATCGGTTTTGCAAGGCCTGATCGATCCGTATAAGGACACATCGACGATCAAGATCATCGTCTCCGGTAGTGAAATCGGAATGTTTGAGAATCACTTTTCAGTAAGTAAGCCCCCTTCCAATAGGCAAACCTTCTCCTACCACCTGAAAGAGTGTAACTATTATGAGAGTCGTCTCTATTATCCTAAGCATTCGCCGGTAGACAGGATCCGTGCCTATGCGATTTATGGCGGATCGCCTTACTATCTAGCACAAATAGACGATAGCCGTTCTATTGAAGACAATATCAAAGCGCTTATTACGAGTGAAAATGCTCGGTTTGCCAGTGAAGTCGAGATGTTACTTCACACGGAACTAAGGAGCATCCAGGAGTATCAGAGCGTACTACAAGCCATACATAGTGGCAGTACAGGACTGGCAGAGATCGACTCGAAGTCAAGGATTCAGGATACGGCCAAAACAGCCAAGTATGTAAAACGATTGAGCGAACTGGAAATCATTGAAAAGGAATACCGCTTTTTGGATCATCCGAACTCGAAAAAGCACTTATACCGCATAAAGAATAACTTCATCGCTTTTTACTATCACTTCGTTTGGAGAAATCAGGCAGCTCGTGCATTCATGGATGAGGATGATTTCTATGACACCTTTATCAGAGATGATCTCGATGACTATGTATCCGTTCGTTTTGAAAAGATCTGCGAACAATACCTGGTTAGAACGTATCGGCGAAGGAATCACGAGCCGATCACGGATATCGGAAGGTACTGGTATAACGATCACAGAAGAAGGACGGATGTCGAGATCGGTCTATGCGTTAAAACCAGCACGCACATACACGTATATGAGTGCAAGTGGACGAACGATCTGATCGGCGAAGGCGTCATGAATGGATTGATCGAAAAGGGATCGTATCTGGAAGCGAGTAGATATGGAGCTTTTTCAAGAAGCGGTTATCATGACGATGTATCGGATAAAGGGTATGACCTGATTACGATCGAGGATATGTTCGAATAAACAGGGTAGTCCTAAGAGGTTCGTGCAAATGTAACCGCTCGAGCAATGAGTTCTCTTGCGTGGTATTGTCCTGATTGGTTTGGCTCGCTAAGCACGTCTAAAGGTTAGCTTTTGGGATCCGCGGATCGGTGTCTCGCTTAAGCTAATACGTGTCTTTTAACGAATCGGCAGAAATCGTGGTCGAGCGATCGATGATCTTCTGATTTAATGAAGCAGGTTCTATCCATTGAAAGCGATGAGCTTTAATCATGTATATCATAAACGAATGCTACGAGCAAAAAGGTAGTAGAATCGTTGATCGTACGCACGATATACCGATACCGGATCAGGGTATCATGATCTTTTTTGCCGTTATCAAAAAAGAGAATGAGATCGAAGGTGCGCTAGTGAAAAGATTTCATTTAAGATGCATGTTATTGCTAGAGGACCTAACAAACGTGAGGTCCCAACAATAAAAGGAAGCCTACCTTTTCGAGTCGTATAGATATTTATAGCGGATGCCAGCGAGAGCTCTTTTTTTAGGCAGTCATAGGCTCTTTACCGGCAAAGCTCCTTAAAAACTGGAAACTAATTCGAATATGTTTACGGACTCTCGACCCAATCGGCATAGACGTCGATCGTTTTATTCGGTAGTTCCTCACCCTCGGTGATGGGTTCATCACCGAGCTTCCAGCCGTTAAACGTATGGCCCGATTTTTGGGGGATCTCGATATCCTGGAATGTCCCTTGGCTCGATATCCCGATGTGATAGGGGTGAGCGGCATCCTCTTCGAGGTAGTAGTTCGTGATATAGGTGTTCCGAGCGAATCCGATCAAAAAGTCGTTGGCGTAGAATTCGATCAGGATGGTGTTTCCGTCTTCGATCGCGTTATAGCCGTTCAGCCCGTATTGCTGGATGTTCGGCGGCATGTCATCAAAGGTATAGCTAACTCCTTCTAGCGGGTCGACCGCGAAGTCGATGTCGTTGGAAAAATCGATCGTCTCATCGTGTTTGAATAGGGGGATGTCATAGAGGATGTCATCGACACCGGTAAGCGCGTCGTATTCCATGAAGAGACCATCGAGGCTATTGATCCTGAGCGTAGGGATGTCGAATGCTTCTTTCGGAAAGGCGTCGCTTTCGATTCTTTTTACCGTAGAGGGGATATCGAGGTCTAGTAGTCGTATCCTTTCGGAACCGGTATCGCCCTTTATATCGATATCAAAAGTAGGAATCGTTTCGATATCGGTAGCGAAGACGATGCTTTCGATCGCACCGATCGTCTCTGCTTCGGTCTTCCAGCCCGAGTCGTTTACATAGAGCGTCCGCTCGGGATGGAAACGGTCTAAAACGATACGGGCAGCGGCACGGATCTCTTCGTTGACCGGGTTGATAAAAGCGATGAACCGATTATCATCTTCTAGGGATCGGGCGTACTGCTCGTAGGCACGGAAGTCCATATCATTTCCAGCGGTAAAACGAACGGTCGTCATCGCCTCGCATAGGGCGTCATCGGCGCTACCGAGGTAGAGCAGTCGTTCACCGAACAATTCTTCAGGACTAAGGTGGACGTGATAGTCCTTACCGTCGATCGTTTGCCTGGGGAGCTCTCGAGCATGATCGATTAGCTCGCCTATACGTTCGAGCTGGATGCTATTGGTTTCGGTATTCAGGAAAAAGGCCGAATTAGCGGATTCGGTTTCAAGGCAGTCATCACCGACTACCTGGTTCTGAAAGGTAGCGATGATCCGGGATGAGTCGTAGGGATTGATCATTAATCGACGCCGATCGATCGTTATGCCGTTCAGTTCACTCACTCGGTCTACGTCATTGAGATAGGACTGATAGTCGTTTAGCGTGCTGATCGACCGTGAAAAGAGGAATACGAACGAAACGAGCATGATCACCGATAGGGCGATCAGGAAGGCTCTAGAAGCGATCGTTTTTAGGAACCGGTTGATCATAGGGAGCCTCCTTCATGTGCGGTTTCGACCGATCGATTCGTATGGGCATCGACCAAGTGAAAGGAGCTCGCGAAGACGTGGTGCCCGTATACGATGATCGTATCGATTGTGAATGTCAGGAATCCGAGGAGAGCTAGCGATCGTATGGCCGTTGACTCTGCGGGGAGACGATAGATGATCATGAAGAGAATAAGTACGGCCACGCTCACGAGATCGAGCAACCAGATAGCATGAACGACGTTTTTGTTCATTCGTTTTTTTACCTCGGCAAGCGCGAAACTATGCACGAAGGGGTTCATTTTGCTATAGATCCAGTGTAGAAAGATCCTAAGGGTTATGACGATGATTCCGACTGTCGTGATGATGAAAGGAGAGATAACGAAACGGTCAAGGTCGAACAGGAACAGGACTAAGAAAAAGAAGAAGAGGAAAAGGGTCGTCAAGGATAGGATGGAGAGCGCGATGAAAGCGTACTGGCGTCTTTCGACGGCATGTTTTTCCTTCTCGTGCCGATAGACCACGGGACTATTCGGATCGATGCGGACGGTTCTCGTCCGCTCTTTACTATGGAGTCTGTGCGCGTATGCGTAGATCAGGATCAGGATAGCGAGCGCTGCGGCAGAAAAACCGAAGATCGCATAGGCGATCACGGTTTGAAAGAGGATGCTCGCTAGCAGCAGGGTATAGAGAGCGAGCATAGCGCTCAGATAGAGGTGCAGACCAGCAATCCTTTTGAAAAGGAAGAACTCGATCCGGACCTTTTCTACCGGGGATGTTTCTAGATCCTTCCGCTGATAGGCGGGATCAAGAAGAACGTTGACATCGATACCGAAGAAATCGGCGATCCTCTTTATTTCGAAAACCGACGGGAAACGTCGGCCCTTTTCCCAGTGCGATATCGTACTGATCGATACGGATAGGCCTTGGGCGAGATCGGTTTGTCTCATGTCCCGGTTCTGCCTTAGCTGTTTCAGTTTGTTTCCGAGAAGTTTCTCATCCATGGTTAAAAACCCTTCATAACGCTTTCATTTGGAAGAATAGCTGATATACATTTATTCTACACCATAAGAGCGATCCATGGCAACCGGTTGATATTGTAATAAGAAAAACATTGTACATCGAGTATAATATCGCGTATTATTCTCTCAAAAATAATAAGATAGAAATAAATCCTTTGTTTTCGACCGTTGATCGCTACCGGGTAGAACACGAAGGATTAATGGCATCATTTTCCATTCGAAAGGGGAATTTAACTTGGAAAATAAGAAGGCACTGCAAAAGGGGTTTACACTCGTAGAATTAATCGTTGTGATCGCGATCATCGCGATCCTATCAGCCGTTTCGGTCGTCGGTTTCCGGGACTATATCGCTCGTGCCCGCGTGTCGAATGACATCACCGATGCTAGAAACATGACGGGCATCCTGCAGAACTACATGACGCTAAACGACCTAGAGGACCTCGACCCAGCCGAGATCCGTTCGATCGTCAATCTCGAGAATGACTACAGCTTCGAGCCTCGTGTCGAAGGCTATTCGTTCTGGTACAA
>JBKHFR010000082.1:0-5052 GCA_046540115.1 Acholeplasmataceae bacterium | reverse complement strand
TTTTCAATGGGGACTTCGTACTGGTCGGATAGAGAAAAGATATCCACGAACACCTGTTTTGAGTTAAAGAAAAACCCCAACATCTAAATGTCAGGATTCTTCCGTTTCATGGATTTGCTTAGGGTCCACCCCTACTCTTGACATAGACCCTCGATTCGAATCGTCGGTCTTAGTCTTCGTCTTCGCCGAGCGTTTCGATCTGTGCCTTTAGGCCGGCAACGAAGTCGTCCTTGGCTTCTTCGTTATCTACCTCTTCATCGTATAGGTCATTCGCATAGAGCTCGTAGATCGGGCCGAGTTCATCCATACCGAATCCAGGTGGCATGTCATTCTGATACCAAGCGTAGATATTACCTTCAGCAGCCCACTTAGCGACTTCTGCCGACAGCGGTGCACTCGGGGTGAGTTCGACGCTCTTGAATGCGGGTACGAAGTTCGCTTCTTCGACCATGTACTCGTGACCTTCCTCGGTCATCGCCATGTCGTTGAGGAACTGCTTAGCGAGCTCGATGTTGTCACCATCCTTGTTGATGACGTAGTAGGAGGGTGCGCCAACGAAGATCGAATCGACGTCATCGAGACCGGATGCGTGAGGAGCATAGCCGACTTCGAAGTCGATGCCATCGCCATCGAGCAGGTTCGGATCGATCCAGTTACCCTGATGGATGAAAGCCGTTTCGCCGAGCTTGAAGGCATTGATCTGGTCGTCATAGGTACCTTCGGTAAGGAGCGTTTCATCCGTGTACTCCATGAGTACTTCGACCCAGTCCGCGAGCGCTTCGAGACGGTCGTCATGAGCGACGCCGTTGAGTAGGTCGTCGATTACCGAACGATCGCCGAGTTCAAGACCGCTCGAGAGGTAGCCGTTGAAGTTGTGAAGACCGGTCGTCCAGTACATACCGGCTGCCGATGTCCAGGAAACAGGAGCTTCGACGCCCTCGAGGTCCGCATCTACGATCTGTTCAAAGGCAGTGCGATAAGCTTCGACGTTTACGAGCGTATCGGGATCAACGCCGGCATCCTCGAGCAGATCCTTGTTGTATGCCAACCCCCAACCCTCATAGTTTACCGGGAAACCATAGATTTCGCCATCAACTTCAAAAGGTACATCGGTATCCGCGATCCATTCCTCGTCGCCGTCAAAGGCCAAAATCTTGTTCTCATACTCGTTGTATTGTCCGAGGCCTTCGATCACGAAGATGTCCGGCTGTTGAGCAGCCTGGAATTCGGAAACGATCTGGTCCGCATAGCCACAGGCGTCGCCACCGCACGTCTTGACCTGGACTTCTACGTCGTTCGCTTCAGCCCATTCATCGGCGTATTCCGAAAGGACATCGTCGATCTCTACTTTGTTTTGGTAGAGAATGAGCTTCTCTGTGTCGTCGCCGACATCTTCACACGCGAAGAGACCAAAAGCAAATGCTAGAATCATCGTGAATAGTAATGCTTTTTTCATAACTTCCTCCTTATGATTTTTTTATGATAAACCACCGATCGCTCGATGATTTTACCCTTATTTGATCGCTCCGGATGTCATACCCTTGATGATGTGCTTCTGAGCGAATAGGAACAGGATAATGATCGGGATCGCCGATAGGACGAGTGCCGTAAGCAGGAGATTCCACTGGACGACATAGGAACCGGCGAGATTGGCGACCGCAAGCGGCAGGGTTTGCGTACCTCCGCCTCGTCCGATGATGAGCAGGGGCAACAGGAAGTCGTTCCAGATCCACATGCCGTTTAGGACGAGCAGCGTCACGAAGATCGGTTTGAGGATCGGAAGGATGACCTTGAAGAAGAGCTGTGCCCGGTTACAGCCGTCGATGATCGCGGCTTCCTCGATATCCATCGGGATCGACTTGATGAACCCGTGGAAGAGAAAGACGCTCAAGGGGGCACCGAATCCCATGTAGGCGATGATCACGGCATGGTGCGTGTCCTTCCAGGCGAAACCCGTGAATTCCCGGAGATTTTCGAGCCAGCTGACCAGAGGCAGCATGACGACCTGGAACGGAATGATCAGGCCGGAAATGATGAACAGGAAGATGCCGAACGACAAACTCGTTTTGGTCCGAACGAGAACCCAAGCAGCCATCGCGCTCGATATGCCGATCAGCAGTAGGGAAAACGTCGTGATGATGACGGAGTTGAATAGCGAGGAGAAGTAGCGCATCCTCGTGTCACTGAATATGCTCGCGACGTTCTCGAACATCATCGAAAAGTTATCGGGAAACAACAACGGTTGGCTCGTGATCAGCAGGTTCGGCTTCGCCGTGTTGATCACGACGATGTAGAACGGAAAGATAAAGATCAGCAACAACACGAAAGTCAGTATTTCGAGCGGCGTGATCCGTTTGATGCGAGAGAGCACTCTGTCGAAAAACGTAGTCCTTTTCTTCATCAGAGTTCCACCTCTCTTTTCTTGCTGTAGTAGACCTGCCCGAGTGAGATGAACGAAAGGATAACGAAGAAGGCGACGGCTTGGGCCTGGGCTTGGGCCATATTACCGCGGGAGAATCCCCAATTATAGATGTTGTAGGCGATGAGTCTCGTCGAGGATACGGGAGGGTTACGATCCATGCCGAGCAGTGCTCTGATGTATTCCGGTAGATCGGTTGCGGGACCTCCCGCAGTCAAACTGAAAACCGTATCGAACTGTTTGAAAGCCGTAACGAGGGTGAGAAACAGGGAGACGGTGAACGCTTGGGCGATGAGCGGAAGCGTAATCGTCCTCAATCGCTGCAGCGCGTTAGCACCATCGATCTTACTAGCTTCGATCAGGTCCTCGGGAACGTTCTGCAATGCAGCGATGTAGATCATCATAATGTATCCGGCATACTGCCAGGTGACGACGCCGACTAAGGCTCCCATGGCGTTTTCGTTGTTGAGCGGTGAAGCCTGGAAGAATCCGAGGCCATCCGCTCCGAGAACGACGGTAAAGATGAACTGCCAGAGATAGCCGATGATCAGGCCACCGATCAGGTTCGGGACAAAGAAACCGGCTCGGTATATGTTCTTGAGCATGAGCTTTTGCGTGACGAGTAGAGCGAGTCCGAAAGCGACTAGATTGATAGCGATGACGTTGCCGATCGCGTATATGATCGTTCGCGAAAAGGAATAGACGAAACGGTAGTCGTTTAGTAGCTCACCGTAGTTCTGCAGGCCGACCCATTCGGTCGGGCGAAGGCCGCCGGACCAGGTCGTAAAAGAGTAGTAGATCCCCATTATGAAGGGTACGATGACCATCGTTAGAAATGGGATCATGACGGGGATTAGGAATACCCAGAACCAGATCCTATCCTGCGTTTTCTTTTTGAATAGGCGTCTTTTCGACGTCTCTTTGTGAAGGGTTGTCTGCGAATTATCACTCATACGATCCGTCATAGATTATACGCTCCTGTGCCTCATCGTTTTTCCGCCTCAACCCTAGGTTAAAGACGTAGACATGCCATTTATTACGAAACCTTCAATCGATAAGGAAAGGTTTTCACATATGATTTTAACAAATTAATCTATGGGTGTCAATAAGATGGGCTTAGTTTTTACAAACGCTTACATCGGCTCATTCGCATCATTCGCTTAACAAAAAGTCTTTCCAGTAGTTGCATTCATCCTGAAGAAGACCTTCGGAGCGCCCGAAATTGAACCGGTTCGCATCATTTTATGGAAATGTTTCCATAGCGTGCGTTTTTTTGGTATAATAGGGCGAAAGGACGTGTTTGCTTTGGCCAATATCAAGGATGTGGCTAGAAAGGCCGGAGTCGGAATCGCTACGGTATCCCGAGTGATCAATCATTCGGGCTATGTCAAGAAAGAGACGCGAGAGAAGATCGAACGCGTCATCCGGGAATGCGGGTACGTTCCGAATGAGATCGCCCGCAGCATGACCGCTCAAAAGAACATGATCATCGCCTTCATGATCCCGAATACGACGCACCGTTTTTTCGGTGAGCTCCTCTATCACGTCGAGATGGAACTCGGACAACGGGGATACAAGACGATGGTTTGTAGCTCGAGCGAGCAGCTCGAAAAGGAGATCGCCTATATCGACATGCTCAAAAAGAACCGTGTCGACGCCCTGATCCTGCTTACCAACAATGACATCGAACCCTATCTGGACCGACGGTTCCCGTTGGTATCCTTCGATCGACGTTTCAAAGGCGTTCCCTGCGTAACGAGCGATAACTACGAGGGCGGCGTTCTAGCGGCTAGACACTTGATCGAATCCGGGTGCCAGCACCTGATGTTCGTCGGTGATGACGCACAGGGCGGAAAGGTAGAAGTCATAACCGATGTCGACAAGCGAAGAAAAGGTTTTTTCGATGAGCTCAAGCGACAGGGATATCCGGATGCTGTCGACATCGAGTATCCACTCGGTAACTATATCACGCTGCCGAAACACGTGCATCGACGCATCGCGTCATACCCCGAAGTCGACGGAATTTTCGCGATCAGCGATTCGGTAGCCGCTGAAGTCATTAAGAACATCGAAAGAAGCGGTCGCCGCGTTCCTGAAGACGTCAGAGTCATCGGTTATGACGGTGGAACGAGTTTTCTGAACCTCGGGAAGCGCATCACTTCGATCGAACAGCCCACGGATCGAATCGCGCGTGCCTTCGGCGAAGTCATTCAGGGCTACTACGATAACCACAGAACCGGCGATCGAATCATCCCCGTAAAGCTCATCAAAGGCGATACGACGTGATCGATAAGGCTTTTCATTGACACCGCTCGATACCGATGTTATAATCGGAACGTGTGAAATGCGATCGCTATTCGCTGTCTCGAACACGGTAGCGATTACCTTTTTATAAACAAAATGAAAGCCTTTTCACTCGTACAACAACAGGGAAACCAGGAGAACGAACATGAACAGGATCAAATTGGCGATTTTTGATTTGGACGGCGTCATCACATCGACGACAAAAGAGCATTTTACCGCGTGGTCCGAACTCTTTAAAAGGAACTTCGACATCGACCTATCGCCCGAGCTCGAGGTCCATACGCGCGGCGTTTCAACGCTCTCTACCATTTCTGCTTCCCCTCCCTCGC
>JBKHFR010000081.1:0-5077 GCA_046540115.1 Acholeplasmataceae bacterium | reverse complement strand
GGCGATCGCCATGGCGATCTGACCGTTGCCGAGCCTAGTCGCCCACTCGGAGTAGTTCATGTTACCGACGGGGACGAGGTCGTTATCGTAGAAACTCTTTAAAAACTCCATCGCTTCGACCGCTTCATCGGAGTTCAAGTGGTCGTGGACGCGACCGTCGGCATCGACCGTCTGGAGCTCTGCGCCGAAAGCCCAGGCGTAGTTCGTGTACTGCCAGCCACCGTTCTTATCGACATTGAGAATGATAAGTCCGTCGACCCCCGTCCTATCCTTGATGTCTTCTGAATAGTCGTAGAGTTCCTCCATCGTAAGCGGATAGTACTTTTCTTCCGGGTTCTCCGGATCGACGATGTCATAGATGCCATCACCGTCGAGATCATCGACGAGTCCGGCATCGAAGAAGACGTTGAGATTGATCAGTAGTCCGAGCCCATAGCCGTCGCGGGGAATACCGTATAGGCGGTCATCGAATGTCAGGTAGGACTCGAGCGCTTCGTCCATGTGTTCAATCCAACCGAGCGCGTCGACGATCGCCGTGATATCCTTGGCATGTCCGCCGGATACGATCATCTGTGGTTCCGTGAACCAGGTCTGAAAAACGGTGGGAAGCGTCTCGGAATTGGCGCGCGCATAGAAGGCTTCGACCGAATACGTGAAGGATTCACCGACGATCTCGTACTCGGGATAGTCGGTCTCGAATCGTTGTTTCCAGACTTCGAACATGGCGACATCATCCGTGTTGGCCGATTCGGGCCACATGCCGATGACCACCTCGATCGTTTCGTCCTTTCGACAGGCGAAGAGCGTGAAAACTAGGGAAAAAAGGATCGGAATGATAACAATTTTTTTCATGTGTTCTCCAATCAAAAGCGTGGTATATGCATTCGAACGCCGTTCTCCCCTGCATGTCGCAGGGGAGAAAGCGTCCGCTTTTCTTTTATGCCGGCGTATCGTCGAACAGGCTCATCTGGTAGCCGATCGCATCGGTACTCACGACGAGATCGTCGATGATGACGCCGCCCTCATCGATGTGGAAGCCGAGCACCTCCAGGGCGCTTAGGTCGGCGACGTAGTCCGCCATGTCGACCGTGACCGTGACCGGATCCTCGGTCAAGGCGGGAACCATTTCGTCGTCGATAAGCGTCTGATAGGTAACGAAATTGCCATCGCCGAGTTCGAGCCGGAACGTATCGGCATCGTTCTCAGCCGCGAGGCGGACCTCGAAGGTCAGGTAGCGCGCGTTCGCGATGAGCGGGGAACCGAAGCGCAGGGCTATATAGGTATCGGTGACGAGCTGAACGGTGCCGTCTTCCACGGTTTGCCATTCGCCCCACCAGTAGGTTTCGCCATCATTGACAGGCGTCTCATCATAGGATTCTTGGAGCACGGGATAGCGGTCCTCGGCCTTTTCATTCCACTGGAAGGAGAGGTTATCGACGAGCAGGATCGCGCCGTCGTTGGCCTGAATACCGAATTCATCGGAAAGCGGTAGACCGGATCGGACTACGTCGATCACGACGCGTCCCGTTTCGCCTTCGTCCGGTAGAACGATCGGGTTACCATCAGGACCGATCAGATCCTCGTTCCAGCGGTGGACACCACCGACATTGACGCCGAGACTGCCTGTCGCTTCGACCGTGAGATCGAAGGCGATATAGTCCGGAACCGCCATGACGGCCGTATGGTACTGCACGTAACCCTCGCTCGAGTCGAGCTCTAGGAGCATGTTGTCCTCGCGTTCGACGAACGAGGATGCCGTGCCATAGTTCCAGGCCCAGTACTGGTCAGAGCCGTATTGACCGTTGGCATCGCCTTCCGATCGTCCTTCCCACGTGCCCCAGACGAGCTCGTCATCGAAGTAGGGGTATTGCTCGTACCAGGAGATGTTGTCGAGCCGATAGACCTCGCCGTCGCTGGCGTGAAAGGCGATCGTATCGGTCGGTTCGAGCCCGGAGGCGACCCAGTCGATCACGTAGCGGTGCCAGGAGCCATCGGTATTGACGACCATCGGTGCGCCGTTTTCGAGGATCAGTTGGCCGTCCTTAGCCCAGAGCGGTCCATCCGTCGGTCCGACGCGGAAGGAGACGACCTCACCGGGCGTTTCGATCTTGAGATCGAAGGCGAGGTATCGCCCCGTACCGGCGACACTGGTATGGTACTGGGCGTATTCGCTACCGTCGAGTTCGAGGGCCTGATTATCATCGCCATCCGCGACGATCGTGGTCGGCGTATCATAGACGTTGGCCCAGTACTGGTTGGAACTGATCTTGTCCTGAGCCGTACCGAGGTCGAGGTCCTCAAAGGTCGCCCAAAGGAATTCGCTGTCGGGATCGAGCTCGGAGATCGGGTTAGCGAAGAAGACCGCATCGAGCGAGAGCGAGGAACCCGTATAGTAGAGGTCGAACCCGGCGAAGTCGGTCGAATAGCCCTCGGTTAGCGCGAGATCGACGATGAGATAGGTCCATTCGCCCTCCCGATAGGGGTAGGACGACATGTCTTCAGGGATCGAGGACAGACCGAGGCCGGCTTTCCACTGATTAGCATAGATCACGGAACTCGGCTGGTCATCGAAGTCGAGTTGAGCCATACGCAGATCATCGAGCGTCCCGCCATCATTGAGCCGGTACTTAAGGACGAGATAGCGATAGGCGTTCTGGTTCGCCTTCTCGGTCGAATGGACCTTATAGCTGACGAAGTCGCCACCGGTCGAATCGAAGGTGATGCACCCATCGCCGATGGTCGATTCGTACAGTCCGGAATAGGAGATCAGGTAGGTAAAGCCATTGTCGATCGCTACCGGGTTATCCGCGGTCCATTCGCCGGTCGTACCGATCGTTTCCCGATCGAAGCCATCATAGATCAGGACGTCCTCAAGGTCGAGAACCGGATAGCTGACGTCCTCGTATTCCCCGAGATAGCTCAGGAAGGACTGACCGATCGAGACCGAGACGTCCGCGTCATTGAAGAGCTTATAGCCGGCGACGACGTCCTCGCCGTCATGGACGGCAGTAAAGGGGATGGTAAGGTTGAGCCAGGAACTGCCGAGGGAATCCGGGAGTCCTTCGACCGTAGCTAGCGACACGGGGTCGCTTTCGCTACCATCAGCGAAGATCAGGGCCAAAGAAAGGTCATCGATCGCCATGATGCCAGGGGATTCCTGTTTCATCGAAAGGACGACGTGCGTGTGGTCCGGGTTGACGTCCTCGCGGAGGTATTCGCCATAGAAGCCGGCAGGTTCGATCGTGAGATAGGACTCGACCACTTTACCGACCGTGCCGCTCCAATAGTTCTTGTTCTGGGCATAGTCACTGCCCTCGTAGGGATAGATCGGATTGGGTACTTTCGAATAGTAGGCGTCCTTGATCTCGAGTACGCCACTACCGAACTCCGAAGCGTTCATGAGATGGAAACCGGCCAGTAAACCCGAGGCTGCGACGTTCGTGTGTCCGGGTTTACCGACGAATTCGAGGCCATCGAGCGTATCGGTGATGCTGATCACGTAGTTGTGCCAGTCGTCATCGAGTTCGCGCTCATTGTTTTCGAGGTCCGGGTCGAGCGTGTCGGTAAAGGGAACGACGAGTACCTCATGGTTGTCATCGAGCCTGAAGCCGAGCGCGAGATCTTCGACCGACGCGCCGGCAAATCCCCTTAATCTCAGGACGAGATACTGGTAGACGGCAGCCGATTCGTTTTCACTACCGGCCTGCTTCCAGAGCGCCCCGTCGGGGTCGCTACCGATACCGCGCGAATAGCCGGCGCTGACATACGGTTGATCGGGATCGATCGTGGCCAAGGACGCGTCATCGGAAGAAAGCGTTCCGCTCGAGAAGTCCTCGATGAGCTGGTCGAAATCGGGATTGAAGGCGCGTCCTTCATAATCCGGCGAATCGGGAATGCCGACGTACGTGTATTCGGCATAGAGCTCGATATCCTCCGTCACGGGCGTATCGAAGTCATAGGTATCGCCGTCGTAAATCCATCCTTCGAAGCTGAAGTCATCCTTGACGGGTGGGTCCGGCTCGGTCACAGTCATGCCATTCGTAACGGTTTCCGGTTCAATGGGCGTTCCCCCGCGCGAGTCGAAAGAAACCGTGTACTCGGTATCGTCGATGACCTCGGTATAGCGCGCGATCAGCGTGATATCGGCCGTCACGGGTGTAGCGAAATCATAGGCGGAGTCATCCGAATACCAGGCGTCGAAAGCGTAGCCTTCCTTGACCGGTTCATCGGGTTCGTCCACCGTATCGCCTTCCTCGACTTCGACGACGACCGGCGTCGTCTGATTATCAGCGTCGAATGTGACCTCAAAAGTCTCCGAGGTCACCTCCTCGCAGCCGAACAACAGCGTCGCTGCGAATACAAGAAAAGCCAAAAACATGGTACTACGTACTACTCTTCTCATATTTTCCTCCTTGTGCATGCAAGATCGTTTGCATGGTACTGGGTTTTCTATGGCCACGATCGGCCGAAAGCGCGGTGATGGTATTACTCGTAGACGCTGATTTCCGAGAACTGGGCGCCGTATCCGCCCGGCGCCGTATTGGCGATGACGATCAGAATGATCGAGCGCATGTCAACCGCTTCGTCGAGGACGATGGAAACCATGTTGCCCTCCGAAGAATCGAAGCGGTAGTCCCGTGGTCCATCGAACAGGTCCTCCCAGTTCCCGGCATCGATGCTCGTCTCGTGATCGGTCGAATACTTGATCTCGATGGTCTGAGTCCGAGTCGGCCAGCTCGAAAGGGGTGGCAGGTGCAAATTGATGATCCGGACGTCATGGACGTCTCCCATGTCGACGATGACCCATCCGGGCCAGAGGTTCTTCTTCGACTCGAAGTAGGTCATGATATCGCCATCGGTGAGCTTCTCGGGGTTATAGACATCCTCATAGTCGCTCGCATAGGGCGTCTTTCCGTACGTTAAGGATGCCGGATAGAACTCGATGTAGCGCAGGTACGGCTGTTCGGAATAGACCACACCTTCCTGGTAGTAGAAACGCAACTGGACGGCGATATAGTCGCCCGGTGCGAGGCGGATATCCGTAAAATTGTTCTTTGAGGGTGAGAACTCGTAGTTC
>JBKHFR010000080.1:0-5130 GCA_046540115.1 Acholeplasmataceae bacterium | reverse complement strand
TTTGATGGCTCGGACGAACTCTTCCGGCGAAGGCTGGCTCGTGCTAACCTTTTGGCGTTCGCCGAGCGCTCTGATGACGAGATCAGGATCGATCGTGCCGTCAACGTACTCATCGCGATCGATGATCACCTTTAGGGGAACGACGCTAATACCGTGTCGTTCCGTTTCTTTTTGATCAAGGCCGAACGTGGAGTCGACGACGATTCCTACTTTTCTTTTCATGTTCTTCTCCTTACATGGATTCCCCCCGACAATACGTCAATTGGAAAGAAGCGCTCCGTGCGATCAGTCCACGTCGACGACGCCGATGATGCCCGGAACGTTCTCGAGCAGCATCGTTTCGATGCCCTGTTTAAGCGTAACGTCGAGTATCATGCAGCCGTTGCAGGCACCGAGCATTCGGACATAGACGATGCCGTCCTCGATGTTGACGACCTCGATATCGCCGCCATCCCGCTGGAGATAGGGGCGGACGCGTTCGATCAGCTCCATGACCTGTTCTTTGGTTTCATCCATAGGTCTATCACCTCACGTATAGTATATCGGAGTAGTCCTCTTAATTCAATCGATAAGGTCTTCGGCGTCGTTCTTGACGCGTTTTAGGATGTAATAGGGGCAGTTGTAGTTACACGATTCGTTCAGGTAGTCGGGGATACGGCGAAATCCGTTCTTGCTTTTCGGATCCTGATTGAACCCTTTGATCCGCAACAATCCGGAGGACATGTCACCGACCAGATAGGTATAGCGGTCGAATGCGACCTTGACGTATCGCTCCTGGAACTTCAAAAGATCGAACGCATCCCGATGGTTCTTGATCATCTCGAACGAACCGAATTCCGTTTCTATGAGCATTGTTCACACCTTCTTTAGTAGTACGACCGCCTCGGCGGCGATCGCTTCGTTTTGACCGATCGCACCGAGCTTTTCGTGCGTCGTCGCCTTGACGCTGATCCGCTCGATATCGATACCGAGCCGTTCGGCGATGCGTTTCCTCATCTCGCCGATATACGGCCTCATGCGGGGAGCCTCGGCGTAAATGGTGGCGTCGATATTGCCGATCTCATACCCCTTCTCTAGCACCATGTCGTAACATGCCCGCAGTATCAGTGCTGAATCCCTGCCTTTATGGGCCTCGTCATCGTCGGGAAAATGGGTTCCTAGGTCACCGAGAGCGAGCGCACCGAGCAACGACTCGGCAACGGTATGCAGCAGGACGTCGGCATCGCTATGCCCGAGAAGACCCCGTTCATACGGGATCTCGACCCCGCCGAGGATCAGGGGTCCTCCGTCGATCAGTCGGTGTATGTCATAACTGTGGCCGGTACGTATCATGTGCTTTTCTCCTAGTACGGCATTTACGAAAAGGAAATCCTGCCGGTAGGTCACCTTCGGGTTGGGATCTTCATGGACGATGACGAAGACGTCCTCGTCCTCGTAGAAGCGCTGATAGAGCTCGACATCATCGGTATAGGACGCCTTCGCCCGTAAGTAGGCGTATCTGATCTTCTCGGTTAGAAAGGCCTGCGGCGTCTCCGCCCTGAGATAGTCCGTTCGCGATACGCTTTCGATCCTCGTTCCCGCTTTCCTTTTGAGGGCGTGCGTCGGATTGGATGCCAGTAGCACCGCATCGTGGAGGGCTAGCGCTTCTTCGACCCTGATGATCGCCTCTCTCGTGATCAGCGGCCGTGCGGCATCGTGGATGAAAACGTAGGGCGTTCTGACTTCCTTAAGACCGTTCTGTACGCTTTCGCTCCTTGTCTTTCCCCCGGATACGAGACGGATCCGCTCCTGTGCCGATGCGGAAAGGGCGTCGATGTGACGGGTAATGGCCGCCAGATCCGGCTTCGCATGGACGAGTACGACCTCATAGTCGAGCTCTAGGAACTGTTCGAGACTATAGAGAAAGAGCGGTTTATCATTAACAGGATAAAGGATTTTGTTGTAGTTGAGCTGGGTTCGGCTGCTCACTCCGGCAGCGACGATGAGGGCGGTATTCATACTATCCTTTCACGTAGCCATCGAGACGCTGATCGTGGTCGCCGGTCCCGATCGCTTCGACCTCCTGAAAGTCATAGATCACGCCGATGACGTGCTCGGGACGGACGCGTTCTAAGAAACGGTCATAGAAGGCCTTGCCATAGCCGATCCGATCACCGGCTTTCGAGATCGCTAGAGCGGGAACGAGCAGTAGGTCGATCGCTTCGTCGTATGCCTTCCCGCCCTTCGGTTCGAGGACGCCATAGGCGCTACGTACCATTTCGCCACCAGCATAGAAATGGAGGTCTTCGCCTACGACTTTCGGATAGACGAATGACGCCGATGGGTGGAAAAGCGCGGTTAGGTCGACCTCGTTATTGAAGGCGACATAGGACCCGATAACCCGGCACTTCGCATAGTACGGCAGAGCCTCGATCTTCTCGATGATGCGCTGGCTTTTGGAGCGGACGTCCTCGTCAGTGAGTTGAAGGCGCTGTTCTTTCATCCGCTCTCGGAGGTCCTTTTTGGTCATTCGATAATATCCCGATAGAAACATCCTCTTCCTTCGAAGTCGGGGTTCTCGGCGACCTGAAGCGCCTGAGCGGCGGCCTGATAGAGCTCGTGCTCATCCTTGCCATCGCTTCCGCTGACGGCGATACCGACGAAGACCTCGAGCTCGACGTGGATCGAGCCGTACTGCATCTCGAGATTGAGGAATGCCTCATTGCTTTTTAGACCCTGATTGAAGACTTCGATCTTGCGGGGGTCGGTCACGAGGATGGCGAACTCGATGCCGCCGATCCGGAAGATATCCCCGTGTTCGGTTACGAACGTATTCCTGAGATTCTTGATGTATTCCGCCATCAGCATGTTCCCGATTTCCCGGCCGTGCATCTCGTTGATCCGCGGCATGTTCTTAAGGTCGAGGACGCCGATCTGAAAGTAACGGTTCTCTTTCAACAGCCGGTTCATGGAAACAAGGAGCTCATACTGATCCTTCAGTTCGTCGAGGATCTCGATGTTGCTGGCCTTGAAGTGTCGCGTCTTCATCGGGTTGAGCGTCCCCATGATGATGGCACTGTTCTTATCCTCGAAGATACGCTTACCCTTCTCTTTGAACCAGGCGTATCGTCCGTTGACCATCACCCGATAGGTCGTGACGTAGTGCTTCTTCTGGATCGTCAGATCGCTCAGGGTCGCGAGGTACTTCTTGAGGTCCTCGGGTTCGATCAGCCGCCTGAAATCGGTCAGATCGAGGAGATTGGTCGGGAGTTTCAGGAGTTCGACGAGCTTATCGCTCGCCCAGATCGTCCGTTCGTCGAGATCGATATAGAACAGGCCTTCCTCGCTGATCTCGAGCGTGGCGATGAATTTATGGCGGATGCTCTCGAGTTCGCTCGTTCGTTCATTGAGTTCCTTCTCGACGGCGATCAGGTCATAGTTCGTCTTCTTTTCACCGATGCAGATCCTTCCCCTGTACTTCCCGAGCGCAAACACCGGCTGCATGACCATGTGGAGAACCACGGGATTGCCATCGGCATTAAGAAGCGACAGCTCCTCGACTTCGCTATCCCCGGGTTTCGCTTGCTTCCGGTATTCCCGATAATAGTTTTCGAGCGTCCGGTTATTGATCTCCTTCTGGTCGAACTTGGTGAAACGGATCGCTTTATTGAAGACCGAGAACAGTTTCTTGCCGATGATCTCTTCCTTTTCCATGTTGAGTTCCTCGAGCAGGCTCTGCGAGATGTCCTTGATGCGCTCCCTCTTATCGACGGCATAATAGGTATTCCAGCGACTGTTCTTGATCGACTTGACGAAGAGCTGGTAGTGATTGGCCTTGAGGGCGGACGTCTTGAAGGCGGAATAGAGCGTCAACAGGAATACGGCATAGACGTAGAAAGTAAAGTAGAGGTAGATCTCCCGATAGAGCGCTTTCTCCATGACGTCGGACGTATAGTAGAGATAGAGCACGCTCGTCGCGATGACCATGTTCAAAAAAGCCAGGATAAGCCGGTTCTTGAGAACTCTTTCGCTTTGGATGCTCTGGATCACGACGAGAAAAACGATGAAGAACGTGATGATCAGGACATAGATCGGGTGCTGTATCGGCATGTCGTCACCCCATTAGGGCTGGATTCGAATAGATGAGTACGATGATGATGAGCGTGATCAGAAGGGAAACGAGAGCGGTGAGAAAGGGACGTTTCTCGAAATAGGAGATCGTCCGTTCGGAAATGCGTTTACCGCCGAACATGCGCAGCGGATCGAAGATGATACCGAATAGCTTTTTCATGTCCTCCACCTCATTTCATGAACATGTTGACGTATTCCATCAACTTTTCGCGACTCGTGATCTTGAGCATGATGCCCTCGATCGCGATCGATATGCCGCCGGTTTCTTCCGAGACGATCAGCGTCATGCTGTCGGTCATCTCGCTGATCCCGAGACCGGCACGATGCCGTGATCCCATCGTCCGTTCGAAGTTCTGGTTGTCCGATAGGACGAAGTAAGCGCCCGCACATAGGATCTGGTCGCCGCGAATGATCACGGCTCCGTCATGGAGCGGGGTCCGGGGCGTAAAGACGTTGATCAGTAGTTCCTTGGATACTTCGCTATGCATCATGACCGCTCGTTCGGCGTACTGGTCGAGCGTATTGTGCTTCTCGATCGTAATGAGCGCCCCTGTCCTGTTTTCGGAAAGCTCCATGACGGCATCGACGATATTCCTTTTCGTCTTTTCGCTCCCCATGACGATCGACGTTTTCCGTGCATCCGTTTTCCATAGCACTTCGAGCGACCGCCTGATGTCCGGAGCCATGATGAAGATGAAGATGATCGGTAACCACTCGACCACGTAGGTCAGCACCGGTTCGCTGACGACGAGCTCGAGTCGCGCGGCGATATAGGCGATGACGTAGACGAGAACGAAGGATACGACGAGATTCAGCATGCGCTTGTTGTGGACGAGGAACTTAAAGATGAAATAGACGAAAATCCAGACGATATAGGTGTCTAGTAGGACTTTCCAGATCGGTTCTCCAAAGATCATAGGGCATATCTCCTTACAGTTCCATTATATCACATGTTTGAAACCGTAAAAACGGATAAACCGATAAAATGGATTTGCTTTTTAAAGCGATTAAACATAGAAT
>JBKHFR010000079.1:0-5316 GCA_046540115.1 Acholeplasmataceae bacterium | reverse complement strand
GGTTCACCGAGTTCCATCCGGATGAGCTCGATCGCTCGGACGTTTCCTTTGTCATCGCCGAGAATTCGGACCGGGTTTTCGAGTAGTTCGAACTCGATCCCCTCTTCCCTAGCGTGATGGATTTCTTCCCTTCGCGCCGGCAATTCGGATTCCGAACGGCGGTAGACGATATAGACCTTATTCGAACCGAGCCGAAGCGCAGCACGGGCCGCATCCATGGCGACGTTTCCGCCCCCGACGACAGCGACCGTCGGCGCGATACGGATCGGCGTCTGGCTCATCTCGTGATAGGCCTTCATGAGGTTGACGCGCGTTAGGAACTCATTAGCGGAAAACACGCCGTTCAAGTTCTCGCCCGGTAGACCCATGAAGCGGGGTAGTCCCGCGCCGGTTCCCAGGAAAACGGCCGCGAACCCGTCTTCGAACAGGTCATCGATCGTCAGCGTCTTACCGATAATGACGTTGGTCTCCACCCTCACGCCCTGTTCGACCAAGGCATCGATCTCGGTTTCTACGACCTTTTTGGGGAGCCGGAATTCAGGGATACCGTAGACGAGCACGCCTCCGGGGACGTGGAGCGCCTCGAAGATCGTGACGTCGTAGTCCTTCTGCACGAGATCCTTAGCGCAGCTCAATCCCGCTGGTCCCGAGCCGACTATGGCGACTCTTTCTAGACTGGGCGTCCATTTCGTTACACTTTTTTTGAGATTACGGTAGTGGTAGTCGGTTACGAATCGTTCGAGACGTCCGATCGCGACCGGTTCGCCCTTGATCCCCCGGACACAGCGCGCTTCGCACTGTACTTCCTGCGGGCATACCCTACCGCAAACCCCCGTCAGCGAACTCTGTTCGTTCATGACCAGGAAGGCCTCTTCGAACTCGCCTTCCTTGATCTTTTTGATAAAACGGGGTATGTCGATCGCAACAGGACAGCCGGCCACGCACGGCTTGTGCTTGCATTCGAGGCACCTGTTCGCTTCCCTGATCGCCTGCTCCTCGGTGTAGCCGAGCGCGACTTCCGAGAAATTGTGAACCCTTCTAGCCGGATCCTGAACGGGCATCGCCTCTTTTTTTAGGGACTTATTGATCATGTGCATCTTCCTTGAATAGGCGACGAGTCGCTTCGTATTGTCTCTTTTCTTCTTCGGCATACATCCGGTTCCGGCGCATGACTTCCGTGAAGTCGACCTGATGACCGTCGAATTCCGGACCATCGACGCAGGCGAATTTCGTCTCTGAACCGACGGTGAGGCGACAACCACCGCACATGCCGGTACCATCGATCATAATCGGGTTCATGCTGACCGTTGTGCGGATACCGTATGGTCGCGTGATGTCGCTCACGCGCTTCATCATCGGCAAGGGACCGATCGCGAAGATCTCGTCGTACCGCTTTCCCGCTTCGAGTAGTTCAGAGAGTCGGTCGGTAACGAAGCCCTTACTCCCGTAACTGCCGTCATCGGTCATGACGTCGAGATGGTCGGTGACAGAGATGAATTCACGCTCGAGAATGACGAGCTCCTCGTTTCGAAAGCCGATGATCGCCTCGACGCAGGTACCCTGTTTCGATAAGGCCTTGGCGGTCGGATAGGCGATCGCACAACCGACGCCGCCACCGATGACGAGCGCTCGCTTTAAGCCTTCGATCCGTGACGCGCGACCGAGCGGGCCGACTAAATCACGGAGTCCATCACCGGCTTCGAGGCGGTCGAGCTTCTTGGTGGTTGCGCCGACGATCTGGTAGATGACGGTTATCGTGCCCTTCTTTCGGTCGAAGTCCGCAATCGTCATCGGGATCCGTTCCCCTTCATCTTCGACGCGAAGGATGATGAACTGACCGGCTTTAGCGTGGCGGGTAACATAGGGTGCTTCGATCGTGATCCTGCGGATGGTCGGTGCGAGTCTTTGCTTATCGACTATTCGATACATCTACTCACGCCCCTCGCTATCATTTACTAGATTATACCACGTGATAGCCTGAAAATGTAAGGGCTTCCGATAGATTGAAAAGATTATGATTATATCCACAGGGCTTTCTTTTGCCTCGAAAGAAGCGTCGAAATGATAAAAAAACGGCCCAGCAGCCGTCGCTTCAAGGTCCGTCATTCGCGATCCTATCCTGCTTCCCATCATCGAGAAGCATGTCGTTCCTAAAGAACGTCAGCATGCCGAATTTCAGGGCGATAAACGTGGTTGCTGAAACGCTTGAAAGGATGCCCAGCATGATGACGATCTGATACTGGATCGCCATCGTCGGTACGACCCCGGCAAGGATCTGCCCCGTCATCATGCCCGGTAAAAAAATGATTCCCATGCCGAGCATGCTATTGATCGTCGGCGTGATCGCGTTGTCAAAGGCGTGATCGATCAGGTCCTTTGTCGCCTGTCTCGGCGTAGCACCGAGCAAAAGATGCGCTTCGATCGCCTCGCGTTCGACCCGCATACCCTTGATCATCGTATTAAGGCCTAGACTGATTCCCGTCATACTGTTGCCGATGATCATGCCTGCGATGGGGATGACGTATTGTGGGTCGAAATAGGGTTCGATACCGATTACGACCAACAGGAAAAAGATGAGGATCGGTAACCCGCAAAGCGGTAGCGATGTAGCGATGACCCGCTTGAGTTTCGGGCTGAGCTGACCCGGAAACTTCTTAAGGACCGTATGGATCGCGAAAAGGATCATGAGAAGGATGACGAAAAGCGTCCATAAGGGGTGAGGATGATCGAAGATATAGATCAGGAGATATCCGATTAGTATCAGCTGCACGGTCATACGAATCATCGCGATGATCAGTAGACGCTCACGACCGATGCCTCGCATTCTCAGTGCGAAAAAAAGGCCGAGAACGAAAACATATGCAATGATAACGCGGATGATCTCGAGTTCAATCGTCACGTGATTCACCTCCGAGCTTCACGATGGTGTCGGCGTGCGCTTCGGCGACTTCGCGACGATGCGTGACCATTAGGATCGACTTCTTCTCCTTCTTGTTCAGGTCATCTAGGATATCCATCATGACCCGTTCACTCGCCGGATCGAGAGCGCTCGAAGGTTCATCGAGAAGCAGGACTTCCGGGTCGAGCAGAAGCACGCGTGCGAGGGCGAGCCTCTGCGCTTCGCCTCCGGAAAGGTGTTTTGCATCATCGTTGAGATTCTTTTGGAGCTCTACGCGCGAAAGAACACCTAAAAGGTCCTCTTCCTTTTTGACGATCCTGTGATAGTCGAGCCCGACTCTAAGATTATCGGATATCGAACCGGGGAAGACATAGGGCTCTTGTGGGAGAAACGCGATCCGCTTGCGAAGCGACACGGCATCGATATCGCGGATGTCTTCACCGTGAAACGATATGGTTCCCGTTGACGGTTCGATCAGTTTGACGATCAGCTTGAGCATGGTCGTTTTACCGCTACCGCTTGAACCCACGCAGAAGGTGAAATCCCCCTGTTCGATCACGAGGTTTTCGATATATAGGAATGACTTATAGGTAACGTTCCGAAAGGCGATCATCGGTCGTTTCCAAAGAGCGGTTCTTTACTGAATCGTGACACGCCTTCCTCGATCAGGTTTCCGCCATACATGTCATAGGTCACAATCGCCGGAAAGTCTTCGACTTCGAGCCGATAGATCGCCTCCGGTCCGAGATCCGCATAGCAAAGGACCTCCATCCTCTTGACCCGTTCGGCTAGGAGGGCGCCCGCTCCACCGACAGCCTGAAGATAGACCGCCTCGTTCCGGATCATTTCCTCGATAAAGGCCTTGGAACGATCGCCCTTGCCGATCATGACGCGTAGACCTTTTTCCATCAGTTTCGGTGAATACTGGTCCATGCGGTAGCTCGATGTCGGTCCACAGGATCCGATAACGCGTCCCTCTGGTGCCGGCGTCGGACCGGTATAGTAGATGACCTGTCCGTCGATTTCAATCGGCAGTTCTAATCCCTGGTCGAGGGCTTCGACGAGACGCCGGTGCGCCTGATCCCTCCCGGTTAGAATCGTCCCCGTCAGATAGACCGTATCGCCCGCTTTCAGGAGCCGACGATCCTCTTTAGTTAGAGGTGATCGCAAGCAACGGATCATCTAGATCACCACGCTCTTGTGTCGTGCCGCATGGCACTGGATATTGATCGCGACGGGTAGGGAGGCGATGTGACAGGAGTGGGTCGCGATCTTTACGGCGAGCGCGGTCGTCGTCCCGCCGAAGCCCATCGGTCCGACGCCGAGTTCATTGATCCGTTCGAGCCATTTTTCTTCGAGCTCGCGCAGTTTTGGATCGGGATTGACGTCATCGACTTCGCGTAGCAGGGCTTCCTTAGCGATCAGTGCGCTCTTTTCGAGGTTTCCGCCGATACCGACGCCGACGATGATCGGCGGACATGGCTTTCCGCCGGCCTGAAAAACGGTCTCGAGGATAAGCTCTTCGATCCCCTCGATCCCGTCGCTCGGTAGCAGCATCCGGACGAGGCTCATGTTCTCGCTTCCTGCACCCTTAGGTGCGAGCGTAATGGAAATCCGGTCGCCTGCGACGAGCTTCGTATGGATGATCGCCGGCGTATTATCCTCGGTGTTGATCCGCACGAGCGGATCGGCAACGACCGATTTCCTTAGGGAACCATCGCGATAGGCGGATTTGATCCCTTCGTTGATCGCCGCATAGATATCGCCTTCGAGCTCGACGGCGTATCCGACTTCTAGAAAGACGACGACAAGACCGGTATCCTGGCACATGGGAACGCTATCCCGTTCGGCGATCTCATCGTTTTCGATGATCTGTCCGAGCACCGTCTTCCCGAGTTCGGAACGCTCGTTATCCATCGCTTCTTTCAGACGATCGAGAAAGGTCTTTCCGATATCGAAATTGGCGTCGAGAGCCAGCTTTTTCACGGATTCTTCAATGGTTTTCTGAGTGATTTTTCGCATATCTCCTCCTGACTTGATTATAACATAAAAAAAGTAAGAATAAATGGGGATTACGGTTGCTTTTGCACGGAATATGTATTACAATCAGGGTGTATGAAAGCGTTTTTATCGTGCGCATGGCCTTCCTGATAAAGAATCTCTTCCTTAAGGCATTTTACACTTGAAATCGACTGCAAAAAGCGTTACAATATGTAATGTTTTCACACGCTCCATCATCTCGGATACGCGTCTACATCTCGGAGGACACAAATGAAATCGATCGTAATCGGCGTCATCGGAGCCGATGTCCATGCTGTTGGTAATCGAATCATCGAGTACACGTTAACCCAGGCAGGCTATAATGTAGCAAACGTCGGGGTTCTCGCGTCACAAGAGGACTTCATTAACGCGGCGAT
>JBKHFR010000078.1:0-5400 GCA_046540115.1 Acholeplasmataceae bacterium | reverse complement strand
AATCACTATTATAGCACATGAAAGCGATAATGCAAGGACTATCACCAAAAAAATGAGAGCGAAGCCCTGCAATCCCTTCGATCGACCGTCGAAAGACGCTCATAACTGTGTTATAATGTGTGGGAGTTTCATGCCCGCATCCGCCATTTCGTATAGCACGGGGAAAGGATGGATTATGATCATCGAATCGTTATACGTACTCGTACTACTGATGCTCCTTTTAGGCATCTATCTCAGACTCTCGATCGCTAAGCGAAAGAAGCGACTCGTAGCGGATACGCTCGACGTCCTTTCCGCTTATGGGCAGGTCGAACGGACGGATAAAGCGATCCGTTTTATAACCGAGCGAGCGCACTACGACGTGATCTTTTTTCACTTGCCACGAGGGGCTGAGCTCACGATAAACAGTCGAACCATCTGGGAGATCGAGCAGTATGGCCGCTCGAGACTGATCCGGCAGGATCTAACCGGGAAGCGGAAGCGGATCATCATCCTCTATCCCTCCGAAAGCATTCCGAAGCGCTATATCAATGAGAACGAGATGGTTCTCGTTCGATTCGACGAGCCGTTCTATAACACCTACCTCGTGAATCGCAGCGACCTCAAAACCCTTCTCGAAAAGGACATACTATAGGAAGTACTCTTTAAAAACCGAAAGGAAAGATTTCACGTGATGATAGAGAACCACGATCATTCAGCATCCAAAATCGGAGCACTAATGGTTCTGATGGTGCCGTTCGGTAACAGGCCATGAGCGTGCTCGACGTTACCGATATTACGTTCAGCTATGGCGACGAACAACTCTATAATCGGGCTTCGATGCGGCTATTTCCTGGCGAACACGCCGTTCTCGTCGGCCCGAACGGTAGCGGTAAGACGACGCTTCTGAAGCTGCTCGAACGATCGATCAAACCGGATACGGGATCGATCAGGTGGAGCTCGGATAAGCGGATCGGCTACCTCGACCAGTACGCCTCGATCGACGAAGGACTCCGCGTTAAGGAATACCTCTACGCCGTTTTTTTGCCGTTATTCGAAAAGGAAGAGAGGATGGTCGCGCTCTATGAAACGGCCGCGCATCTCGAAGCGGAAGAACAAAAGAAAGCCCTTTTTCAGGCAGCAAACCTAAGCGAGGAACTGATCGAATCGGATTTCTATGGCCTTAAGTCCAAGATCGGTAACATCATTCACGGACTCGGACTCGAGATGTCTCACCTCGAGCTGCCGATCGCCAGGCTATCCGGTGGCATGCGCGCGAAGATCATCCTCGGCAAACTGCTCCTTGAGGAAGCCGATGTCCTCCTCTTAGACGAACCGACGAACTTCCTCGATGTCCGGCACATCGACTGGCTGACCAAGTTCTTAAACGACTACCAGAAGGCTTTCATCGTCGTTTCCCACCACGAGGCCTTTGTTCGTGCCATCGCGAGAACCGTGTTCGCCCTCGAACACGGCGATATCGTTCGCTACAAGGGCGACTATGACTTCTATCTCAAGGAACGCGAGCTAAGGAGCGAGCAGCACGAGAAGGCCTATGCGTCCCAAAAGAAACGGATCGATGCGACGACGGATTTCATCAGGAAGAACATCGTCCGGGCTTCGACGACGAAGCGCGCGAAGAGCCGACGGAAGATGCTCGAAAAGATCGTCCGGCTCGCACCGCCGCGAAAGGATCGCACCTACCAGTTCTTCTTTCCTTTAGGCCATCCGACCGGTCGTGACGTTCTTGTCGTCGACAGCCTGGAATTCGGTTATGATCGTCCGCTCGTCGATCCCTTAGGGATCACGATCAGAAAAGAGGAAAAAGTCGTGATCACCGGCAAAAACGGAATCGGAAAATCGACGTTCATTAAGACGGTCATGGGCCTGATCGAAGCGCTTGACGGGACCTATCGGTGGATCGATACGGCTGAGATCGCCTACTTCGAACAGGAGTCGAGCCTACCGGATGAGCGAACGCCATTCGAAGTCGTCCATTCGGCCTATCCGCATTTCACGAAGAGAGAAGTCATGTCGCTGCTCGGGAATCACGGGATCGACTATGACATGGCGATACGAAGGATCAGGACGCTTTCCGGTGGTGAAAAGACGAAGATTCGCCTGGCGCTACTACGCCATCAAAAGGGGAACGTTCTCGTTCTCGATGAACCGACCAACCACCTGGATGCCGAAGCGAGAGAAGCGCTTAAAAGCGCGCTCATCGATTATTCCGGCACGCTCATACTCGTCTCCCACGACGAAGAATTCTATCGCTCAATCTGCGACTACGCGATCAGTTTCGAGGAGGTATCGTAATGGACTTTAGGAACTATGAAAAGCGTCTGAGCGCTATCCGTAGGGATTTGCATCGAATCCCCGAGATCGGATTTGACCTTTACAGGACCCACGACTATGTCAAGCGCGCACTCGAGGAAATGGGCTATGAAACGCGCGTAACGGCTCGAACCGGTCTGATCGCCAAAAAGGCGGGAAAAAGCCGGAATGCGATCGCCTTCCGTTCGGATATGGACGCTCTGAGCGTTACGGAACGGACTAAGGTTTCTTTTGCATCCGAGCACGAGGGCAAGATGCACGCCTGCGGTCACGACGGACACATGGCGATCCTTTTGAGCTTCGCGCACTACCTCTCGACGAAGGAGGACCTCGAAAAAACGGTCGTCTTCATCTTTCAACCGGCGGAAGAGGGTCCGGGCGGGGCGAAGGTCATCATCGAGGAAGGCATGCTCGCAGCCTATCACGTCAGGAAGATCTTCGGATTCCACGTCAGTCCGGACCTACCCGAGGGCATCATCGGCATCAAGGATGGCGCGATGATGGCCCGAAACGGCGAGTTCACCATTACCATTCACGGGACGAGCGCGCATGCTGCGAAACCGCACGAAGGAAAGGACGCCATCCTCGTCGCTTCATCGCTGATCTCGGCCTATCAATCCATTGTCAGCCGCAAGCTCGACCCGCTTTCTACGGCAGTTCTAACCGTCGGGACCATATGCGCCGGAGAGGCCCGCAACATCATCGCGAGAGAAGCCATCATGACGGGGACGATCCGGGCGTTCGACGACGCGATCTATCAGGCGATCAAAGAACGGATCGGTGCCATCAATTGCGCACATGAGATCGCCCATGACGTTAAGATCAGGACGGAAATACTCGACTACTATCCGCCGGTCGTTAACGATCACGAACTCTATCGAACCGTCTCTGAGCTTCTTTCCGACTCGGAGCGATACATCCTGAAACCGATGATGTATGCCGAGGATTTCGCTTTCTATCAGCGTGAAGTACCGGGCCTTTTCATGATGATCGGAACTAGAAACGAGGAACTCGGATTCGTTCACCCGCTCCATAGCGGTCACTTCAATTTCCGTGCCGAGACCCTGACAAAGGCACTGTCGATCTATGACCGGATCTGTCGGGCAGAAGGCGTCTACCGCTCCTGAAGACGAGGTCAGTTTCCGACCGGTGCAATGTCTAGAAAAGCGTCTCCCTTGTCCCGACGGAGGATCGTATTGATCGTGATCCTTCCTTTTGGCTTGTCCATAACGAGATCAGAACGGGATCGCCATTCGCTCCGATACGATTCGATCGCGGGCGATCGAATTCGCTAAAACGTTTCCAAAATGAGTAGGTCAATCCTCGTTTCATGGTAAAATAGGGTGAACCAACGATACAAAAACGAGGGTGGTACCATGCTCAAAACGTTCAAATCCTACTTTCAAGGACACAAAGATATTCGTTTCTATCTCTCACCAGGACGCGTCAACCTGATCGGAGAGCACATCGACTATCATGGGGGATATGTCCTTCCGGCTGCCATCGATCTCGGCACGTGTGGCGTCGTCGGCGCGCGAAAGGATCGCCTTTTTCGCTTCTTTTCACTGAATTTCAAGGACGAGCCCGTGGTCAAGTGTTCGCTCGATGACCTCTCCTTTTCGGAAGAGGACGGGTGGGTCAATTACGCCAAGGGCATTCTATGGATGCTCCTTAAAGAAGGCTTTCAAATCGACCACGGCTTCGATCTGCTCGTGAACGGCGACCTGCCGACGGCATCCGGGCTCTCGTCGAGCGCATCATTCGAACTACTCGTAGCCTATATCGCCAATGACCTCTACGGCTTTGATATCAGTAGAAACGACCTCGCCCTTTTGGCACAAAGGGTCGAAAACGAGTACATGGGCATGCACTGCGGCATCATGGACCAGATCGCCGTCGCGCTCGGTCAAAAGGATCTAGCCCTGTTAACGAATACGGCGACCCTCGAAGTCGAACCGATCAGAGCCGTCTTTCCCGGTTATCGCTGGGTCATCATGAACACGAACTATCAGAGAAAGACGACCGATTCGAAGTACAACGAGCGACGGAATGAGTCCCACCGCGCTCTGCTCAAGATCAAGGAAGTCAGGGATATCGAGCACCTCTGTGAGCTCTCGGTAGAGGAGTTCGAAAAGGTCAAGCACGTCATCGATAACCCGATCGAACTCAAGCGCGCGCGCCATGCCGTAAGCGAACAGGCTCGGGTGCTCGCAGCTAAAAAAGCGCTCGAAGCGCATGACGTCGAAGCGTTCGGTCAACTGCTCAACGAGTCGCACCTATCCCTCAAAGAGGACTATGAAGTGACGGGCAAGCACTTGGATGCCCTCGTCAAATCGGCGATCACGCACGGTGCCGCCGGTGCCCGCGTGACCGGAGCCGGTTTCGGTGGCTGTGCCATCGCTCTGGTCGAGGAGAACGCGGTCGATTCCTTCATATCGGCGGTTGAAGCCGACTATATCAAAAAGATCCAGCTCGAACCGTCCTTCTACTCGGTCGAATTCACCGATGGCGTCCGGAGAGTCGAATCGTGCGAATAGAAACGAAAGCGATCGCCACCAGCGTAGGAGAGACCGAACGCGTCACGCTCGAAAATGACCAGGGAATGATCGTCGAGCTCAACGGCTTCGGTGCTGCGATCCGTCGGATCGCCGTGCCCGATGAAAAGGGCGATCCGGTCGACATGCTCGTCGCACCCGAAACTACTGATGATTTCCTTACTTCTGAGCTCTATTACGGGAAGACTATCGGTCGAGCGAGCGGGCGTCTTTTCGCACCCAGCTACGAGATCGACGGTAGGTCATTTCCCGTAACGCCTGACGAAGGCACGGATACGAAACTCCATGGCGGACCGAAAGGATTCTCCTTTCAGAAGTTCAGGATCAGCGGCCGCGAGCAAGAACGTGATTCGGTCAGCGTGACGTTCTCCTATCTGAGTCCCGATCGCGAGGAAGGTTTCCCGGGGAACCTGCACGTCCGGATCACGTATCGACTCGATCAGAAGAACCGGTTATCGATCGGAATCGAAGGCGTAAGCGACCTGGATACGATCCTTAACGTCACGAACCACGCCTATTTCAACCTTTCCCC
>JBKHFR010000077.1:0-5415 GCA_046540115.1 Acholeplasmataceae bacterium | reverse complement strand
ACATCCTCGCCCACGCCAAGGAAACGAAGGAATCCTATTTCGTTCCCCAGAGCGAAGCCGAGTACGAACAGGAGATCATTCAAGCCGAGGAAGCGCCTGAGATCGTCGTCAAGGAAGTTCCCATCGTGGAAGAAGTCGTCGAGGAGCCCGTCGTCGAAGAGGACATCATACCGGTTGAAACGGACGTTGAAGAAGAGGGCGAAGGCGTTCACGTCCATACGACCCTAGATCTCACCGAACTGACCGAAGAAGTCAGACGGCTCCGTAAGATCGTGGAATCGTTTCTCGAGGATGACTTCGAAGAACCGGAGCCACGCCAACGGATCGTCGAAGGTCAGGAACGCATCGTTCTTAACTCGGCCGAAGTCTATGGCGATGTCAAAAAGATGAAGCGGGTCCTGAAAAAGGACGAAGCCGAAGAGCGCGAAGCGTTCATCGAGGAACAGAAGAAGGCTCTAAGCGCCGAGGCCGATACCAAGGATCAGGACGACGCCAAGGACGAAGCGAGAAAGAGGAAGCGTAAGAAGGTCGTTCGATTCGTCGTGAAATGGGTCGTTACCATACTCGTCCTGCTGTTCATCCTGCTCTTCTTCTATGCGATCTTTAGTGAAGCGTTCAAGGATACCGTCGATCTCGGCAGCATCGATGACGCCATCAACAGCATTCCGTTATTCGGAAAGGGTCTCTTGGAGCGCATGAAGGACCTGACTTCACTGCTGTTTCCGGGAGTCTAGGAACACTTAAGGAGTCACCCATGGCACAGGACAAACAGGAACGAACCTATACTCCGATGATGCAACAGTATCTCGAAATTAAAGAAGACTACGCGGATGCGATAGTCTTTTTTCGATTAGGGGACTTCTATGAGATGTTTTTCGATGATGCCATTCTCGCTTCGAAAGTGCTCGAGATCGCTCTGACCTCGCGTGATGCCGGCGAAAACGTTCCGATGTGCGGCGTTCCCTATCACGCCGTTAACGCCTATCTACAGAAACTGATCGAAAAGGGATTCAAGGTCGCGATCGCTGAACAGGTCTCCGAACCCGGTAAGGGCCTAGTCAAGCGAGAAGTCGTACGCTTGATCACGCCTGGTACCGTGTTCGAGGAAGGCCTTCTTGACGCCCGTTCCAACAATTTCATTGCCGGTGTGGTCCTAAGCGAAAAGGGATATGCCCTGAGCTATGTCGACCTATCGACGGGTGAGAGCTATCTTTTAGAAGGTCTCGATAAAAAGGGCTTCCTTGACCAGATCATGAGCCACGGCATCAAGGAAGTCGTTCTACCGGCCCACTTCGATGAAAGCGTCATCCGCCATCTCAAGGACAAGGGCTGCATGGTTTCGATCAATCCGGACATGACGGTCCTCGCCAATAAGCGCATCGAGCACCTTTCCCTTGACCAGAAACGAGCCGTAAGCCACCTGCTCAACTATCTGGTCGAAACGCAAAAGCGATCGATCGACCACCTGATGCCGTTCGAACGGATCGAAATCCGTGACCACATGACGGTCGACTACCGCGTTAAGAAACACCTCGAGATCATGGAGTCCCTGACTTCGTCCGCGAAGACGACCCTTCTCTACTGGCTCAATCGGACCGCAACCGCGATGGGTTCAAGACGACTGATCGACCTGCTCAACCACCCGATCGTCGATCGGCAGGAGCTAAACGAACGATACGACCTGATCGAAGCCTTTACGCCATACGCACCGAGGGAGGAACTCAGGTCCGCTCTGGCAGAAGTCTATGACATCAACCGTATCGTCGGACGCATCCACTTCCAGGCGACCAATGCCCGTGACCTCGACCAATTGAAGCGCTCGCTCATGCGCATTCCCGCGATCAAAGAAGCGCTCAGAGCCTATCGCCATCCCAGGATCGATCGCCTGGTCGAGCGGATGGACGAGCACCGTGACCTCGTAGATGAACTCGAAAAAGCGATCCGACCGAGCCCACCGCTTACCGTCAAGGAAGGCGGTATCATCAAGGAGGGCTATAGCGACGAGCTCGACGAGCTCAAAAATATCGAGACGCACGGACGCAGCTGGCTCAAGCGATTCGAAGAGGAAGAACGGGAAAGAACGGGGATCAAGAACCTCAGGATCGGATACAATCGCGTCTTCGGCTACTACATCGAAATATCCAAGGGCAACATCCACCTCGTTAAGGAGGACTTCGGCTACGAACGCAAGCAGACGCTCGCGAACAGCGAACGATACATTACCGCTTCCCTCAAGGAACAGGAGGATCTGCTTTTGCACGCCAAGGAGCGTAGCATCGCCCTCGAATACGAGATCTTTAAGGATCTACGCGCCTTTACGGAACGCTATACGCACTCTCTTCAGGAATTATCACGGATTCTCGCCGACGTCGACGTCTACCTGAACCTCGCGAGCATCGCGGAAAAGAACCAGTACGTCCGACCGGAACTAAACGATCAAAGAACCGTACGCGTAAGGAAGGGGAGGCATCCTGTCGTCGAACAGTTCACGACATTCGTCGCGAACGACGTCGACATCAACAG
The DNA here is from genome assembly GCA_046540115.1 of Acholeplasmataceae bacterium. Lineage (GTDB taxonomy): Bacteria > Bacillota_I > Bacilli_A > Acholeplasmatales > Acholeplasmataceae > RECG01. The sequence goes on along the minus strand of JBKHFR010000077.1, from coordinate 2,892 downwards.
CGGAGAGATCCTGCTGATTACCGGTCCGAACATGAGCGGTAAATCGACCTACATGAGGATGTTCGCGATCATCGTCTATCTCGCTCAGTGCGGTTTCTTCGTCCCGGCAGAAAGCGCATCCTTACCGGTCTATGATGCCCTTTTCACGCGTATCGGTTCAAGCGATGACCTAAGCGGAGGGAAGTCGACGTTCATGGTGGAAATGGTCGAAAGCAACGAGGCCCTCGTGAAGGCGACAAACCGAAGCCTCATCCTTTTCGATGAGATCGGCCGGGGAACGGCTACCTATGACGGCATGGCGCTCGCCCAGGGCATGATCGAATACATCCATGAAAGGATCGGTGCCCAGACGCTCTTTTCAACGCACTATCACGAGCTTACCGTACTCGATCAGAGCCTCGCAAGGCTTAAGAATCTTTCCGTCAAGGCCAAGGAGGAGAACGATAGAATGGTTTTCCTCTATCACGTCGAACCGGGTACAACCGATAAGTCCTACGGCATTCAGGTCGCTTCGCTCGCGCACCTGCCGAAAAGCCTGATCGCTCGCAGCAAAAAGATATTAGAACAGCTCGAGAACAAGGAAAACCGTGTCGTGCTCGATCTCTTCAACTATGAGGAATACGAACAGGAACACGAGCATACCATCGATGCCGATCAGGTCGAAATACTGAACGACATCGAAAACGTCGATATCGATCAAATGACGCCGCTCGATGCTTTGTTGCTGCTGAAGCACTACCAGAACACGATCAAAAGTAAGAAATAGGAGGGAATCGGATGCCATCCATCAGGGTCATGGTTCCTAGGCTCGCGAACATGATCGCGGCCGGGGAAGTCGTCGATCGACCGGCATCGATCGTAAAAGAGCTCGTAGAAAACGCCATCGATGCCAAAGCGGATCGCATTACGATCGCCGTCGAGGAAGCCGGTATGAAACGGATCGAGGTAACCGATAACGGGCACGGCATGACGCAAGAGGATGCTCGGCTGGCTTTCTTGCGTCACGCGACGAGCAAGATCGAAAGCGAAACGGACCTCTCCCACATCCGCACGCTCGGTTTTCGTGGCGAAGCGCTCGCCGCCATTTCCGCTGTCGGTAAGGTCACGCTCAGGACGAGACGAGCTAATAGCCTCGGGTCGTTCGTGAAGTATAACGGCGGCGCGCTCGTCGATCAGGGCAGTGCTACCCTCAACGAGGGGACGGTAGTTACGGTTACCGACCTGTTCTACAATACTCCGGCTCGCTTTAAGTACATGAAAAGCGAAGCGACCGAACGCAACGCCATCATCGATACGTTCGACCGCTTAGCTCTCGCTAATCCAGCGGTCGGTTTCCGCCTTGTGATCGATGGAAAAACCACGAAAGAAACCGTCGGTGACGGTGACCATGCGCGCCTGATCGACGCCATATACGGTAAGCGCATGACCGCCGATATGACGGTATTCGAACGGAGCGTGCAAAAGATTCTGATCCGGGGCTATCTTCTCAGCCCGAAGATCAGTCGTTCGCGCAAAAAGGATATCAGTCTATTCGTCAACGGACGATACTTTAAGAACTACAGGCTCACGCAAGCCGTCATCGACGGCTACCACAGCTTCCTTATGGTCAACCGCTATCCGATCGCCTTGATCCAACTCGAACTCGACCCGAGCCTGATCGACGTCAACGTACACCCGCAAAAACTCGAAGTCAAGTTCGCGAACGAATCTCTCGTCAGCTACCAGCTCGAGAAGTTCGTCAAGGAAGCGCTCACGAAGCGTAATCATGCCGTCCAGGAAGCCTACGAGAAACGCGAATCCATCCCTGAGAGCTACCAGAAACAGGAGCTTTTCCTTGAAGAGGCGCCCGCTTTGCCTGAGGAAAGCGCCGGGAAACTACCTCAGATGGACTACATCGGGACATACGCCGGTACCTATCTGCTCTTTCAGAACGAAAAGGCGCTCTATTTCATGGACCAGCACGCCGCGGCCGAGCGCATTCGCTACGAGCACTATTTCCACGCCCTTTCCCACCCGAAAAAAGCGACGGCTCCGCTCATGATCCCCTATGAGCTCGGCCTGACGCGCGACGACTTCGAACACCTTAGGGAAGGGCTTTCGCACTTCGAAGCCTACGGCTTTTCCTTTGATGACCGGCTCGCGCTCACCGGTATACCGACCTGGCTTCGGGAGGATGAGATCGAACTCGCGGTCGAAACGATGGTCGCGATGCTCGCCGAAAAGGATCGGATCGATCTCGCTGCACTACGCGATCGCCTCGCTAAGGATATCAGCTGTAAGGGCGCGATCAGAGCGAATCAGGCCCTCAACCGAGCGGAAGTCGAGTCCCTCTACCGACGCCTCAAGGAGTGCGAGAACCCCTATACGTGTCCGCACGGTAGACCGACCGTGATCGAATTGTCCGAATACCGGATCGAGCGCATGTTCAGGCGGATCGTCTGAGATGAAGAAAGTAGTCGTTATCGTCGGACCGACCGGATCGGGAAAAACGAGGCTTTCGATCGAGCTCGCTAAACGCTTTGGTCTAGAGATCATCAACGGGGATTCCGTCCAGGTCTATGAGGAACTATCGATCGGTTCGGCAAGGATCAGACCCGAAGACATGGAAGGCGTCCCTCACCACCTACTCGGACACGTACCCGTCGATAGGCCCTACTCGGTCTACCACTTCCAACGGGAAGCGCGAGCGATCATCGAAAGGGTTGAACGGCCGGCTATCGTCGGGGGTACCGGTCTATACATTAAGGCCGCCCTCTTCGACTACTCCTTCCGAAATGGGGGAAGGGATCCGGAATTCGAACGCCGCTACGCGCACCTAGAAGACGAGGATCTCTACCGGATGCTCCTTAATAAGGATCCGCGTGCTACGGTCAATCCGCACAACCGTAGGCG
>JBKHFR010000076.1:0-5586 GCA_046540115.1 Acholeplasmataceae bacterium | reverse complement strand
TCTACCGGTATGATCTCCGGCGTGATCAGCACTTCCTTTTCGGCGGGCACGCCATCGGCGACGGCGACAACGGTAATCGAGCCTTCGGCTGTCGGGGTCAGTTTCCCGCTTGCGGTTATCGTCGCGCTACCGGTTTCCTCGATGACGCTGAATTCGACTTCCGGATCGCTAGCATCGAGCGGCTCGACCTGAGCGATATAGTCGGCCTCATGGTTGAGGGCAACCTCATCCGGTCCAACGATGGTAACCGTTTCAACCCGAACCTTGCCGGCGATGATGGTTACCGTCTTGCTCGCTTCGATGCCGTTGTCGGAAGTAGCTACGACCTTAACTTTACCGACCGCGCTCGGTTCGAGCAGCCCTTCATCGCTGATCGTTGCCTCACCGGTCGTCTCGATGACGCTCCACGTGATCGCGGCATCGGCGGCCGAAGACGGGAATATCGTCGCCTGGTAGAGCGCTTGCTGGTCGACTTCGACCCGTCTTTCTCCCGTGATCTCGATCGCGGCGACTTCGGCGTCTTCATCCGCGTCTTCACAGGCAAAAAGCAGCATCGGGACGAGTACTAGTATGATCAAAACCATCCATTTCTTTTTCATGTCCGTTCGTTTCACTCCTTTTAGTTCCTCGCCACACCCTCTATGATACGGCTCACACTGGGGGGGACAGTGTGAGCCGCGATCGAGTTGGTATGTCGAGGGGAATCAGATCGTATTATTCATCCCCACTGAAATATGCATCGTAGATGACGAAGTCAGCCGGTTCTTCGACTTCATTGAGCTCGAAGAAGAGGGAGAGCGAGATCTTACTCGTCTTTAGAGCATCGCGGTCGATGATCTCGATCTCGATCGTTTCTGGTTCATCGGTCGTAAAGGTATGGACGTAGTCCTCATCGTAGTTGTAGGTGTTTCCGTAGGCGAGTTTGATGTTGACCTCGGCACCGACTTCACCCTGGATCTCGACCGTAAGCGTCGTCATGTAGCGTATGTCCGGATCGTAGGCGATGGCAACGACGTGGTTGTTTTCGTGATCGGCTACCACGGTTGCAACCGCGTTTCCGTCATCATCCTCGTCGACGATCAGGGCATCGATATCGTTGGGATCATCTTCGATGATGGTATTACCGCCTTCGTTGAACGTTCCGAACGGGATTTCCTTATCCTTGACCGGTTCTTCTTCCGGGAGAATAGCCGTCAGAGCGAATTCGAAGATCTTGATCTCGACATCCTCCATCTCATCGTTGGGCATGGAAACGTTGAACTGGAATGGGAACCAGCCTTCACCGGAGGTAATATCGCTCCGATTCGCGGCGAGGATCTCGATCTCCTGAACGGTACCGTCAAGGACGAAGCGTCGCTGTTCCTCATCGGCCCAGCCGTCGGCCCAGCCTTGCTGGATATTGATCTCGACGCCGGGTTCGCCCTGGATCTTAACGTAGACGCCGTTGAGGCCTTCTCGTTCTTCCTGGTTGCCGGACGTCTTTTCGTAGCCGAATTCGAGTTTGCTGAGCGTCTCGTGGTCATTCGGCTGGAATAGGACGTGGGCCGGATCGTCGTTGGCCTCGACTTGTTCCGCTTCGGCGTTTTCGACGTAGTTGATGTTTCCGGTCATCGGGATGTTGTCACCGCCGAGATCCGCTCTGGTCACTTCGACCGGTTCCGGATTCGCATCACCGGTTAATCGGAAGTCGTGAACGTAGTATTCGACCGGTTCATCGCCGCCGCCGAATACCTTGATCTGGATATATCGTGCCGACCACATGGTCGCTTCGGTGCGCTTGCTGTCGGGGATCTCGACGACGATATCCTGGTATTCCGCTTCTTCTCCCTCATCGGGTCGATCGATCATCACGGTATCGATATCGGTATCGCCGAGCGTCACGATCAGTCCTGGATCGGAGGGAAGGTCCTCGGTCAGCAGCTTGATGCTGAACTCGACCGCTGTCTTTCGGGAAATATCTTCGAGTACGTATGCCGGTAGAGCACGGTAGCCTTCAACCGCTTCTGCGGTCGCAGAAATGTGCATGACGTCGACTTCGTCGCCATCGATCTCATCGACAGCGGGGTCGGCCGTAAAGATCGGCTCTTCTTCCCAGTGCGCCTGCTTCAGCGGCGATAGGAGTTCCGGTTCGGTAACGGGGTCCTCATCACCGAAGAAGACGACCTGCTGCATCGTGACGACTCCCGCATTACCGGATGCGGTATAGTGCGGATCGACGAAGATGACGAGATCACGGTTTTCGGTTTGCAGGCGGTAACGGTTCGCGATGCTGAAGACGACCCACTGGTTGTCTTCCGTCAGTTCGATCTCGGTATGCTGGTCATTGTAGAGCTCTAGGCCGCTATCGAGGTCCCTCATGTGAACGGAGACGGTGGGATTGACCCCTGTCGTTTCCGTCATACCCGTCATCTTGATGCCGAAATACTGCATTCTGCTCAGGTCGATGTCGTTGGGTACTTCAAAGACGACGCCCTTGGATGAACGGGAGGCTTCAGCCGTGAACGAAACGTCGTAGACCTGTCTGTCGAACGTGACATCGAGACCTTCGAGATCGCTTTCGGGATACCAGGGAGCATCGACGTTGATCGTATTTTCCGGTGTCGCGAGCAGGTGCGGCGGACGCGGTGTTCCGAGCAAACGGTCATCCTCTTCGATCTCGACGACGAGCTCGCCTTCAACGCCATCAGCGGTAGCGATGACGCGTACGGTTCCGGATTCGACCGGTTCTAGTTCGCCTTCATCGGAGATGGTCGCGCTTCCCGTTTCGTCTTCGACGGACCAGGTCACCTCCGGATACGTCGCATCCTCGGGAAGGACTTCCGCGCTGTAGACCGGGCGATCATCGGGCATGATGACTTCGTCTCCGGTGACCTCAACGCTATCAACGGGAGTAATGATCTCGACTTCGAGTTCGCGCGTGATTCCCTGTACTTCGACGACAACGGTGATCATGCCGGCTGAAACCGGATCGAGAACGCCTTCATCGTCGATGGTTGCGCTACCCGTATCATCCGTCACGGACCAGGCAATATCATCGTGATAGGCATCATCGGGTTCGACGTCGATCTCATAGGTCGGATCCTCACCGAGCGCGACTTCCGTCGGTCCGACGAGCGTGACATCCACTACGGGATTCACGATGGTAACGGTCATCGTTCCGATGATCCCGTCGACCGATGCTCGGACCGTTACGGTTCCTGTCGCTGTCGGTGAGAGGTGGCCATCACTGTCGATCGTCGCTGATCCCGTTTCCGCGAGAACCGTCCATTCCACTTCATCGAACGTCGCGTCCTCAGGATCCAGATCGAGCTCATAGGTGGCATCTTCATCGGTGAATACGACGTCATCGCCTGTCACGGTAACGCCTGTTACAGGCTGCGTGATGGTTACCTCGAGAATGCCTTCGACGTCATCGACCGTCGCTTTAACCGTTACGATCCCCGGCTCAAGCGGCGTTAGCGTACCGTCATCCGTGATCGTCGCGCTGCCCGTATCCTCTTCGACGGACCACTCGATTTCCAGCCCGTCGGGCTCGGGCTCAACGACGGCCGTATAGTTCGGCTCATCGCCGATCTCGACGGTGTCCTCACCGATGACGGTCACTTCATCGATGATCTGGAGCTCTTCGCATGCCGCTAGTAGCCATGCAACGCATAAAACGAACAACATGTTCAATAATAGACCTTTTTTCATTTTTCTCCTCCTTGTGTTTTCGGCTGCCATACCGATTTTACTTAACGCTTTACTTAACTGCCTTGTATCCATAGGTTACTACAAAAAGCGCTTTTTGTCAACACATACAAGAAAAAAATAAAAGCGCTTTCTCGCCGAAGGGAAAAAGCGCTGTATTTAGACCGTTATTCCTCTTTTGTCAGATCCCTGACGGAATCCCTGATCACTAGTCGACAACTGATCAGTTGTCTTCCCGGGCTGTGCTTCGGGTCGAGGACCTTTTTGATGATGACATCGACCGAAACCGCGGCCATCGTAATGAAGTCGACCTCGACGGTCGTTATGCCGAGCGCGAGGTTCTGGATCTTCTCAAAGTTGTCGAAACCGACGACCGATACGTCTTCCGGTACGCGATAGCCCTTTTCTCTGAGCCTGATGATCAGCGTGTTCGCGACCTCGTCGTTGTTACAGACGAAGGCCGTCGGCATTTCCTCAGGAAGCTCGATGTCGATCGGAGCACCGGTCGGATCGCGGTCCATGATCAGGTAGCGGTCGACGTTGCGGTCGAGATCGTGCTCGATCAGGCCTTTCAGATAGCCCATGTAGCGGTCGGTAATGCTGCTAGTCGCCTTGTAGTTACCGACGAACCCGATCCGTTTGTGTCCGTTCTTGATCAGATAGCTCGTTATCATGTAGCTTCCGAAAAAGTTATCGGCGACGATCGTATCCATGTTCTCGTAGCTGCCATAGAAATCGAGTAGCACGAAAGGCGTTTTCTGATCGGAGATCATATTCAGATAGGGCTCGGATATCTGTCCGAGTAGGATCAATCCGTCGACCTTGGATTCGCGGATGACGCGCGGGATCTCACAGTCGAATTCCGCCTGTTTGGATAGGACTTCGAGTATGCCGTAGTATCCCTTGTTACTCAGGCGATCGATGATCGCTTCATAGATCTGAAAATAGACGTCATAGCCGCGGACAAGGAACTTTTTGGAGACGAGGATAGCGATGTTGTTCGTCGTGCCGTTGCGCATCAGGCGAGGGATCGGGTTATAGATGTAGCCCATCTGTTTCGCTTTCTCTTTGATCCGATCCCGCAAAGCCTCGCTGACGCCTTCCTTGTCGTTCAAAGCCTTGGAAACGGTTACCGTGCTGACGCCCATGGCTCTGGCGATATCCTTCATTTTGATGGATTTTTTGTCGATAGTACCGCCTCCCTTTCCTGATCCGTTTAGCTTCCTATGATCAGGAATCGGTCATTTCGTTCGAATAACCGGAAGACCCCGATTCATTGTGCGCTCGGACCCGGTACGTATATGATACTCCAGGTTCGGCAGTTAAATCAATATAAAACGGTCCTGAAGGATAGCAATCGATCACGTTTTCAGCGATAACCGTCCAGTTCGCTCCGCCATCCTCGCTCCTTTCGATCGAAAACGTTTCTGAGAAGGTCTGTCCTTGCCAGGTCAGAGCGAAGTCCTCGACCGCTAGCAGCACGGGCGCTTTAGGAATCGGCATCGGTTCGACCTCTTGATCCTGGAGGCGATGGCCGAGTTCGTTTAGAGCTTCGATGACCTCGATCTCGTCATAGTCGTCATTGATCGAAAAACCAGGATAGCGATAGGAACGGGAAAAATCGTCCTCGTGCTCGTAGTAGCCGCCGTCGATGGACCGGAACCGCAAGCTCCAGATCAGGCTTCCGGAGATCGTGCTCTGCTCGAACACATCGAGCAGCGCGGCGATCTCTTCAAAGGGGACTAAGCCGTATTCGCCGATGATCATCGGCTTGATGCCCGACGTTTTCGCCCGATCGGCGAGGGCGCGCTGGTCGAAATCCTCGTTGCCGTTATTCGTATAGTAGTGAACGTTGATCAGGTCGATATCATCGGACATGAGGTCGTAATCGGTCAC
>JBKHFR010000075.1:0-5657 GCA_046540115.1 Acholeplasmataceae bacterium | reverse complement strand
GGTGTTCGTGCTTTACTTTCTTAGGCTCTTCGGTTATAATAAGCAGTGCTAAGCGGCGTGTTTCAATAGCTCAGCTGGATAGAGCAACGGCCTTCTAAGCCGTAGGTCGGGGGTTCGAGTCCCTCTTGAAACGCCAGGGTCTATGAGAAGTCCGGGGAAACCCGGGCTTTTTTTGATGCGCGGATGCCATCGATCGGACTATCGTTTCTTCCGGTGATTCGATGGCGGCTTACCCTCGGTCCGGGGTTTTTTCCCGTTCGGATAGGGGCCCTTGGGAGGCTCGTATTTCGGGTTGAACCCTAAGGACGGCTTAGACAAAAGCTCTTTGAGCAGACGGTTATTCTCCTTTTCGAGGGCGAGGAGTTCGTCATACTTCTCGATCTCGGCGGAGGCGTGGAAGAGCTTTGAGGCCTGCAGGAATCGGTTCTGTCCGAGTTGCTGTTGTCGCTCCGCTTGCTTGAGCAGCCTCAAGAGCTTGTTGTCGAGGTCCGTGATCGCCTGTTTCGTCTTTCTGAAGACGTCGTCGAAAGCGGAAAAACGTTGGGAAAAGCTATCGACGAGCTCCTTGGTCTGCTGCGCGACGACCTCGAAGTCCGTCATGTTCGCTTCGATTTTTTGGATGTCCTCGATCATCTCGTTCAGGGCGTGCTTGTTCTGTTCGCGGATCTGGGTCAGTTTGGCGGGATCGATCGCCGTACTGTACCTATCGAGTATTTCCTGTGATGTCCGTTTGATCTCCTCGATTATGCCGGATAGCAGGTCGATCCGACTGATCGTGTCCCTGAGCTCGTTATAGGCGTCCTCGATCCGTTTGGCGAGCTGTTCGCTCATCGTATCATCTCCTCGATTCGTTTAGTAATACGGAAGTGGTGGACCTTCGACATGATCGCGATCGCGTCGGAAAGAGCGCGCTTATAGATCTCTTTCGACCGGATCCTGTCGGTCAGTCCGAGCATCGAGCGGTCTTTAAGCTTCTTACTGATCGTCGCGATGTCGAGCGCTTTTGTCCGATAGCCGAGGATCAGGTGAAAGAGCAGCGTATCCTTTTCATCGGTATAGCGATAGGCCTGTTCGTGGTGCTCCTTGAACTGGTATAGGTGCTCGATGCCGTGTTCGGTGTGTCCGTCCTGCAAAAGAGCGTAACCGGTACAGATCGCGGCCTGTTTCCTGTCGTTTAACTGGAGGTAGTAGACGCGGGCGCGCTTGTAGTCCTCCTTCTTGAAGTTCTCTTTGGCCTGAGCGAGGATGTTATCCTCGGTCAGGTAGGAGGAGAGGTCCATGACGGCGTGGACGTTCTCACTGACGACTTCGAAGAGGGGAAGGATCCGTTTGAGGATGGTCAGGTCACGGTTCTTTTCGAAGAGGAAGATGTTCCGCTTGGCGCGGGTGATGGCGACATAGAAGAGGTTGAAGTAGTACTGGTAGTGCGCATCCCGCGCTTTCGTTTCCTGGTTCATGATCTTTTCCCAGACGTCAGCGTGGTCCGATAGGACGTTATAGACGATGGCCTTGTCGAATTCCTGGCCCTTGATCTCCTGGACGGTATAGATGTTATTGCTGGTGCTCCTGTTGACGCCTAGGGCGTCATTGAGGGCTTCCTTGGCATCCTCGCTCGCCGTGATGATCGCGACTTTCGGGACTTCGAGCCAGAGACGGATCGCTTCGAGGGCTTCGTTTTCGGGGATATCGACTAGGATCGGTAGGCCTTCGGTCGTTTCGAGTTCCTTGCTTTCTTCGACGATGTCCTCGGTGTATTTTCCGAGGGTTTCCTGGCGGATCTCGACGATCCTCTTGGCGACCTCGACGATGTTCCTGCTGTTCCGGTAGTTCTCATCGAGCGTGAGGACCTTGTTGCGGTCCCAGTCGACCGCGAAGCGATTCTTGAAGATGACGCCGATCCGCCCCTTCCGAAAGAACGTCGGGTTGATGACCTGGGAGACGTCCCCGGTCAGGATGACGTCTTCCGGGTTCCGTGCGAGCCTGAGGAGCATGTAGACCTGCATCTCGGTTAGGTCCTGGATCTCATCGATCAGGACGTAGTCGAGCCGTTCGTCCAGCGTCCGATTGAGTGCGAGGATGATCTGGCGGGCGAGGTCGTTGTCGTCGTAGAGATTGTTTTCCTCGAGGTAGGGCTGGTAGACGTTCTGGGCGAAGTCATAGATGGTCTTTCTTTCCTCGCTGGTAAAGCGCGAGTAGGCGTCCTTAAGGCCGGTATAGGTGAAGCGGTCGATCAGGGGGGCATCGAAGTCGTGGTGGAACATCGCGTGGATGAGCTCGTTGTGGTCGTCGACGTAGTGCTTGAGCCTATGGCCGTCGGTGATCCGGTAGTCGTGGAGCGTCTCGGATACCTTTTTGATCGCGCGCATGCTAGCGAGGGCTTTTAGGTGGTAGTCGTTGAAGATGCGATTCGCGTTCTTGATCTCGAGGTTGCGGTAGAAGTCGTTACCCATGTAGCCCTTGATCAGGCCGCGGATCTCGACCCACAGGTTGACGATACCGATTTTTTTGATCCACTGGTACTCCTTTTTGAGTGTCGTTGTTTTCGCCCAGGTCTGGAAGCGCTCGAAGCCCATGTAATCCTTGATGCCGATACCGAGCCTGTCCAGGGCATAGTCACGGAGACTATGGAAGGAAGTCCGTCCCTTTAGCCCCGGCATGTTCTGATACTTGTTATAGATCGATTCGGCCACGTCCTTCAACTGGCTCGTGAAGGTGAAATAGCCCTGGTCGATCATGGCGTGGGCTTTCTTGAGGGCGAGACCGATCTCGACGAGCGTCTTTCCGCTCCCGGCACAGCCTAACAGGAGCGTAGGACCGTTCGCCTTTAGGGCACGGAGCTGTTTTTCGCTCGGCTTGAAGACGTAGCGGATGTCGTCATCCATCAGCATCGTCAGAAAGTCCGCATCCGATGTCTCGGGATGGACGTAGATCGTGCGCATGTACTGCTGTCCGAGCGTCCGGTCGATATCGCGATCGTCGCCTTCGGCTTCGTCGTGTTCGATGAAGTCCGCGTAGTTCCGGAAGGCCTGTCCGATCCGCCGGGCGAGCTCGCCCTGTTCCTTGTGGGAAACGATCCGGAGCAGGGCGATGCCCGGCTCCTTGGAAAAGATCTGGTCGTCCTGGGGTTCGTATTCGATCAGGCAGCGCGAAGCGTCGCCGTGATCGAGGACGAACTTGAAAATGCCGCGCGTACTGCGCATCTTTTTGATGTTGTATTTCTTGATCATACGCTCGGATAGGACTTTCTCCTCTTGCTGGACGTCCTTGATGAACGCTAGGATGCGCTTGTAGTAGAGCTCGTGCTTGTTCTTCGCTATGCCCTTGAAGAGGTAGTCCCGGTTATAGATCACGCGCATGCTATCCCTCCGGTGTCGATCCCAAGTGTTCTATCCCGATTATATCACGGATACGGGACATATCGTAGATGTGGGTGACGAAGAGAAAGGGATTACCCGTCGATTTCCGTTTCGCTGATCTCTAGCTGCTAGTGCTTCGGGCATAGATGACGGCGCTACACGAACAGGGCTTTCCGCAGACGGGGCATAGGAAGTTCTGTTCGATGCTGTCCTTCGTCCAGTAGTTCGGAAGCTCGATGAGCGGTTCGAAGTCGAGTCGGGCGAGGATCCCGCCGAGATTGATGCCGTACTCGCTCTTCCAGGCGACCGTGAAGACCGTATCGATCCCCCGCTTTCGGAAGGCATGATTTGTCTTTTCGATCAATTCCGTTCCGATCCCCTGTCCTTTCGCTTGTCGATCGACGGCGATCGACTTGATGACGCCGAGCGCGCGCGCCTGAAGCAACCTGCGCGGAATCCTTTTTTCATCAGGGCTGATGAGCTCGGTTAACTGCTCCTGATCGACGCGATAGGAGATGCTGAAACCGACGACCTTTCTAGCCCTTTGATCGTAAGCGATTTTTCCGATATATCGCTCGGTTTGCGCGATGCACTCCTCGACCAGGTCGCTAGTGATGTAGCCTTCTCCGAGCTCTTTAGCGGCGATCGAAAGGATCTCGTCCTTGTAGCTCTCGGCGAGCTCACGGATCACGATCTTTCGATCGTTACGCCTCGTCGAGCAGTCCTTGGATTCGCTCTGATCCTTTTTAGCATTCGAGCTACGACCGCCTTCCACCTTCAGAAAGAACCTTTCCATGCCCTTTTCCATCGGACCTCTCGCATGGTCGATGCCGTGGATACTTACACCAGCCGATACTACCCGAGTGCTAATACTAGGTGATACCGTTCTATCCTTTATCCTATTGATCGCCTGTGTGAGCCGAACGAAAGCGGTGCGCATGATCTCTATCACGTTTCGATCCGTTAATGTGGAGTTTCCTTCTTCAGATAAGGAAAATCGCTCCTTTAAGGAACGCTTCCTGAGACTAACGAAAAGAAAAACGAACCCAGAAACGAGCAAAAGGAGGATAGCGATACCATCTGATAGATCGTTTGACACAGGAGTCACCTCTTTCCTTTGTTCTATTCGTATAATAGCATTATAAACCACATCGGCAGTTAATTAAAGGAGAAGGAATACAAGGGCTCTTCTTATCATCATTAGCTTTTGAAGATCGGAAAATAGTGATAGAGTTCAACCTAAAGGGTAACCGAAAAAAGGGAGATCGCACGAGAAGGTCCTTTTGATTAAGGAGTAACGAGCGGATTTGGTTTTCGTTGATGGGGTTCTTTTAAGGTCTTGTGGTGCTCAACGGTTACGGAGGCTAAAAGAAAAATCCCGACCTATCGAAGGTCAGGATTCTTCCATCACAGGGGCTATTCTAGGGTCCTACTTAGTTCCGATATGGGCCCCTAGCGACTATGGATTACTCCGAATCTTCCCGAATTACATAGAATTCATTTCCATCATACTCTTCTGTATCTACAATAGAACCGGGCGGGAAGCTATTGTTCGCTAGTAGGGCATCTAGTTCATCACGGGTAAATGGAATTGAAATAATATCATTATCGTCATCTTTTAGATCTACGGAATAATCGTATAACGAATAATCATTATCCTCGAAAGTATTGTTTTCTATGGATTGATTGTCCCTTTGGCCATCTAAGAAGTGAATACCCGCTACAGTATCGCGTATAGTATTATCCTGCACGGTTGTCTCTGACACGTTTTGAAAATTAAGACCTATTTCAACGTCTTCGATGGTGTTACCGACAATATGGTTACCATAAACGACATTCATCGATGTTTCTATAGCATATGTAATAGCATCTTCTTTGCTAATACCTTCTTGATCTTCTATGTCGCCGATGGCATGAGCATCCAGGCCGCGATCGATGCCGGTATGCCGTTCGAAGTCACGTATCGAATCCTTACGAAGAGTGGCGAAACGAAATGGATGTGGGAACGCGGTCAGGGCGTTAACACTTCTGGAGAGGACAAGGACCTGCTAGAAGGTTTCATCACAGACATCACCGAGCGCAAACAGCGGGAAGGTGATCTAGAACGATACGAGGCGTATCTTCAGGAATCGACGGATATTATCACTGTTCTAAATCTGGACGGGACAGTCAAATATCAAAGCCCCGCCGTCGAACGAATCTTAGGCTACCAGTCAGGTGAGTTGGTGGCGCAAAATGGCTTCGATTTCATTCATTCCGACGATTTCAATGCGGTCAAAGCGGCATTCGACGACCTCGTCG
>JBKHFR010000074.1:0-5689 GCA_046540115.1 Acholeplasmataceae bacterium | reverse complement strand
GCGATCGGTATGTGCCTTAAAAACTGCATGAAGATATAGACGGTGATGATATCCGTTCCGGAGAAAAGGATGATGGCGGAAAGGCGCGTGTTGATGAGCTGAATGCCGAGATTCCGGTCGATCCACGTCATGAGACTGAAGATCGCGATATTGAGCGTGATCGGTGGGATCAGTGCAGCGAATAGATAGAGGCCGTTGACGAGATTTCGACCCCTAAACCGGAAGCGATCGAGGACGAAAGCCGTCATCGCGCCGATGAAGACGGATACGGTAATGGCGACGATCATGATCAGAAAGGTATTCGCAAAGCCTCTGAGCATGTTCCCATCCGTAAAAGCGATCCGATAGTTCTCGAAGTTCAGAAAGTCCTGCGGGAGCTCCCATACGCTCGTCTGGTAGAATTCGTTGTTCGTCTTAAAGGAGCCCAAAAAGATCGGGATCATCGGTACGATGACGATCAGAGATATCGATATGAGCGTCGCATACTTGAGTATGACCGCGCTTTTTGTCCGGATCATTTCGCTTTTCGTCACGTCTCTTTCACCTCGGGATCCTCGCGGAAGATGTATTTCTGTATGAGCGTAACGATGATGATGATTACGAGTAGCACGACGGCGAAAGCCGATCCTAGACCATAGCGGGGATTGGCGCCGAAAGTGATGTTCAGCGCTTCGATCACGAACGTCGAGGTACCCCAATCGCCACCGGTAATGAGGAAGGGGACTTCGAAGACGCTGATCGCGCCCTTGACGGCAAGGATCATGTTCAGTACGATGATGAGCTTGATGTTGGGGACGATGATCTGAAAGAGGATCTGGCGACGGTTGGCGCCGTCGATTTCGGCGGCTTCATAGAGCTCGCTCGAGATCGACTGGATGACGGCGATGAACAGTACGATGTTAAAGCCGATGTATCGCCAGATCGAGATCGTCGCTAGTAGGGTATTGTTGATGAACGGTTCGGTCAGCCACAACCGTATGGCATCATCCTTGCCGAAAAGTCGGATGATCGAGTTCAACGTACCGTTCGGTTCGAAAAAGAATAGAAACATGAGCGCGACGGCAACGCCGTTCAGAAGATAAGGGAAAAAGAAGACGCCCTTAAAAAAGTTGGTGCCCTTGAGCTTGAAAGAGAGCCAGTAGGCGAGGATCAGGGCGAGGAAGAGCTGGACGAAGGAAGCGAACAGATAGTAAAGGCTGTTAAAGATGACGCCATAGTAGCGGGGATTATCGAAGAGCGTCTCATAGTTTTTGAGCCCGACATAGTCCATAAAGGGCGATGTCCCATCCCAACGGAAAAAGCTGTAGCGGACCATGTTGAAAGCGGGCAAGTAAGTGAAAACGATGAGCAAAAAGAGCGGCACCGCTAGAAACGTTACCGTTAGAATCGTTCTCTGTCGCTTCAGTGTCCTGAATGTGCTAGCTCTTTTTGCCATGTGTTCGTCCTCGTCGCTCAACCGAGCGAATCGATGCCCGATCGCCAGTTCGTATTGAGTTCTTCCATGATATCATCGTAGCTCTTGCGATCGAAGAACGCATCCTCAAAGAGGTCACGCTTCCAGTCGGGGTTCCATAGGACGATGCCGGAGCTGGCTTCGACGAGTTCGAGCTTACCACTCATGTCTCCTTCGGCAGCGCGCTCTTCGAACAGGTCGACGCCGAGATCCTGAAAGGCCTTGATCGTAGCGGGGAAGTCCATATCGGTTCTAGGTGGTATCCCGCCGGTCAACTCGTGGTAGCCCGAATCTCTTAGGAACCACATGAGAAAATCTCTCGCCCCCGACGGATTGTCGGAGTGCTTGCTGATGCCCATGAAAAAGTCGGGTGAATGGGCGGAATAGACGTTCCCGTCAGCGTGCGTATACGGGAAAGGCATGTAGCCGACGTCGTCAGGATCGGCGCGGTCCGACTGTTCGCCGGGCGTACCGTCGTCGAATTCGAACGTCCCATCCCGGACGCTTTTCGCGACGTCGACGAACTGAGTGACCGCCCAACTACCGACGACCATCGCTCCGATGTCACCCTTGACGAAATCGACCTTCGAGCGTTCCCAGTTCGTCGTCGAGGGATCGTCTTCGATCAGTTCCTCGTCGATGAGATCATAGAGCAATTCGTAGACGGTGTAGTGCGGACTACCGGGAGCGAAAGCATCGCGGTCTTCCGGTAGTTCGTTATAGTAGTAATCCGGATCTCCGCTTACGCTCGAAACGTTGCCCTGCCACTGGTCGAGGGGCCAACTGTCCTTCTTATTGGTATAGTAGGGGGCGATGAAATCGGGGTCGTCCTGGTAGTGGTTTTTGATGGTCTGCATCGCATCGATGAACTGTTGGCGCGTTGTCGGCAGCTGGTCGATGCCCGCTTCGGCGAAGACGTCCTTGTTATAGAGAATACCGTTGACATTACCATAGGTCGGCAGGCCGTAGACTTCGTCTTCATAGGTCTTCTGGCCGACATAGCGCCAGGACTGAGACATCTCATCGATATTCCCGAGAGAACGGAAATAGTAGG
Source organism: Acholeplasmataceae bacterium (assembly GCA_046540115.1). Lineage (GTDB taxonomy): Bacteria > Bacillota_I > Bacilli_A > Acholeplasmatales > Acholeplasmataceae > RECG01. The sequence continues at coordinate 3,182 of JBKHFR010000074.1, read as the reverse complement.
GAAGATCGCGGGAACTAACCGATGAAGGGATGAGCAGTACGTCGCCATAGTCGCCACCGGACAGGCGCATGCGCGCATTGTTCTCATAGTCGCGTAGCGTCTCGAAGGTAACATCATACATCGGGTAGAGCGCTTCGAAGTCGTTCTCGTAATCCCTTAGGACCGTATTCTTGAGGTCGACACGATTGAGCAGGACCTTGAGGTCCGATACGTCCCCGTCATAGGGGTCGACCGTGATCTCTTTCGTTCCGCTGACTCCTTCGATCGTAGCGCGAAGCGTAAGATTACCTGCGCTCATCGCCGCGAGACGTCCGGAATCGTTGACCGTGCCCTCTCCTTCGGTTACGTCCCACTCGACCGAGGAATAGGTCGCATCCTCCGGCTCAACCTCGATCCGATAGGTCTCTCTTTCTCCGTGCCGGAAACGATCGGGGCCGGTGATGGTTACGCTTTCTACCGGTGTTGACGAGGTGAGAACGGCGACTCTTAGCTCGGCTCTAACGCCATTGACAGCGGTAGCCCGGATCGTGATCGGACCGGCTTTCGTTGCTGTCAGTTCCCCGTCCTGATCGATATCCGCCTCGCCGCCGCGCGATATGACGGACCACGTGACCGTCGTATTGCTGGCGTTATCGGGTATAACGGTCGCCCGATAGGAGGTCGGGGCCCCGACGCTTATGTTTCGGCTTCCTTGTATCTCGATCGCCGTAACGGGCACATCCACGGGCTCATCGTCGATCGGGTCCTTTTTGCATGCCCCGACACCGACCGATAGGCTCGCGATCAGGCATACGACGATCAGTCTTTTAAGCTGTCTATAGATCATATCCTATAATCGCTCCTTTTTTCATGCGGGATGCCCGTTCGGACATCCCGCTTGAAATGTATCATTCGCTATTCGAATTCGAATTCAAAGTCAGGATCCGGTTCCAAGGAATCGACCGGTGCGCCTTCCGAATACCCGTATAGAACGACGTCATCGATATACATGATGCCCTCATAGGGCATTCCGCCCGTCGTCGGATTGACGGCGATGGCATTCAGACTATCGTTCGGTACGAATTCGATGGTCAGGTCGTGGAAGTAGAACAGTTCATCGTCCGTTTCCGTACCATCCTGATCGAGGTCGATCCAGCGGATGCCGTAGTCGTCGCTCTTGCTCGGATCATCGTCGTCCTTTTCGGCATTACTACGGATACTTGAAATGCTGATGTTGTTCTCATTGATGCCCGTCTTGACCCATCCGGGTTCGAGGGCGATATAGTTCTTTAAAACGGCATTCCCCGCGTTCGAAAGGTCATCGACGATCTCCTTGTTGTAGTAGGTCGTGTAGCTTACCCTGAAGGTATTAGGAACCATCGGCAGGCCGTCCTCGGTCTCCGGGAAGGCGATGAATTTCACCTTGTGTTCGGACCACCGTACATCCTCGTTTTCGACGTCGAGCTCGAGCATTTCGAGTTCCTGATCGTGACGGATGCTATTGAGCGTCGCTTCATAGCTGCCGAACGTCTGGTAGTTGACCTGCTGGTCACTGTCGAAGTCGAGGTTATAGAGCGTATCGAGTTCGAGCTGAACGTATCGCCGGATGTTTCTCGGTACGGTTTCGACCGTCGACCCGTCTTCGAAGTGGACTACGGCTTTGATGGTATACTGCGAGCCCTTTTCGATCTCGCTCATATCGAGCGTATAGTCATAGATGCCTTCGCGATAGGGATCATCCGGTCGATGCGTCATCTCGTGCTTCGCGTCGTCGTGAACGTAGAGTTCGACGCGATCGATCTCCTTGTCTTCGGGTACGACCTTGACTTCGACCTTGAATTCGTTTTTCTTGGTGATCAGGCTCCTGAGCGGGTTCAGCAGGTAGATGCGCGGTTCGCGCTCGATGGCTGTGATCTCGTCGTTGAACAGTTTGCCGTATTTCTTAAAGAGCGTCGCCGTCGAACCGCCATCGTTGATTACCCTGAAGCCATCGAAGTCGGGGTAGTATCCCTCGGCATCGGCATCGGGACTATCCTCGATACCGGTCAGTATCCAGAACATCGAACCGGCTCCACCCATTTCGTAGAGCGCTTCGTTCCAGACATCATAGGTCAGGTCACGATGGATCTGCATGCTTTCGGACATGCTCGAACGCATGACCCCGTATTCTTCTAAAACGAAGGGTTTGGCCCAGTACTTGGCGAGGGCGACGTGGTCCTTGATGAACTTTTCGCCGTACTCGGTCGCATAGTCATTGGGGACACCCCAGTGGTCGGGATAGAGGTGTGCCGTCGAATAGTCGAGCGTATCGACCTGCAAAAGCTCCCAGTGATTGACCGCATTGCCGTAACCGTAGTGGTTCCCGCCGACGCCTGAGCGCGTGAATTCGTAGTCGAAGTCGTCATCGGCGGCGATCCTTCCCTCGGCCGTTTCCTCGTTGATCTCGAGCGTCGGTGGTGCGCTTCCGAGCGAACCCTGCGCGCCGCAAGCGACCATCTGGCTGACCCCCAGATCATGCTTGATGTATTCGCTCATCTCCTCTGCCCAGTTATGGACCTCGGCACCATCGGGTTCATTCGCGAGTTCCCAGGCGAAGATCGTCGGGTCCTCCTTGTAGGGCACGCCGGTTAAGGAATTGACGCGATTGGTAACGTGTTCGACCCAGTCCTTGTACCAGCCTTTGATCGTCTCGTTGGTGTAGAAGGAATGGCGGGTCGCGTTTTCACCCGGATTGAGCGTGTTGTACCAGTCGGCATACATGTCCATTCCACCGAATTCCGGGTAGTAGTTCGTCATGACGAGGACGACGCGGATACCGTATTGACCGGCCCGCTTGATCGTGTAGTCGACGCGGTCAAGAATGTTGACCGGATCCCTCACTTCACCGGTGTTCCGGTCGTAGAGCGTCTCACCGTAATAGTCGACAGGAGAAACGTCATAGATGCCGGGAGCGATCTGGCCATAGGCATAGTTCGCCCGTCCTTCATCCTCCCAGCCATCGAAGAACGACCACATACGGATCACCTTAATGCCCATATCGGCTGCCTGTTTGATCGCGTCATCGATCATCGTCTCCGACTTGTAGTGCAGCGTGTAGTTATTGGTTCCGAGAAAGCGGAACTCTTCTTCGGATTCCTCTTCGTAGAAAAAGCCGTTTTCCGAATGGACGAAGTCGGATACGAGATTCGGTAGCTCTTCGATGA
>JBKHFR010000073.1:0-5777 GCA_046540115.1 Acholeplasmataceae bacterium | reverse complement strand
AAAAAAGCGCCCGGAGCGATGCTCCGGACGCGACGGTGACAGCTCAGCTGCGTTCGGCCTTCAGGCGCTTGTTCTGCAAGTAGATGATGACCCCGAAAACCAGGGCGAGAACGGCGATGATCGCGAGTACGGTGTTGTGAAAGACCATGCCCAAAAGGATCGTCAGACCGGTTAGAACGAGCGAAATAAAGAACGCGAGCACGGCGTAAAGACCGCGGCCGATGCGGGCAAAGATCGGGATGACGCTGATCAGAACGAATAGCGGTTTACCGACGAGAAGAAGACCTACGAACATCATCAGAAAACCGACGAGACGCATCGTCCACAGCGCTGCTTCGTATTCGCTCTGGAGGATGTCAACGGCGGCATCACGGCTTTCTACCCCCTGGAAAAAGCGGTGGATTTCATTGCCTTCTTCCGTATAAAAAGGAACGAATGAGTCCTGTTCATAGGCACCGAGATAGATGCCGCGATCGTCATCGTCAATAACCCTAAAGACGACCTTGACGTCCCCGATCTCGGGCGATTCGGGCGTGGAGTTTTCCGTACCATTCGAGCGATGGACGACGCCTGAGCGGACGCTTTCGTCCTCGGTTAAGTGGGTTTGATCGGTGAGCTCTTCGGTCAGTTCGAGATCCTTGGCTCCGGAAAGCTTCAACTGTGCGGAAGCGATCGGTATGCCGTCGATCGTTAGTCCTTCCGCTACGTGCGTCTGCTCTGGGGGCATCTCATCGATCCACTGGTCGTAGTCTTCGATCGTTTCCGGCAGCTCCGATGCATCGCCACGGAACGAGCTCTGTCGTTGTGGGTCCTGTAGCCATTTAAGATGATAGGAATAGGTCGTTATCTCGGTCTCGCTACCACCGATATTCTCCCGTGTTTCCCGGTTTTCTTCCTCTTCGTAGCCGTAGAAATAGACCTGGCGCTCGATATAGATGAAGCGCCCTGCGGTTAAGTACTCATCGGCCGCGAAGGTTTCCGCGTCCACGGTATCGATCACGTGGATCAGTTCATTCGTAGCGGGAGGGGCCTGCGGGTCGAATGGCGCCGATTCGCGCGCGTAATCCGCTAGGTTCTCGCGACCCTCATTGATGAAAAGAACGGCGAATGAGCCGAAGAACAAGAGGATTCCGATCAGCGCTCCGACGAATGAATTGATGATGCGTTGGAAATAGCCCGTACGTTTGACTTCCATGTGTTTTGCCTCCTATTTTTACTACTGACATTATAACACGACCGAAACAAAGAAAAAACCTGAATAATCAGGTTTTATCCGCGAACGGTCGCCTCGACTTCGTGAGCGAGGCGCTTGGTGATGCGTTTCATGAGCCGGTCGACCTCACCGCTTTCCATCGTCTTTCCTTCATCACTAAAGACGAGCCGGAAGGCGAGTGACTTCTTATCCTCATCGATGCCCTGGCCCTGATAGACATCGAAGATCTCGACGCTCCTTAGGGCCGGTCTGCCGGTCTGCTCGATCAGGTCGAGGATCCGTTTCGCTGCAATATTCCGGTCGATCACGATGGCGAGGTCACGACTGACCATCGGATAGCGGGGAACCGTACGATAAGTGACCGTTTTTTCTCGCGACAAGAGCCGGTCGAGCTCGACCGTGAAGACGACCGTCTCGAGAAGATCGAGTTCCTTCTCGAGGCGGGGATGAAGGCGAGCGATGACGCCGATCTCGACGCCCTGATCGAGGACTCTGGCCTGCTGATAGGGATGAAAGGAAGGATTGTCGCTCGGCTCATAGGTAAGTCCGATGCCGAGCGGCTGAAAGAGGCGTTCGACGATGCCTTTGAGCAGAAAGAAGTCAGCGATAAGCGCAGTTTTCTTCCAGGTCTGCTCGAAGAGCTTTCCGGAAAGCGCGATGCCGAGATGGTTCTTCTCATAGCCCTTGGCGAAGCAGTGTCCGATCTCAAAGAGGTTGACGCTATCGATCTTTCGGGACCGGTTGTAGCGGATCGTATCGAGAAGGCCGTGGATCAAGCTCTGACGGAGCGTTTTCTTATCCTCGCTCATCGGTTTAAGGACGGACACCGGTTCACCGATGTTCTGGAACAGGTGGACGTCTTCTTCCTTGATCAGGCTGTAGGTGATGGCTTCGTTCAAACCGAGGTCGGACAGGGCGTGTCTTAGGCCGCGTAGGCGCTTCTGTTCGAAGCTCAGCTTGCCCTGTGACATGCCACGCAAAAAGCGATCGGGGATGGCATCTAGGCCATAGATGCGGGCGATCTCCTCGAGCACGTCGGCAGGAATCTCTATGTCGTTGCGGTAGCTCGGCGCCTGCACGATCCACTTCTCCTTCGTCGTTTTGACCTCGTAGTTGTAGCGCCTGAGATAGGTCAACACGTCCGTATCCTTTAGCTCGACTCCGAGGGCACAATTGAAGTAGTTCCGGGGAATCTCGATCCACGGATTCTCATTTTCGAAGCGGATCGCGCTCGCGATGCCCCGGTCGACCCGGGCATCGGCGAGTTCGACCAAGAGCTTTGTCGCGCGTTCTAATCCGTAGAAGACGCGCCGGTCGTCGATGCCGCGCTCGAAGCGCAAGGAGGATTCGCTCTTGAGATCGAGTCGCTTCGTCGTTTCGCGTATCCGCGCGGGATCGAAGTAGGCCGCTTCGAGAATGACGGATGTCGTATGCTCATCGATCATCGTGTTGGCGAGCCCCATGACGCCACCGATCGCGATCGGTTCCCGTCCGTTCGTAATGACGACATCCTTTTCTTCGAGTCGTCGCTCCTGGTCATCGAGCGTAACGACCCGTTCGCCCGGTTCGGCGTCGCGTACGGTGATCGCGTTCGCTTTAACCTTATGGGCGTCGAACATGTGCAAGGGCGTCCCGTATTCGATCAGGACGTAGTTACTGATGTCGACGACGTTGTTGATGGGCTGGATACCGACCGAAAGCAGTGCGCTCTTGAGCCACCAGGGCGACTCCTTGATCCGGATGTCCGTAAACGTCCGGGCGTAGTAGCGTCCGCACCCATCGGTTTCGATCGTGACATCGAGAGGATTGCTCGTTTCCTTCTCGACGATCTCTGGCGCTTCGAGCTCGATCTTCTGGTTGGTCATGGCCGCTAGGTCATAGGCGAAGCCGAGCACGGACAACAGGTCCGAACGGTTCGGTGTAAGACCGAGTTCCATGACCCAACCGGATAGCCCTAGGTCGGAAAGCGCGGGTTTACCGACTCGTTGGGGTTCGTCGAAGTAGAAGATCCCGCCCTGATAGGCTTCAGGGATATAGCGCTCATCGAAACCGAGCTCCTCGAGGGAACAGATCATTCCCTGGGAGGTTTCGCCCCGGATCTTCGCCTTCTTGATCTCGAAATTACCGGGTAGGACCGTTCCGACCTGGGCGACGATGACGTACTGGTCCTTGCGGACGTTCGGGGCACCGCAGACGATCTGTTCGACGCGATCGCCGAGATCGACGGTCGTAAGCGACAGAGAATCGGCATTCGGATGCTTCTCACAGGTAAGCACGCGACCGACGACGAGATCGGTCGCCGTATTGATCGGTCCGAAGGACTCGACCTCGACGATCCGTTGGTTGGTGATCTCATGGATGTTTTCCGGTATGTCGAGCCACTTGGCGAGCATGTTCGAGTTGATCTTCATTACCGGTTCACCCCCTTGAACTGTTCGAGAAACCGTAGGTCATTCAGATAGAAGTGACGGATGTCGTCGATCCCGTATTTGAGTATGGCGATCCGTTCTACGCCGATACCGAAGGCGAAACCGGCATAGACCGCCGGATCGTATCCGCCCATCCTGAGAACTTCGGGATGGACGAGACCGGCACCGAGTATCTCGATGTAGCCGACTCTACCGTCCGCCTTAGGATAGGAAACGTCGACCTCGACGCTCGGTTCCGTAAACGGGAAGTAGGAGGGCCTGAGCCGGATCTTTCGTTCCGGTCCGAACAGGTGCCGGACCATCCTTAGAAGCGTGTCCTTAAGGTGCCCGAAGGTGATGTTCCGGTCGATGACGAGCCCTTCGATCTGCGTGAACTGATGGCTATGCGTCGGGTCGTCATCATCGCGCCGATAGACCCGACCGGGACAGATGATGCTCAAGGGCTTCCCCTTTTTCGCGAGCATGGTACGGGCCTGGACGGGTGAAGTATGCGTCCTTAGTAGCGTCGTCTGATCCGTATAGAAGGAATCCTGCATGTCGCGAGCCGGATGGTCCTTCGCTAGGTTCATCATCTCGAAATTGTAGTAGTCGTTCTCGAGCTCGGGACCATCGGCGACCTCATAGCCGAGGCCGATAAAGAGGTCCTCGAGATCCTCGATGACCTGATTGAGCGGGTGGATCGTCCCCTGCCTAAAGGAATATCCCGGCAGCGTGATATCGATCCGCTCTTCCTCCAGGCTTTCGAGCAGGGCCTTATCCTCGAGCTCGCGCTTTTTATCGTGTAGCGCTTTTTCGATCGTCTGCTTTACCTCGTTGACGGCACGACCGAAAGCCGGTCGTTCCTCCTTGGGAATGTCACGGAGCTTTCCCATGAGCGCACTGACCTCGCCCTTCTTGCTCAGGTAGCGGATCCGCAGTTGCTCGAGTTCGCTCAGATCCCTGGTTTCAGCGAGCTCATCGCTGATCCTATCGGTGAGTCTTCTTAGTTCCTCTGTCACTTGTAATCCTCTCCTTCTCGTATATAAAAATATCGTCCTTAGCTCATCTAAGGACGATCGAATCGCGGTACCACCTTAGTTCCGGCCATAAGGCCAGCACTCGAACGCCTTTAACGCAGGCTTACGGGTGTGATTAGCACCTCTCCAAGCTGAATTCACACGGACGGTTCTGGCGTAACTCCCACCATCGTTACGCTCTCTTTTACAGAACGATGTCCGGCTACTCGTTCTTTTCGTCGATTTATCTACGACTAGCAGTGAGAATGATGATCAGCCTTAGGATCTCGATATAGATCCAGATGATCGTAACCATGAGCCCTACGGCGACCATCCACTCGTAGCGCTTATCCGCGCCGCCCTCAACGATGCTTTCGGCTCGGTCGAAGTCGAGCGTGAGCATGAGCGCTCCGAAAACGATCAGGAAGATGCTCAGACCGATGGCGAACGCCGGAGATGCCATATAGAAGGAATTGAAGAAATTGACGCCGAAGATGCTGAGGATCATGTTGAAAACGAAGAATACGAGGATACCGAGTAGCGATGCGTACATGATGGTACGGAAGCGCTCGGTAACGCGGATCGTCCGGCTCGTATAGAGGAAGAGCATGACGAGGAAGATCGACCCCGTACCGACGATCGCGGTAACCGCTGCACCGGGCGCGAAAGTCTCGGCTAAAGCGGTAATAAAGCCGAGGAGCACCCCTTCGGCGAGCGCGTATACGAATGAGAACGGCATCGCGAGCCTAGGACTCCAGGAAACGACGATCACGGAGATCAGTGCGACGGCCATAGAAACGAATAACAGCGGCAGGAGCGCCTCGGCGCTAACCGAAGTTACGGCATAGAATCCGCTTAGAATAGCAGCAGCAAACAACAAGAATGTCTTAGCGACGATACCACCATAGGTGGCCTGTTCGCCGATGGTATAGGACTGATCTCTTTCGATCGTCCGGAATACGGGATTTGAGCTCTGCATGTTTCACCACTCCTTTTACAAGGGATATTATACTCATTTCCTTCCTAAAGTGCAAATAAACCGTCGTCAATCACATTATTTTCCGATTTTAGATCGCCGAAAGCCCCGTAGTCCATGAGCTTGTCGAAGAGCGTCCTATTGAGTCGCGTTCGCCGCTTGAT
>JBKHFR010000072.1:0-5897 GCA_046540115.1 Acholeplasmataceae bacterium | reverse complement strand
ACCTGACCGTGGACCCGCTCGGCCTTGGGATCTCGATGATCGCGCTCTTCGTCGCGTCGTGAAAGCTACGATATCGTCTCCATAGAAAACCGTTGACGAGCGCACCGAGGGTGGCGATGGCAAGACCCAAGGAAACGTTTCCGGTCGGTTCGACCGGATCGATGATCTTGGCGATCAGGACGAAGAGAAGGGTGAGTCCTGACATCAGGATAGCGACAGCAACGACCAAACGGACGATTCTTTCTAGTCGTCCTTTTCGTTCGGGACTGACCTCATGCAGCGATAGGTACCGGTAGAATCGCCAGGATATGAGCAGAACGATGAATTCGACCGTACGCCTGATGAAGTCCGCGAGCTGCGTGGTTGCCGTGTTCATCGTTAGAGCGATCCCGGTTACGATCGGGCCGAACGTGCTCAGCAGGATCGCGATGATCATCGTCTTTTCCTGAGCATCCATCGCACTCCTTTTCATGAGATCCACCCGACACGCGTAAAGATCAAAACCCAGATATAGAGCGTAACCGCTGTACCGACGGGCACGAAGAGCGTATCGGTCCCCTTTTTAGAGAAGAGCTCAAGGGCCGAACTGACCGGGGCGACGATCAGAGCGATCAGAAGACTGACATACCAGTTGAAACGCGCATAAAAGAAAAGCATCAGGAACAGCGTCACGAGCGCGGCGAGCGTCATCGCGTTACTTCCGAACCACGTCTTGCTCGGATCAACGAGGATGACGTGGATCTTCGTCTTTCCGAAGGCTTTACCGAAAAGAGCCGCTGCCGCGTCGCCATAGCCCCAGGTGATGACGGCGATCACGATCAGGTAGCGATACCCTTCACCGAGAATACCCCAGAAAACGGTAATGAGTATGATGTAGGAAAGCTGCACGAGCAGCATCGACCGGCGCATCTCGCCTCCCTTGATGTCGCGGTCAACGAAGTTCTTGGGATACCACTGCGTCCGTTCCAAAAAGAAGAGGAACGGGAAAGCGAAAAGGATGAGTATTGCACTAGCAAAGATCGCGTAGTACCACGATTCCGCGATCAAAATGATCAGTAGAATCGACATCGCATAGCTGATGTGCTGGAATTTCCGGGGGTACTCATCGGGAAGCCTAAAGACCGATTTCATGAGCATCGGAATGAGCGCGCAGAAAAGCGCGTAGTAAGCTAACAATAGCAGAGCGTGTATGATCGCAGCGACGAACATGGCTTCCGCATCCTTTAATTAGTGGTTTTCTGATTTCAGTATATCACAATCGGATAACGGATTGAAAAACACATCGTTTTGCGTCAAAGGTCAGGCGATGCGTAGCTTTTACCCTTACACGCCGATTATTCAACCGAAAGGGTTCGCTCTGGTATTTCCGACAGGGTAGGATATCCCAAAAAATCCTATACCATAAATCCTTTCCGTTTGGTATAATGGTTTATAAGGATATACCATACGTTAGGAGAGAGGCGTCCTGAAGGGAGGCCTTAAAGGATTATGATCGTATTAGTCGGAGCGAGTGCTAGCGGAAAAACGGAAGTAGCGAGACGACTCCTAAAGGATTACGGATACCGTAAGGTCGTAACGACGACGACGCGAGAACCACGCGAAAACGAACGGGATGGCGTGGATTACCATTTCATCACCAGAGAGCGTTTCGAAAAACTACGCGAACAGTCAGCCTTCGTCGAGGTTACGCACTACGGTGGTCACCTCTATGGGATCCAAAAAAAGGATATCGATCGCTATGGCGTCGTCATCGTCGATCCGAACGGTGCCAATGCGCTCGCTTTAGTTCTGGACAAGGATGCGTTCATCGTGCTGATCGAAACCGCTGAAGGGATCAGAGAGCGCCGCATGCTCCGTCGTGGCGACTCGGGCACAGTGACAAAAATGCGCCTCGACTTAGACCGCTCCCACTTCAGAATGGAGAACTTCACCCGCATCGACCGCGTTTTAAACAACGACCTGATCTCCCTCGAGGACCTGACGCTCGAGATACACGAGTCCTATCAAAAGTTTTTGAATGGGATGACCTGATCCGCGGCGAACGACCGCTTAAAACTAGGATCTATGGAGCAGGCGATGAGCGGATATCCGTCTCACTATTAAAAAATGCTTGCTTTTTTTCATACATGTGATATAATTGACGAATATTAGTTCATACTATACGATTTCTCGATAAGGATTGATCGCACCATGTTCAGATACATCATAACGCGTCTCATACTGATGGCCATCACGCTTTTTATCGTGGTTTCCGTCATGTTCATCGCAACGAGAGTGGCCATGTACCATCAGTTCTCGAGCCCTGGACCTTTCGGCCGGTTCTTCGAACCGGTAAGTGAAGAGTATTTCGCCTATATCGAGGCCGTTTTTACGCGTTTCGACTGGGGTTCGGATTTCAGAGGGACCCCGGTATGGGATACCGTAACCGCGAAAGCGCCCTTGACGATCAAACTCAACCTGATCGCCTTCGCGGTCTATATGACGTTCGGTATCGGTTTCGGCATCCTTTCCGCTGTCAAGAAGAACTCGCTCTTCGATCGACTGTTCGGCAGTATCACCCTCGTCATCGGGTCGATCCCGAGTTTCATCATGATATTCGCCCTGATCATCTATGTCGGATATCGCTTCGAATTACTCCCGCCGATCTATCCCGTCGGGGCGAGTGAACTCGGTTTTTTTCAGCTGATACACGCGGTCGCGATCCCTTTGATCGCGCTTTCGCTCGAGCCGCTCGCGAAAATGACGCGCCTCGTCCGTAGCGAATTGCTCGAGAGCTTCGATAGTGACTACGTCCTCCTCCTGACGACGAAAGGACTGAACCAACGGCAGGTCATATTCCGTCATCACATCAAGCATTCCGCGGTTTCGGTCGTGCCCGAGATCGCGCCGACGTTCATGTACGTTCTGTTCGGGTCGTTCTTCATCGAAATGGTTTTCAATATGCAGGGTCTCGCCAATCTTTTCTTCGATTCCTTATTCCGTCCTTTCATGAGCAGCTATTACGTCGATATCGACATCGAGACGACCATCCTGATCAGCGTGTTCTATGCCGTGTTCGGGATGATCGCGACGCTCTTAATGGATACGTTCTATGTTCTGCTCGATCCGCGGATCAAGATCGGATCGAAAAAGGCTTCGCTCGAAGGATAGCCGTTCGCTTTGCATATGCGCTTCAAAAACGTTATACTAGGGGTGAATAGATTCATCTTTAAAAGGCTGAATACCATATCTCAATGAAGGAGGAAGGAACAATGAGTTACCGCGTCGTATCCGAGTTTCCACATCCGATCATCGAGGAAAAAGAAGGTCCGTTTATCTCCATCTACCAGGAAACACACCGCAGCTTCTCCGAGAACAGGAAGGACATGATCGTCTATAAGAACCTGTTGAAGGACGTCGAGTCGTCCTTGAAAAAGGACTTCGACAAGCGTGAGGTCAGTGCGCTGATGGAGCCACTACGAAGCATCGCTGAAGACAGACAGCTGTGGGACCACATGGAAGAAGGCCTAGCGATTCTTTCGCATCGAAACGACTGCGTGATCTATCGCCTGCCGGAAGCGGTGGAAACCAAGGCGATCGTCGCCAATAGTTTCCACATCAAGCCGCTGATCCACATGTTTCAGAGCGTTGATCGCTACCACATTCTCGCCCTGACGGCGAAGTCCTTCAAACTGTATCAAGGCAATCAGCTCGACCTGAAGGAGGTAGAGCTCGATCCTTCGATCAAGGTCAGCGTTGAGGACGTCCTGGGCGATCAGTACACGGATCCCTACCTGACCCACGGGACATACGGCGGACCGGGTCAGAATACGAACATCTACCACGGCCATGGCGGCGAAAAAGCCGAGAGCGAGAAGGATATCGAACGGTATTTTCGTTACGTCGATGACGTCATCCTGTCCCACTACTCGAAGCCGATGAAGTTACCGCTCATACTGCTAGCGGTAAAGGAACACCACGGCGAGTTCATGAAGATCAGCGATAATCCCTATCTCATGAACGAGGGGATCAAGGCCTCACCGAGCGCGCTTACCATGCCGGAGATCAAAAAGCGCGTGTGGGACGTGATCGAACCGATCTACAAGCAGAAGATCGACTACTACCAGAAGAGCTTCGAGCAGGCCTATGCCAACGGTCTAGCAGCGGTCGATCTTCAGGAACTGGTTAAAAGGAGCGCTGCTGGGCGGATCGAAACGCTCTTCGTCGAAGAGAATCACATGATCCCGGGAACGATCGACCCCGTCACGCAAGAGATCACCTACCAAAAGATCACGGACCCCAGCGTCGACGATGTCCTCGACGATCTCGCTCAGCGCGTGTTCGCGCACAAGGGAAAGGTTCTCGTCCTTGCGAAAGAGCACATGCCCCGCGGTTCTTCCGTAGCGGGTATCTACCGGTATTGATCCGCTCATAGATCGAGTCATCCCTGATCATACGGGTTCAAAGAGCGCCTGATTATCCTCTAGTCAGTGCCGGTAATGAGCGCTACTCATATGGAACAATCAAGTGCATGAAAAGCGCTTTATGAATGGATATATAAACGTATCGATAACGCGTATCGATCGACCCGATCAGGTCTTGACCGGGTCGATATTTCGCTGGATGAGGTTTCCGATCAGGCTTTTTTAAAGGCGGAAGTGCCATCTTCGTGCTATAATTGAATCGATCACGATAAAAGGATGCGAGCGCATGCACCGTTTATTTCCGAACACCGATCGTCAGGCCATCCTGACCATAACTTTTTTTTTCGTACAGGGCGTCATCCACAATCTCGGCCATCCGGTTACTCCGGCATTCGTCAAGAGCCTTTCGATCCCGGATTACATGTTCGGCGTCTTTTTCGCCTTGATGAGCTTCGGTCTCATGCTCGGTGGCCCTTTCTGGGGAATTCTCGCCGACCGCGGGAAAAAGACGAACTACATGTTGCTCGGCCTGATCATATACAGTCTCGGTCAGATCGGCTTCGCCTATAGCGGCATCCGAACGGCCATGGTTTTCTTTCGTTTCCTGAGCGGATTCGGGGTCGCCGCTGCCATCACCCTTCTTACGAGCCATATCATCGAGATATCGAGTCCGGAAGGACGCGCCAAAAACCTCGCCTATACGTCCGCGGCGTTCATCTTTGGGACGGCACTCGGCTATGGAATCGGCGGTTTTCTCGGTACGGATCCTTCGGTTACCGGATTCCTTCGGACCGATGACTTTCGGGTGATCTTCTTGATCCAGGCCATCACGAATGCCGTCTATGCGATCGTGCTCTATGCCTCGATCAGGGAGGTTAAAGATGATCCGCAGGTCAAAAAGGCTTCGATGCTAGAGGGCCTGAAGGCGATCACGAGGATCGACTCGAGCCTGCTCATATTCCTGCTTTCGCTTACGCTGATGACGATCGGCCACATCAATCTCAACAAGTATATCGACGTCTATTTCAATGAACTCGGCTACTCACCCCAGCAACTCGGCAATTTCGTCATGGTAACGGGAATCGCTTCCATCTTCGCCAACGTCTTCATTCTGCCGCTGATCGCCAGCAATAAAAGGCAGCTCACGGTCATATCGTTCGTCCACATCCTTTCCGCTCTGATCGTCCTGTTCGTCTTTCGCGCATCGGCCTTCCTGCTTGCCGCCTACACGATCTATCTCGTCTACGTCATGATCAAGGCCATGTACCAGCCACTCGAACAGAACTTCATTTCGACCTACGTCAAGGATGATCGCTACGCGTCGGTCATGGGGCTCAGGCAGTCCTTCGTCGCGATCGGCATGGTCATCGGACCGCTCGTCGGCGGCTTTCTCTATGATCGGAGTCCGCTTCTCCTCTTTGACTTCAATGCGGGAGTGTTCATCCTCGGCGTTATGCTGTTGCCGCTCGTGCATATCCTAGCCAAGCGAAAGGA
>JBKHFR010000071.1:0-6003 GCA_046540115.1 Acholeplasmataceae bacterium | reverse complement strand
ATTATATCACAGCCGGCTGCACGGTCGTGTTTCTTTCCGTTAAAAAGGGAGAAGCGTTTCTGCTTCTCCCTCGAAAGCCTGTTCTAGACCGCGCACTTCTCGTAATCGCATTCCGGATTATTGCACTGGATGCATCCCTGCTTCTTGATCAGGACGCTTCCGCACAGAGGACAGAGCTCGCGTTCGATCTTTTCCGGTACGTATCCGCTCGGGTTGACGTTGATGGTCGTAACGTACTCCTTGACTTCACCGGAAACGGTGTTCGACCACTTCTCTTCGACGAGCAGTTTCGGCGGGGTGGCCGGGTTTAAGTCCTCGGTCTGTTCGTTGACACCGGCGAGAATACCGATCTTCGCGCAGCGATCGCGGAAGACGGTAGCGCCTTTGAGCCCCTTCTTCCAGGCCGTCTTGTAGATATCCATGACATCTTCAACCGTGGCACTGTTGGGCAGGTTGAACGTCGAACTGATCGCCGTATCGACATACTTCTGAATCGTCGCCTGGACGTTCGCCCGGTCTTCAAAGGAAATGTTCTGCGAGGTGATCAGAGCCCAATCCGGTAGTTCCTCGGGTTTGATGTTCATCGCTTTTGCGAGCGCAACAGGCGTCTTTTCCCAGACGGTGATCGTCTTTTCTTCGTCGAACATACTGACGATGCGTCGGGTGTAGTTCATCTGGTAGAATGGTTCGACGCCGCCACTGACACCGAGAATGTTACTGATCGATCCGGTCGGGGCGATGCTTAAAAGCCTGCTATTGCGCATGCCGTGGGCCTTGATGAGTTCATCGGTTTTAGGATCGATCGCCGTCCGATAGAATTCGGAGGCGGAAACCTTCGCATAGTCGAACTCCGGGAACGCCCCGAGTTCTTTGGCCTGTAGCGCGGTCGTCCTAGCGGCGACATTGATCATGCGGCGCATGAGCCCATCGAGGAAATCCAGGAACTCAGGGCTTCCGTAGGGCAGACGCATGCTCAGAGCGACATCCGCTAGGCCCATGACGCCGAGTCCGATCTCGCGATACTTTTTGACGTGCGCCTGCTGTTCCGGTAGCGCGTGCCGGTCGCCGAGCATCGTCAGGAGTTCATCCAGAGCGACGATCATTTCCGATACGACGTAGTCGAATCGTTCGAAGTCATAGGTAGCATCCTCCTTGAAAGCGTTCCGTACGAAGGCGTTCAAGTTGATGCTACCGAGGTTACAGGAACCGTGGGCGATCAGCGGTTGTTCGCCGCAGGGATTGGTCGCCGTAAAACGGATGTCATCGTATTCCGATAGGAAGTGGTAGTCATTCATCCGATCGATAAAGATCACGCCGGGATCGCCCATGGTATGGGCGGCATAGCCGATCAATTCGAGCAGATCCTTGGCGGGTAACGTCTTTTCGATGATCTCATAGGGGGTTTGGAAGGTCATCTTCCACTTCGCTCCCTGTTCGACCGCCTGCATGAAGTCATCCTTCAAGGCGATACTGATATTGGCTCCGTTGATCTTGTTTAGGTCGAGCTTGGTGGTCACGAAATCGATGATATCGGGGTGATCGATGTTCAGAACGAGCATGAGGGCTCCCCGTCGATTGTCCTGTTGCGTGTTGAGCGTCGTATGCGAATACTTTTCCGCGAAAACCATGACGCCGGGCGTCGTGTTGCTGCTGTTGTTGACCTTGGCGCCCTTGGGGCGAATCCTCGATAGGTTCATGCCCTGCCCGCCGCCATAGCTATACGTTCTCGCGATCTGGTAGTCGACCTGATAGATGCTTTCGAGGGAATCCTCGGGGTCCTGGGTCACGTAGCAGTTACTGCCGGTGATATTGCCTTCACGGCCGATCGCATAGAGGTTACGTCCGCCAAAGATGGCTTCCTTTCGTCTGAATATCTTTTCCAAGGATGGTTTGCCGTAAGCGATCCGCTTGATGAACTCCTTTTTATCTTCCCCCTGGATCAGGTATTTGCTCAGAACCATGTCCTGGCGTTCGTCGTTATCGCTCCAGGGATTCTCTCGGTCTGCTTTTTGTCTCTCACGATACTTGATGTAAGCCTTGGCAGTATCGAACTGTCCGGTGCGCATCAGGTAGAGCTCGACGTCGTCCTGGATCTGTTCGATGTTTATGTCCTGATCTTCGGCGTAGTCCTTCGTTATGGCTCGTGCCTGCTCCAGGCAGTCCTCGTAGGTAAAGGATACGCCGACCTCACGGTAGGCTTTAAGCATGGCGTTGGCGATCTTCGATCGGTCGAACGCCTCCCTTTTTCCGTTTCTTTTTATGACATGCACGCGTGTCACCCCTCTGTTCCTATGTTATTGGGGAATAAAACCCTGGACGCGATGACGAGGATCATCGAACGATTGAAGCTTCGATGCTCACCGTGACCGTTGCTGTCCAGGGGTCATTCCTGTTCTTTCATTGTACCACAGCAGAGAGTTCTCAAATGTAAAAAAAGCCGGTGTTCACCGACTTTTTTTTCGGACAGTTCAGGATCTATAAATCGTAAACTATCTGTACAAAAAAACAATAGGCTCCCCGCGGGGAGCCTAAGCAATCGGTATCGCTTTAATACTCTTCCTCTTCCTTTTCCTCTTCATCGAGATCGAGTTTCGGTTTGACCGGGTTCATCTCCGCATAGATCTCATCGAAATAGAGCGTGCGCGCCGTCATGTGCTTCGGTACGATCCAGAGCCAGAGGATGAAAAAGGTGAAGATGCCGAGGAAATACATGAGGAGATAGCTCAGATCGAGCGTAAAGAGATCCATTTTACGTCCATTCGTATACTTCTTAGACAGATCGATCGCATCGGATGCGCTCAGATCGGGCTTCCTATGCAATAGATAGAAGCTCATCGAGTAGGCATAGGACTTAACGATCCCGGGAATGATCAGTAGCAGTGACCAGAGAAGGATGAAAATGTTCATGAGCAGGTGTAGAACGACGGAACGGATCGGTTTATCCGTAAAACCGAGCGTGACGGTTTCTTCGATTACCGGCTTCTCATCCCTGGCGAGCTGGATATACATCCTAGCAAGCGCATAGGCGAAAAAGGCGCTAATGATGAAAACGATGACGTTTAAAAGCGTGGCAAGCGCAGGATTGCCGGGGTCGACGACTTGCCATGAACCGGATTCGAACGAGCGTTCTGCCGCAAACTCCGTAGAGATCGAGCTGATGGTTCCGAGGATGAGACCGAAGATGATGTTGATAGGAATAACGACGCCGTACTTACCGGAAAGATTCTCCTTCGCCTTATCCTTGTAAACGTAACGCGGTTGTTTCATAAGTAATTGCTCCTTGTTTTGGGATTGAATTTCCCTTTCATTCTACCATACTCCGACCGAAATGTGGCACTTTTTCTATACTATCTCGTTATTCTCCTGCCTAGGATCGTTCGGGTTTTAATGGCTTGCCAACGACGGCACATGACGGTATAATAGTAACGTGCGAGGTATGATACTATGAACGACTCCCGGTTCATCGCTCTATTTCTTCGTTTCAATCCGGTCACGGCTCTTTTGCTTGTCGTAAATTCCATCATGATCGTCGTCGTCCTTTTTAGCGGCGGCTTTTCGACCGAATCGCTCATCGAAAGCGGTGCTCTCTATTATCCTTTAACCGTTGGAAACCAGGAGTACTACCGGATGGTTACGGCGATGTTTTTGCACGGCGGCATACTCCATTTCGTCCTCAACATGCTCGTACTCTACTATTTAGGCGGGCACCTCGAACGGCTCGTTGGCCCCTTTCGCTATACGATCCTTTACTTCGCATCGGGCCTACTTTCGAGCGTATTCGTCCTTCTATTCAGCGATCCGCGAACGATCACGATCGGTGCGAGCGGCGCGCTCTTCGGGATCATCGGCGGCCTGTTGATGCTGACGTTCCTCCGCCCGACCTGGTTTTCCGATCAGGCCATCCGCTCGATCCGACAGCTGATGGTCATAAACCTCATCCTGACCTTTACGATCCCGAATATCAGCATCGCTGGGCATGTCGGTGGGCTTATCATGGGCATCGCACTTTTCTTTATTATCGCCCCAGAACAGCCCTACATCTACCGAAAGATCCTTGAGCTCCAACAGGAACAGGAAAATAGTACGCATACGGCTTGAAAGGACCACCTAAGGGTGGTTTTTTTATGGTCCTTGTTTCTTTCAGGGAAGCTGAGACGATGAAATCTCGAGCAAAACGATACGATTCTAGCCGAACCAAGCTTTCCGAAAGCCGAACGCCTCCTTTGCTGGCTAAAAAAGGCAGCGAGAACTAATCGTCTTTCGGTCCATGCCCGCTTCGCTTCTTCCTCATCCATATCACCGCGAAATCGATGAGGTCGGCCAGGTCGATCAATCGCGTTTCCGCCATTCCGAGGCTTCGCTTCGCTACTCGTCGCTCGCGCTCATATGCCTTCCCGAGCAAAGGGAAATCATCACTGTCATAGTCATAATCCGAAAACGTTCGCCAGATCCTTTTTCCTTGCTCCATCATCGCCGTTTTGAGTTTCCTTTTCGGTACTACTCCCGAGAGACATTCAGCGAGATGCAGGGCCGTACAGGTATCGTATCCGACGCCCGTCAACAGTATTTTGCCCTGGTTGAGGTATAGATACCCGAGCGGCGAATCGAGCCCGAAACCAGGTGAAAGCGCGTGGTGTTGCGTCAGGCTGCGGGCATCCTTGCCGAGCGCAGCGAACGAATCGGTCGGATGGTTCGAACGGATCGCACCGGGATACTTACGGAAAACCTCGGGGACACGACCCATTCCCCGCGTCGGCGTTTTGTCGGCATCGAAGGCCGGCGTCGTACGAGCGATCGTCGGGATCCAGTTCTTTGGCACGGGCGGGTTTCCCCATGCAGCCGGATCGCTGTTGTCGGCGGTCTGCGTCGGCATAACGACCGTCCCATTCGGGCCGACGACCTCTAAAAGGGCATCGATATAGGCGACAGCACCACCGCTGATCCAGCCGATCCGAGAAAGCGACGTATGGACGATCACCCGATCCCCTGTTTTTAAACCGAGCGAGATCAGATCCTTTTTTAGCGTTCCGATCGTATTGGGCCGTTCGGTTCGTTCGATCACCGTCTTTTCCGACACGACGATCCCTCCTTGTTCATCCTACACTAGAGATTATAACACGGCCCTTTATGATCGAGACCGTCGGATCCAAAAGCATGCTTCCTGATCGTTTGCCGGAAATATCATTTCCCTATGAGCGGTCACAGGTGGTATAATGGTATCAGGAGGCGATACCATGATACAAAAATTAAAGAAGAATGCGATCCCTTCCCTGATCGCAGGTATCCTATTGATCGTGATCGGTGTTCTCATCGTCACTGTATTCGATGACATCGGAGAAAGCATCAAGAACGTGGCGATCGGGCTCATGATCCTGGCCCTGATCTTTTTCTTGATTTTCCCGACGATACAGAAGAAAAGATCGAAGCTGATCCTCACCCTTGCCGGAATCGAACTATTCATCGCACTACTCGTCGCGGTCATGTTCATAACCAGCCAGGCGGGTAATCCTTCGCTGTGGCTCGGCCTGATCATCTATACGCACGGCGTCATCGAGCTCGTCGGCGGCTACCTATCGAGGACGAAACAGAGCATCCTCAGGTTCGCGGTTTCCCTGATCCTCGTTACCGTCGGCGTCTATATCTTCGCCTCGAATGCCATTACCGATGCCATGCTCATGGATGTTCTGCTCATCATTTTCCTCATACCGGGGCTATTCCTCACCGTTTTCGGTGCGATCGGTCTCAGTGAACGAACGGGAAAGACCAGTAAATAGCGACCACATCCCTCGTTATTCGAAAACACCCAAAAGGAATAATACATGCGATCGATCCGAATCGGGGTTCAAGAGCTCGTATCCTTCCTCTATGCGAGCGGAGACCTTTCGAGCGAAACCTTTCAGAACGTTTCCCTCCTCGAAGGCACGCGAGCCCACCAACGCGTCCAGCAACACTATCAGCCTGAAGACCAGAAGGAAGTCCACATAGCATACGAGTTCGACGACC
>JBKHFR010000070.1:0-6010 GCA_046540115.1 Acholeplasmataceae bacterium | reverse complement strand
ATCGGAGTCATCGGTTTAGCCGTCATGGGCGAAAACCTGGTTCTCAATATCGAATCGAAAGGATTTCGCGTATCGGCATTCGCGCGAAGGAACGAAGTCGTCGAGGCATTCCTAAACGGTCGCGCTAAGGGCAAGGCGATCTTCGGAACGTCCTCCTTGCCGGAGTTCGTCGATTCGCTCGAAAAGCCCCGGAAAGTCATGCTGCTGATCAAAGCGGGGAAACCGGTCGATGATGTCATCGACCAGCTCATCCCCTTGCTCGAGGAAGGCGACATCATCATCGATGGCGGGAACTCCCACTACGCGGACTCGGCGCGAAGGACCGCCTACGTCGAGTCGAAGGGTCTGCTATACGTCGGGACGGGGGTTTCCGGTGGCGAAGAAGGGGCGCTACGCGGCCCCTCGATCATGCCCGGTGGATCAAAGAAGGCCTGGCCCGAGGTCAAGCCGATCTTTCAGGCCATCGCCGCGAGAACCGCGGACGGAGCGATCTGCGCGGACTGGATCGGCCGGGGTGGAGCCGGTCACTTCGTCAAGATGGTACACAACGGCATCGAGTACGGCGACATCCAGTTGATCGCCGAGACGTATCACCTGATGCGCGACATGCTGAACCTGACACCGGATGAGATGCACGAGGTCTTTAAGGCCTGGAATCGGACCGAGCTCGACAGTTACCTGATCGAGATCACCAAGGACATCATGGCTGCGAAGGATCAGGACGGTAGTCCGCTGATCGATAGGATCCTCGATACGGCCGGTCAGAAGGGTACCGGTAAGTGGACCGCCATCGCTTCGATCGACGAAGACGTTCCCTTGACGCTCATTACCGAAGCGGTCTATGCCAGATTCCTATCGGCGATGAAGGAGGAGCGAAAGGTCGCTTCCAGAGCCTTTAAGCCGCGACCGGTCGTCTTTGACGGTGACCGCGAGGCCTTTCTCGAGGACATGCGTAAGGCGCTCTATGCCGCTAAGATCATCTCCTATGCCCAGGGGTTCGCCCTCATGAAAGCGGCCTCTGACCGGCACGACTGGGACCTGGACTACGGTGCGATCGCGATGCTGTGGCGAGCTGGTTGTATCATTCGTTCGGCTTTCCTCGACCGGATCAACCAGGCCTATGAGCTCGATCCCGAGCTCGGCAACCTGATGCTTGATCCCTATTTCAAGAATACGCTTGAAGCGCTCCTGCCCTCCTGGCGGAACGTATTAGCGGAGGCGATCCGAAATGGCATCCCGGTGCCGTCGATGTCCGCAGCCCTCGCCTATTTCGACGGGTATCGGACAGAAAGGCTTCCCGCCAACCTCCTTCAGGCTCAGCGGGACTATTTCGGCGCCCACATGTATGAGCGCGTCGATGCTCCGCGGGGCGAATTCTTCCATACGAACTGGACCGGTCGTGGTGGCGATACGTCATCGACGACCTACAAGGGCTAGAAAAACCCGGTCGAAGGAGCGGTTCTCTGGGTCCGAGTTGTTCGAACAAAAAAAGAGCTTGACTCTCCTGATGGTAGGGAGTCAAGCTCTTATAGTTATTATAGCGCGATGAGGCTGAAGAGAACGCCGATAATACCGATTACGGCGAGTACGGCGAGGGCTTTCTTCGGCATTTTTCCGTCGTTCGTCATGGCTTTACCGAACATGCCGAAGACCAGCGGGTGGATCAAAAACGGCATCGCGAAGATGAAGTTGATCAGTTCGCTCGAGTTGACGCCAGCAGTGACGCTTTCGAACATGCCGCCCTGGATCGCCGCGAATAGTCCGAAGTGGGAGATCGCGCTACTGTTCGCCATCGCGGCGTTCTCGAGGTTCGCGCCTGCTAGATGCAGCATCGTGAATCCGCCGAATACGGCGACCAGCTGCCAGCCGATCGAAAAGAGGATCAATCCCTTGATCTCGAGCTTTTCTTCGCTCTTCGCGCTGCGAAGCGTAGTGATGGCGAAATAGGTCAAGAGGATTCCCACTAGAACGACCAGGATCGAAGGAACGACGAGCAGCGAGCCGTTGGTTACGCTAACCGCGAGAATCGTAAAGACGAAGAGGTGGCCGAAGAAGGGGATATTGATCATGATCGGGGCACGATCCTTGGCGACCTCGCCGATGTCACCGGCCGTGCAGGCACCGGTTAGTCCGCTGTGGGAAAGGCTTCCCGCCATGCCGGGGGCGAGGATATCGACGTGGTTCGCTTTCCCAATGAAAACGAGCAAGGCGATCCCGACGAACATCCAGAAGAGCTGTCCGAAAAACCCGTACGCCATGACCTGGATCATGCCGGTCAGCGTAAAGGCTTCGAGCAGGCGCGTACCACCGACGATAAAGACGCCGGCGAGCACCATCGGGATACCACCGAAGAGCAGGGCGCGTACCGTCGGTCCGGCCCGCCAGTCGCTAAAGATCATTCCCAGCCCGCTCGATAGAAGCATCGCGAAGAAGATCTGCGGGAGGGCGATCAGCGGGTTGATCCAGGAAGCGATGGCCTGTCCGAGAACGAGGATCGAAAGGATCGATATGAGCTCGATGATGCCGCGGTTGAGGTAGTGCCGCTTGTTATCGATCTTAGCCTTACTGTCGATCAGGATGATCGATACGGCGACGCCGAAGAATGCCAACAGGGGGCTGAAACGATCGAGTTCGTCGCCGCTCGGATAGACGATCCGATAGAGGGAAATGATAGCGACCAGGATGAAGAAAGCGCGCGTCAGGAAGACGAGTTGCGTGCGCTTCGTCCCGAGGATGACTTCCTCATCGTTTAGGACGACGTCGTCCGGCTTCGGCGTTTTCGGTCGCCAGAAGGTGTTCCGCAGCTTTTGGCCGCCGACGAAGAAAGTAGCGATCAGAGCGATGATCGTCGTCGTTCCGGTGAGCCCGACGACCGGGAACTCGGCGAGACCAGGTGTCGCGAGTTCGCTGATCTCGAGTACCATGCCCAGAGCCAGGCCGAAGACGACGATGATCAGGATCGGTGAATACTTCGTGCCAGCGACGACGGAGCGCGCGATCAGCACGACGACAAGAAGCATAGCGAGCGTCAGGATCAGGTGACTGAAAATCTCTAGAATACCGTAATTCATGGATTTCCTCCGGTTCGTTATTAAAAGATAAAGGGTGTCATTCGCATGGCATCCTTTCATCCTTCTAGCCCGTTCATTCTAAGGGCTTTACCCATATTATAGCATATCCGGTTATCCTGTGACCGATTTCGTTGTGTGTTTTCGGACTAAGTGTCCGGATCTATGTCCATGTGTGATAGAATACATAGGTAATCGGTCCAGGAAGCAATAGAACCGAGCGGTCCGTCCATAAAGAGGTGTGAGAACTATGATCGGTGCCATCATCGGCGATATCATCGGCTCGCGGTTCGAGTTCGCGAATCATAGAAATAAGGATTTCGCGCTCTTCAGCGAGAGCTCGACGTTTACGGATGATACCGTCATGACGGTCGCTGTGGCCAAAGCGATCCTAGAGACGGAAGCCGTTTACGGCTATTTTCGGCGTGGCGTTTCCTTCGACGAGGAGGGGATCCGTTTTCTAAAGGACCGGACGATCGAGTGCATGCGGCTGCTCGGGCGAAGGTACCCGGATCGGGGTTATGGCGGCCTGTTCAAAAACTGGCTCGAGGATGAGAGCATGGGCCCATACCAGAGCTACGGAAACGGCGCGGCCATGCGGATCAGTCCGGTCGGCACGATCGCGCGCAGCGAGGCGGAGGCGATCCGCCTAGCGAGAGCGGTAACCTCGGTCACCCATGACCACGAGGAGGGCATCAAGGGCGCGGAAGCGACCGCGATCGCCACCTATATGGCCCGACAGGGAAGGAGTATGGATGAGATCCGGGCGAGGATCGAGCGCGACTACTATGACCTCAGCTTCACGATCGACGGGATCAGGCCAACCTATGAGTTCAACGAAACGTGTCAGGAAACCGTTCCTCAGGCGATCGAGTGCTTTCTCGAGTCGACTTCCTTCGAGGACGCCATCCGTCTATCGGTCTCGCTAGGGGGCGATACGGATACGATCGCCGCGATCGTCGGTGGGATTGCCGCGATGCGCTATCCGATCCCGAAGCGTTTGAAACAAAGGGCCATGACCTATCTCGATCAGGATCTGAAAGCGATCGTTTCCGCCTTTGACCGGCTCCTTCATCTTCAAACCGAAGCGTTCGAGAGCTCTATAAAAAACAAGGAAGCGAAGGAAGAATCCGTCTAAAGAACACGGACAATCTTAAATATAGCATACAAAAATATTACGAATTCATAATATTTTTCGGAGTGTAGCCGTTCGTAGAGTATATACTTTGACGGCGTTTTCAAGCGCGTTTATAATCTAAGTAAAACTGAAAGGAGTTTACAATGATGACTGCGATCTACACTACGATTTCTGCACTGGAGTATGAACTGGTTTCACACGTTCTGACCCTCGGTTACGCGGCGATGGCCGCAGCACTGTTCTTCTTCATCCTGACCTACAAAACGAACTCACCGAAGTATCGGATGACCGTCGTTCTGAGCGTTGTGGTGATGGTTTCAGCGTTCTTACTGCTCTATAAGCAACAGGATAACTGGGAGGGCGCTTTCGCGTTAGGAGCTGATGGGAGCTATACTTATCTCAACAATTTTTCTAATGGGTTCCGCTATCTCAACTGGTTGATCGACGTCCCGATGCTTCTGATCCAGATCCTCTTCGTCGTAGGCATTGCGGGTGTCGCCTTCAAGAAGTATTTCTATCGGTTCGCCGGCTTCGGAGTTCTGATGATCCTTACCGGTTATATCGGACAGTTCTATGAACCGAACTACGGACTCGATGATTCCGGGAATCTCGCAGCCTGGTTGATCTGGGGAGCGATCTCGACCGTATTCTATATCTTCGTGCTCTACTATATCACGCAAGTGCTCAATGAAGGCAGAAAGAACATCGCCGGTTCTAAAGCTCAGGGTTTATTCGCGGTTATTCGTCCCCTGTTCTACATCGCCTGGACGATCTACCCGGTCGCCTACGTCATGCCGCTGTTCGCCGATCTTGAACTCCTAAATTTCGGTAGCTCGATCGTATCCCAGCAGGTTCTATATACTGTTGCCGATATCTCATCCAAGGTCGTATACGGCGTCATCCTACAGATCGTATCGACCATCCTTTCACGCGAACAGGGTTACCAGGAAGCATAATCCATCCTTTCAAACGATTAATCCCGACGCTGGATGCGCCGGGATTTTTTATCGTTCATGGCTGTCCTTCAGGCATGACTCAGTCCAGGCATCCGCGCATGATCCGGTATTGCCTGATGGCATCCTTGACTCTATTCTCGGCTCGCTCGAGTTAAGATAGTCGAAGACCCAGCCATCACTGTAGTAGTAGTCGAGCCTGAGCGTATCGCCTTTTTTATCGGGAGCTCGGCGAGCAGGATGAATGATCGTTGGACGAGCGTGATGGTCGAGCGGATATCCATCCGCCGCCAGACCCGATTCTCATAGCCTTTGAGGGCGACCGCAGGGTGATGAGACGGTCTAGATCGGAATCTAAAAAGAGGATTAAGAGCCGTTTAGGGTCGAGTTCGGTCTTGCCGATCAGTTCCTTGACCAGCACTTTTAGGAACTTGTCGTGGTCCTCGTCATCCTCATCCCGCGTAAAGAGGGCGTGCTGGAGCACGGCGATGGCGAGCGCGTGATGGGCTTTTTCCTTGTTGTAGCCTATGTTTAATAGCCTGTGATAGGCCCGTTTAAAGAAAGGAGGACGCTCCTGTTCGATCATCCTTTCCATCGACTGCCAGATGCAGTGCTCGATCTGGTTCGCGACTGTTTCTTCTTTCATTGCTTACCACCTCGGCCACATTCTACCATGAGCGCACTAAAGGATTATAGGGGATAACAGGGGAAGCGGATCGCACGCTAGAAGCGACGTAGGCGCTTCGTTCCCGAAGAAAGGCGTGGTATAATAACTAGTAACACGGTTACATATCAAGGAATGCTCGAGCATTCCCAAGGGGGAAATCGATGGATGACATGATCCGGATCGC
>JBKHFR010000069.1:0-6089 GCA_046540115.1 Acholeplasmataceae bacterium | reverse complement strand
AACGAGACGATCACGAGCGCGCTTTCTCTTCCTACGACGCGCGTCACGTATCCCTGGGAAGTCGCGTTCGCGGCGATGGAAAACGCGATCGACAACGGTGCCGATATCCGTCTGAACAGCGAGGTCACGAAGATCACGAAAACCGATCGGGGCTACGCCGTCGAGGTCAACCGTGACGATACCATCGAATCCCGCTACATCATCAACGCGGCGGGGGTCTTTTCCGATCGGATCGCCTCTTTCCTCGAAGAGCCTGCGCCCTTGCGGATCACGCCGCGAAAAGGCGAATACATCGTCCTAGACCGTCGCCTCAAGGGATGGATCGACCGCGTCATCTATCCCGTACCGACCGACAAGGGAAAAGGGGTATTATTGACGCCACAGATCCACGGGAACATCCTTTTAGGCCCGACGAGCACTTTCGTTGCCGACAAGGAGAACGTTAAGACGACGCAGGAGGGCATTCAAACGATCAAAAGGAATGCCACTAGGCTCGCCCAGAATATCCCTTTCGATCGGACGATCCGCAGTTTTGCCGGTATCCGGGCAACGAGCGACTACCACGACTTCTATATCAAGGAGTCGAGCCGGCACGCGCGCTTCTATCACGTCGCTGGGATCGATTCCCCCGGCCTGACCGCCGCCCCCGCGATCGCGACCTATCTCGTCGAGCTGATCAAGGTCAAATACGCGCTCACAAAGAAGACCTCATTCAACCCCTACCGCAAGAAACGCCCGACCTTTCACGAACTGAGCGACAGCGAAAAGAAGGCGCTATTCGAACAGGATGCACGCTACGGTCGTCTCGTCTGCAAGTGCGAGAAGATCACTGAAGCAGAGATCGTCCGAGCGATCGAAGGCCCCCTCGGAAGCGATACGATCAAGGGCATCAAGAAGAGAGCCCGAGCCGGTAGCGGGCTATGCCAGGGTGGTTACTGTGAGCACCAGGTGCTCAAGATCATCGCACGGGAAACGAAAAAGCCACGGACGAAAGTCGATTACTACGGTAAGAATACGCCCATACTGTTACGAGAAACGAAGGTGAAGCCATGAACGTCGACCTCGCGATCATCGGCGGTGGAGCGGCGGGTCTTGCTGCTGCTCTCAAAGCTCACCAGGACGATCAGAAGACGATCGTAATCGAACGCGAACGCGTGCTCGGCGGCATCCTCAACCAGTGCATACACAACGGATTCGGGCTTCACGTGTTCAAAGAGGAACTGACCGGACCGGAATACGCCGAGCGGTTCATCGAACTGTTTTTCGAGCGCGGTATCGACTACCTGCTCGATACGACCGTGATCGACATAAAGAAAAGCGACGACTTTTCCATCACCATAACCAGTGATACCGGTGGCATCCGCACCATTCGAAGTAAGGCCGTGATCCTGTCGACCGGCTGCTATGAACGGACGCGCGGTTCGGTTTCCCTTCCCGGTGAGCGACCTAAAGGCATCATGCCGGCCGGCAGCGCCCAGCGCTATCTGAACATCGACGGCTATCTCGTCGGTGAACGCGTCTTTATTCTCGGAAGCGGGGATATCGGACTGATCATGGCCCGACGGATGACGCTCGAGGGAGCTACCGTGCTCGGCGTCGCTGAGCTGATGCCCTATTCGAACGGACTGACGCGCAACGTCGTCCAGTGCCTGCACGACTACGATATCCCCCTCTACCTATCGCATACGGTCGTCGACATCGAGGGGAAAGACGCTCTAAGGGCCGTCACGATCCGAGCGCTCGATGACAAAGGGCGCTTCATCGAAGGGACGGACAAGCGCTTCGAGGTCGATACGCTACTACTATCGATCGGACTGATCCCGGACGTTGCCCTTTTCGACTCCCTGTCCTTTACCTATAGTGAACTGACGAAAAGCGCCGTCGTCAACCAGTTCTATGAATCGAGCGTCCCGGGACTATTCGTCTGCGGCAACGCCCTTCACGTGCATGACCTCGTCGACTACGTCACCGTAGAAAGCGAACGAGCCGGCGAATGCGCACGGGAATACCTCGAAAAGGAGAGCGAGGAAGATCGGGATGAAAAGGAAGTGATCCTCGGGGACCACATCCGCTATGTCATCCCGCAGGTCATCGACTTCAACCGTTTCGATGAGCCGCTCGAGCTCGCCTTTCGAACGACCGCGAGGGCGGAGGTCGGCGTTTTCCGGATCTATCAGAACGATGAGATCATCAAAGAAAAGAAGACGAAGTTCATCGCGCCGGCCGAAATGGAAAAGATCGCGATCCGGCCCGATGAAATCAGGAATACCGATCCGATCACGTTGACGATGGAGGTGATCAAGCCATGAAACAGATGGTCTGTATCATGTGTCCGGTCGGTTGTCACCTCGAGATCGACGGAAATAGGAACGTCACGGGAAACCGTTGCCCGCGCGGTATCACCTACGCGATCAAGGAAGTTACCAATCCTACGCGCATTCTTACGACAACCGTACGCACCACCCACGACCTCATCCCCCGCATTAGCGTGAAATCGGCCGAACCGATCCCAAAAGAGCTGATCTTTCCGGCCATGAAGCGCATCGATTCACTGCGGATCACGAGCACGACCCGCGTCGGTGATGTCGTCTGTCGGAATATCATGGACACGGGAATCGATCTGATCGCTACAAAAAGCATCGTTTTCGAGTACAATGGTAGTGAAAGGAAGTGATCCATGTGAACGAATACATTCTAGCGATCGACCAAGGAACGACGAGCACGCGAACGATCATCTTCGACCACGGCGGAAACATCGTCTCGCAGGCACAGCGTGAGATCAAGCAGTACTACCCACAACCCGGATGGGTCGAACACGACCCGAACGAGATCTGGTTGAGCGTCCTGTCAACGATGTCGCGTGCACTCGAAGCTAAAAACATCGAACCGGAAAGCATTCACGCCATCGGCATAACCAATCAGCGAGAAACGACCGTCGTATGGGACCGGGATACCGGTCAGCCGATCCACCCGGCCATCGTCTGGCAATCCCGTCAATCGAATGATATCTGTGAAGAGCTGAAAAAGAACGGTTATGAGCCCCTTTTTAGAAAAAAGACCGGGCTCATGATCGACGCCTATTTTTCGGGAACTAAGATCAAATGGATCCTCGATAACGTCGAAGGCGCTCGAAAAAAAGCTGAAAATAAGTCGTTGATGTTCGGTACGATCGACTCGTGGCTCGTCTACAAGTTAACCGGTGGCGAGCACGTCACCGATCATACGAATGCGAGCCGTACGCTCCTTTTCAACATCCACTCCCGAACGTGGGATGACGAGCTATGCGCGATCCTCGGTGTCGACCCCTCGATGTTACCGAAGGTGAACGCCTCCTCGCAAGTTCACGGCTATACCGTTCCCTATCACTTTTTTGGTCATAGGGTACCGATCAGCGGGATTGCTGGCGATCAGCAGGCAGCGCTTTTCGGCCAGACCTGCTTCGAGAAGGGAAGCGTCAAGAATACGTATGGCACCGGCTGTTTCATGCTGATGAACACCGGAAACGAACCGATCGCTTCCGAGCACGGGCTTTTGACGACCCTCGCCTGTAGCGTCGGTGATGAGGTCGACTACGCCCTCGAGGGCAGTATATTCGTCGGTGGTTCTTCGGTCCAGTGGCTCCGGGACGGCTTAAACATCATCGAAACCGCCGCCGAAACGGAACCGTTGGCTCAGCACCTCTCATCCAATGAAGGCGTCTACCTCGTTCCGGCTTTCGTCGGACTAGGAACGCCCTATTGGGATTCCGACGCCCGCGGTGCGATCTTTGGGCTAACCCGAGGCACGAAGAAAGAGCACTTCGCGCGGGCCGTACTCGAAGCGATATGCTACCAGTCGATGGACGTACTCAGAGCCATAGAAGAGGATACAGGACTTCCCATTAAGTCGTTCAAAGTCGATGGTGGAGCTACGACGAACCAGTTCCTCATGCAGTTCCAGTCGGATATTCTCGATCTAGAAGTCGAGCGCCCCTCCATCCTGGAAACGACAGCGCTCGGAGCGGCCTATCTAGCCGGATTATCGACCGGTTACTGGCGATCAAAGGATGAGCTCAAGAAGATCTGGAAGCTTCAGAAACGATTCATTCCCTCGATCGATGAATCGACAAGGAAGCAGTACATCAGTGGTTGGAAAAAGGCCGTTTCTACGACCAGGAACTTCAAGTTGTAGATGTTCTTAGAATAGGCGTTCGTTGTGCTATAATTACCGATAAAGGAGGTTTTTTTCCCATGAAAAGATACGCCACCGAACTAGAGTCACTGAAAGAAAGGATCAAGCATCGCGTCGTTTTCGATCGGACGGCCATCCTGCTCGTTTACAAGGATGATCGTGTCTATGCCATCAATGACCGCTGCCCGCACATGGGAGCGTCACTGCTAAAGGGTGAGATCGAAAATAACACGATAGTATGTCCGAAGCATAAGGCAAGGATCGACTTCACTTCCGGCAAAGTCATAGATCCGGCAAAGCTTCTATTCTTTAAGTTCCCGACCAAGGATACCCATAGCTATCCTACCGAGATCAAGGATGGGAAGGTCTACGTCGAGCTCTAGGGCCTCCCTGGTTTCTCATCCCGATGCGAAATAAATAAAAGCGCCTGATGCGGCGCTTTTACTATTGGTTCTCGTTCTCGAGAAAGGCGATCAGATCATCGAACGTGCGCTCCGGGGCCTCTTCCATCGGTACGTGCCCTAATCCGGGATAAACGAGGACGTTGTCAGCAGCTAGATCGAGCGATTCTTGGAACGCATAGGCGTATTTCTGATCGACCCAGGTATCCTCTTCGCCCCACAAAACGAGCGTCGGGATTCCCCACTCCCTGATCGTGTCCAGGCGTTCCGTATCATCGATTCCGTGCTGTTCTTCCTGGGTATTTCTGAGTATCGATTGACGGTTTCCTGAGCGCCGCAACAGTTCATAGTATCGCGTAACGGTCTCTTCATCGGGCTTCCGTTCCGATCCGTATGCTCCGTTGAGCAGGAATTCCAATAGAAACTTCGGCGTCATCTGACTGACGATTCCAGAAACGAATCGCGTCCGCATGATACCCGGCAATCCTTCACGCCCCTCCTCATAGCTCATCTCCGGATGGACGGCATCGATCAGGACTAAGTGGGATACCGAGAAACCGTCCTTCTCCGCATATTCGCTCGTGAAATACCAGCTGACACCGCCACCCATGGAATTGCCGCCGATAGCAACCGAATCGATCTCAAGGTGATCGATGACGGCTTTCACGACGGCTGCTGAACGTCTTAATGACGTGATTCGGTCCGAAAAACCGCCGGTTAGACCGTGATAGGGTAGATCGATCAGAAGCACACGATAACCCGCTTCTTGTAGGCGATCAGCCCATGGCATGAACGTATGCGAGGAAGAAAAGGCGCCGTGCAAAAGCACGATCACGGGATCATCATCGTTGCCATAGCTCTGGTAGTGCGTTTTTATGTTCAAGGGTTTGCCGTCAAGGTCAGAGACTTCTGCCTCAAGATAGGCCGAGTTTTCCGTATAGTAGTCATCCTCTAGCTCTTCGATCGGGATATCCAAACGCAAAAAAGTCACGGCGATCACGACGAGTATGCCTAGCAGAATGAGCGTCGTAAATGTTATAATTCGCAAGATTTTTCTTACCATGAGAGCATCATCCTTTCTTTATCAAGCAATATAATACCACGTCCACTGCGTTTTAGCCACGGATTTATCGACCCGTTTTATTGAGCGATAGGGACATGTATGCATAACAAAAAAACGGCCATTAAGAGATGTTCGAAGCATGAGCACCCCAAAAAAGGGCATTCGTATGGCCATCCGATCGTTTATGGATTAAGTTTAGCAGCGGCAAGTAATCGCACGGTAACTATCGTTCAAGTAGTACGACGCGAATCATCGTGGCATTGACCGTTTATCTCCCCAATATAAAACGATCCATGTATGTGATATGCGGGATAATCTAAGCCTTCACTTTTTCTAGGGTGAACTTATGAAATATGTTATAATTGGATTGAATGCGTTTCGACTGTATTATTTCTACAGTTCGACCCACTCGGGGAATCCTGCGTCCTCGTAGTCCAGCTCGACCCACTCGGGGA
>JBKHFR010000068.1:0-6195 GCA_046540115.1 Acholeplasmataceae bacterium | reverse complement strand
CCCGATCGTATCGGCAGGCAGTCCACTAGCAACGGATCCGACCTCGTTATCGTCGAGATTCGGCTTCGTGACGAAAAAACCGATGATGAAAAAGAGCAGAAAGGCGAGGATGAAGTTCATGAGCGGTCCGGCAAAGATGACGAGGAAACGCTGGGTAAGGGGCTTGCTTTCGAAGCTCTTTTCCGCTGGCGTGATCCACATCTTCCGTTTTTCGCTGATCACGTAGACGGCGTCCCTTAGGACGTCATAGCGCCTGGTTCCCTCACTGGTTTCGATCTCGATATAGAGCGTATCGAGATCCTTTCCGTAGAGGTCGAAGTCGATGACTTGGCCCGTCACTTCGCTCGCGACGCGATCGGTTAGGAGGATCTCCTTGACGACGCCCTGTTCGGTGCGGTTGAGACCGATCTTCTGACCCTTTCTGATCAGGGCATCGGTTACGCTTTCTCCCGCCATGGCGACGTATCCACCGATGGGGATGCCGCGAATGGAATAGATCGTTTCGTCCTTTCGTTTCTGATAGAGAGCTGGTCCCATACCGATCGAAAACTCGTGGCAGAGAATCCCCGCTCGTTTGGCGAAGTAGAAGTGCCCGAATTCATGGATCAGGATGATGATACCTAGAACGAGAATGAATACGATCAAGTTAACGATGAACATGGTTTACCTTCCTTTGTGGCGCGCTTGAATGTCGTGATATACGCGTTCATTCATGGTGATGATTTCCTCGAGTGAGGGGTTCGGTCGATCGGGGTAAGCGTCGAGCGCATCCGTCACGATCCGCTCGATATCGAGAAATGTAATGCGTCTTTCTAAAAAGAGTTCGACGGCCGCTTCGTTGGCCGCGTTCATGATCGTCGGCATGAGCCCCTTGTTCTTTCCGGCCCGATAGGCTTGGGCAAGGAGCGGGAATCGCTTTAGATCCAACGGCTCAAAGGTCAGAGAGCGGAGCTCGAAATCGCTCTTTCGCCGCCGTCGCTCAGGATAGAACAGCGCATAGGCGATCGGTATCCGCATATCGGCTGCGGATAGGCTCGCCTTGACCGTCCCGTCCTTGAAGTAGACGAGCGCGTGGACCATGCTCTCACGGTGAAGGACCGTCGCGATCTTCTCATACGGTAAGGAAAAGAGGTGGTGGGCTTCGATGACTTCGAGACCCTTGTTCATCATGGTGGCGCTGTCTATCGTTATTTTATCACCCATCGACCAGTTCGGGTGCGCCAACGCTTTTGCTGGCGACACATTCGCGAGCTCTTCGCGGTCGAGGTCGCGGAGCGCTCCACCGCTCGCCGTGAGCACGACGCGTTCGATCCCATCGAGTTCCGTCCCATCGATCAGCTGCCACAGGGCGCTGTGTTCGCTATCGATCGGGTAGAGCTTCCGCTGATTCTTCGCGACCCGCTCCATGACGAGATCACCGGCCATGACGAGCGTTTCCTTATTGGCGAGGGCGATATCCTTGGCGTGGTCGAGCGCCGTGAGCGTCGGTTCAAGACCGGCAGCACCGGAAAGGGCGTTGATCAGTAGTCCGCTCTTAGGATAGCTCGCGACATCGATCAGACCCTTCCTGCCGTAAGTCCAGGTGATCTCCGGGTAGCGGATCCGGTAGTCCTGCATCTGCTCTTGCGTCCGCGCAGAGGCGATCTCCGGTCGGATGTGGTTAAGGATGTTACGGTTCATGCGGTCGCTCGAACCGAGCGATAGGCCGATCACGGAAAAGTCATCGAGGTTCTCGAGCATGACTTCTAGTGCCTGCAAACCGATCGAGCCGGTCGCGCCTAGTAAAAAGATGTTTTTCATACGATGACCGCCGGGTAGAAGTAGTGGATCAGGATAAAGATCGCTGTTAAAAACATCGCCACGAACAGGATCGAGTCGAAACGGTCGAGCAGTCCTCCGTGACCGGGAAGGATCGATCCGAAATCCTTGATGCCGTAGGTACGCTTGAGCTTGGAGGCGACGAGGTCACCGATCTGGGCGAATATGCTCGCTAGAAAGGTAACCGGAACTAGGACGAGCGCCTGGAGCCAGAGCGAAGTGTTCTCACCGAGCGAGGAGAAATTGGCTAGAAGCGTCCGTTCCCCGCTGGCATTGAGCGTATCGCCTAAAAGCGTCCCGGGAACAAAGAAAGAACCGTAGAAAAGCGCGAAGATCGAGGCGATGATCGTGGCGAGAATGGTCCCGCCGATCGCCCCTTCCCACGTCTTTTTCGGGCTGATATGCGGGATCATCTTATTCCGTCCGAACTTGACGCCGAACAGATAGGCAAAGGTATCGGTCAGGGAACTGATCAACAGGAGGTAGACGATGAACCGTACGCCGAGGAAACGGAGGATAACGATCGAGGCCGCACCGAGACCGACATAGTTGATGACGGTGAGCGCCTTACCGACGTCTTCGCCGTTGAACTCCCGGAATAATACGAGAAAACTGAATAGGATCAGCGTAAGCAAAGGGATCGTGATGTTCAGGACCCCCTTGGCCTGCAGGGGATTCTGGATTTCCTCGGAAAAATCGACGACGCCACCGACGCTAAAAAACGTCGCGAGCGTCAGAAAGACGATGCCGACCTTGACGATCTTTGTGAACTTCTTTTCGGTTTCATACATGCGGATCATTTCCGAGCTAGCGATGAGAACGAAGAACGTCATGACGACCTGGAACAACGGTAAGAAATCTTCGATGCTGACGATCGGTATAAGGATGAGGAAGAGGATGATCGCGGTAATCGCTCGTTTTTTCATGATAGGCCTCCGAAGCGGCGCTGTCTTTTCTGATAGTCCTTGATCGCGCGCTTCAAGTGTCTCAGTCTGAATGCCGGCCAGTGGACTCTGGCAAAGTGCAGTTCGGCATAGCTGATCTGCCAGAGCAGGAAATTGGAGATCCGCTTCTCGCCGCTCGTTCGGATCAGTAGATCGACCGGCTGTTCGAGCATCAGTTTCGATTCGAGCTCTCTTTCGCTGACCGGTAGCTGGAGCTGATTGACCGCCCGAATGATCTCGTCGTGCGAACCGTAATCGGCGGCGATGACGAGTTCGAATCCACTGAATCGTGACGTCACGCTTTCGATCCTCTCGATGACCTCGAGCAACTGCTCGGAGAAGCGGTCGCGACGACCGATAAACCGTACCCTGAAACCGATCTCATCGAGGCGATCACGGTACTCGGCGAAGGCCTCGACCGGTTTGTTCATGAGATAGTCGACCTCTTCTTTCGGCCTTTTCCAGTTCTCCGTGCTGAAGGCGTAGACCGTCAGTCGTTCGATACCGAGGGTTCGCGCGGCCCGAGCGATCGTAAAGAGGTTTCTCGCGCCGTGGTAGTGACCGTATGAGCGTGGCTTATGTCGCTTTTTAGCCCAACGGCCATTGCCATCGAGAATGATCGCGACGTGCCTGGGAATCCGTTTCTTCTGCATAATCCATATCACCTTTTTCCATTATACCGCATCGAGAGCTTTTTTTGAAACCATTTCAGGAAAAATGGGTTGCTGACGCAAAAAAAGGCCGAAGCCTTTTCAGATTTTCAGCAACTCATCGGACTTGTCCTTGATTTCCGCATCGACCTTTTTGACGTAGCGATCCGTGAGCTCCTGGACGTCCTCGATATAGCCCTTCTCGTCGTCTTCGGAAAGACCGATCTTTTTGAGCTTGTCGTTGGCGTCGCGCCGGATGTTTCTGACCGCGACTTTGGCCTGTTCGCCCATCCTTTCGACATCACGGATGAGTTCGCGCCTTCTTTCCTCGGTCGGTTGAGGCAGAATCAGGCGAATCCCGGTCCCGTCATTCTGGGGATTGAGCCCGAGATCCGAGGCATAGATCGCTTGCTCGATCTTTTTGAGAAGCGACTTATCGTAGGGCTTGATGAAGAGCTGGTTCCCTTCGACGACCGAGATCGAAGAAATCTGTTTCAAGGGACTGTCGACGCCGTAGTAATCGACCGTTATGCGGTCGAGAAGCGCCGGGTTAGCTCTTCCCGTACGAATTCCGGTGAAATCCTTATGCAGGACATCGACGGCCTTCTGCATCCGTTCTTCCGTTTCCATTAGGATCAAATCCGCTTGTTCACTCATCTGACTCATCCTCCCATTTTACGAGTGTACCGACCGGTTCCTTATGAACCGCTCGCCGCATGTTACCTGCGACATTCATATTATAGACAAGGATGTCGATGCCGTTCTCCCGGGCGATCGATGCTGCGGTAGCGTCCATGACATCGAGCTTTTTCTCGATGACGTCGGCTTGCGTGATGTGCTGATAGAGCTTGGCATCCTTATGTTCGTTCGGATCCTTGTCGAAAACGCCTTCGATTCCGTTCTTGGCCATCAGGATGATCTCGGCATTTAGTTCAGCGGCTCTGAGAGCTGCAGCGGTGTCGGTAGAGAAGAACGGTGATCCCGTTCCACCGACGAGGATAAGGACGCGCCCCTTCTCGAAGTGTCGCAGGGCTCGACGCCTGATGTAGGGTTCAGCAACAGCACTGATCGACAGGACGGTCATGACGCGCGTAGGTACGTCGCATCCCTCGAGCGCATCCTGCATGGCGAGACCGTTCATGATCGTTCCGAGCATGCCCATGTAGTCGGCCTGAGCTCGGTCCATACCGAGTTCTTCGCCGGTTTTTCCGCGCCAGAGGTTGCCGGCACCGATGACGATGCCGATCTCGACACCGAGCGCGTAGATCTCTTTGATTTCGGTGGCAATCTTTTTGACTGTAATCGGATGGATACCATAGATACCATCACCCTTAAGAGCTTCTCCACTGAGTTTCAATATCACCCTTTTATACATCCTGCCACGCCCCTTCGCCTACTTGTTGACCTGTGCCATGACTTCAGCTGCGAAATCCTCTTCCTTCTTCTCGATGCCTTCGCCGACTTCAAGCCGAATGAACTCGATGACGTCGGTCCGGTTATTCTTCAGGTACTGGCTTACCTTGATGTCCGTATCCTTGACGAACGGTTGGTCAACGAGACAGATCTCCTGCAAGTACTTATTGAGGCGTCCGACGACCATCTTCTCGACGATCTTTTCGGGTTTGCCTTCCGCGAGGGCCTGTTGGGTCAGAACGCGTTTCTCGTGTTCGATGGTCTCAGGATCGACCTTGGTACGATCGAGATATTTCGGGCTGTTCGCGGCGACGTGCATGGCGATATCCTTGGCCACGTCCGGAAGATCCTTCGTGATCCTGACGAGGACGGCGATGCGTCCACCCATGTGGACGTAGGAGCCGAAGCCTTCCTGTTCGCTTTTTTCCAGACGGGATACGCGGCGCATCGTAATGCGTTCGCCGATGGTCGCCGTCGCTTCCTTGAGGTGCGTTTCGAGCGTTTTACCCTCGTGTTCGTATCGGAGTGCCTCCTCGGTCGTCCGCGCGTCGCTTTCGATCAGAGCTCGACCGACGGTTCGGACCAATTCGAGAAATCTCGCATTCTTTGAGACGAAATCGGTCTCCGCGTTGATCTCGTAGATCACGGCTTGGTTACCGTTCACGACGGCGTTGCAAAGTCCTTCAGCAGCGATTCGTCCGCTTTTCTTAGCGGCTTTAGCGATCCCTTTTTCGCGTAGATAGTCGACCGCTTCCGAGATATTTCCGTTACAATGCTCCAGTGCCTTCTTGCAGTCCATCATACCGGCACCGGTTCGATCACGTAGTTCCTTAACCTGTTTCGCACTGATCATTCGATGAATCCTCCTTGTTCGTATGTTCCGATAAATAAAGGGGAAACGAATCCCCCTTTTTCAGCTATTCCAGTAATGCTTCGATGAGTTCTGCCTTTTTAAGGGAAGAAAAGCCAGTTAGTTTGCGTTCCCTGGCCAGGTCTTTCAGCTCGGCAACGGTCATGTCGTTCAGTTGTTCCTTCGTCATCTTTTCCGGTTCAGAAGCGGATTCCTGCTCGTCCTTCGGTTCCGACACTTCCGCCTTTTCTTCGGGTTCTGGCGTTTTCTCTTCTACTCGAGCCGGGGCTTCCTCTTCCTTTTTCGGAGTGGGTTGCTCCGCCTTTTCTTCCGGTTCAGGCGCTTTTTCTTCTACTCGAGTCGGGCTCTCCTCTTCCTTTTTCGGAGTGGGTTGCTCCGCCTTTTCTTCCGGTTCAGACGCCTTTTCTTTTACCGGTGTCGGGGCTTTCTCTTCCTTGGTCGGAGTCGGTTGTTCCGCTTTTTCTTCCGGTTTGGGCGCCTTTTCTTTTACCGGTGTCGG
>JBKHFR010000067.1:0-6292 GCA_046540115.1 Acholeplasmataceae bacterium | reverse complement strand
GCACTTCAGCGCCGATGATAGTTCGAAAGAGCGAAAATAGGTCGTCGCCAGGCAAATCTTGATCTTTAAACTAAGAGCGCCTACTCTGCCTACATAGCTCAGTTGGTTAGAGCACATGACTGTTAATCATGGGGTCCTAGGTTCGAGTCCTAGTGTGGGCGCCACGAATAGAATGAAACGGCTACACGCCGTTTTTTTGATACCTAAAAAAAGCACCCGAAGGGGTGCTTAGACATCAACGAGTAGCCTTAGGCTGTTGACGATGACGAGGATCGTCGACATTTCGTGTACGATGACCCCGAAGGGTAGATGGATCAAACCGAAGGCATTGCTAGCCAGTAAAAGTACGATGACCAGAACCGAGAAGAAGACATTCTGGTCGATGATCCGTTTCATGCGTCGAGCGAGGGCGAGCGACCTTTCGAGGTTCGACAGGTCGTTTTTCATGAAAACGATATCGGCCGTTTCCAAGGAAATATCCGTGGCGCTCCCCATCGCGACACTGACATCAGCAGCGGCGAGCGCCGGGGCGTCGTTGATCCCGTCACCGACCATCATGACGCGATTGCCGGCTTTCTGCAGTTCCTTGACGACGCGGACCTTATCCTCGGGATAGCAGTTACCGACGAAGTCGTCGAGACCGGCTTCCTCGGCGATGGCCTTAGCGGTGCTCTCGTTATCCCCGGTCAACAGGAACGTGTCGATCCCCCGTTTTTTTAACTGGCCGATCATTTCGGTCGCGTCGGACCTGAGCGAATCGGTGAGCCCAACGAAGCCGATCGTTTTATGCTCATGGATGATCGGTACGAGGGATCTTCCGAGACGCGAGCAGTCATCCATGAGGGGCTCGATAGCCTTTTCAACGGCGGAGTCGAACCGACCGATCTGCCAGCTCTTACCGTCGATCTCGGCCTCGATCCCCTGGCCGGATACTTCGGATGTCTCGATGTTATTCCGTGCCTTCAGGTCGGGAAAATGCTTTACGATGGCCTGAGCGAGCGGGTGGTTCGACTGCTTTTCCATGGAGTAGAGGATCTCTACGACCCGGTCGTAGTCATAGGATTCGTGCACTTCGACGCAGACGACGTGAGGCGTTCCGCTCGTAATCGTGCCCGTCTTATCGAAGATAACGGCATCGATCTCGTTTAGCATCTCGAGGTGGCTTCCGCCCTTGATCAGGATGTGCCTGCGAGCGCCATTCGAAAGAGAGGCTAGAACAGCCGGAGCGATCGAGGCGACCAGAGCGCAGGGCGAACCGACGACAAGGACGATGATCCCGCGGTAGAACGCATCGGACCAGGTGAGCCAACCGAACAGCGGCGGAACCGTCATGAACAGAACGGATAAGAGAATGACGACATAGACATAGACCCGCTCGATCCGCTTGATCTTTGACTGCGATTTCGGCTCGTCTTCCTTGGCATCCTGGACGAAGTCGATGATCTTTTGGACGACGGTCTCACTCGGATCCTTTTTCGTTTCGACGACGATCACGCCGTCGATATTCAGCGATCCCGCATAGACGCTATCCCCCTTTTTCTTAGGGGTAGGGACGAATTCACCGGTGATCGTAGCCTGGTCGAGGGACGTCGAACCGGAGACGATGACCCCGTCGACCGGTACCTGTTGTCCGACTCTGACGATGACCTTTTGTCCGATCCGGATCTCGCTGATCAGGACCTCTTCTTCCGTCTCGTTCTCATAGAGCAGAGCGGTTTTCGGCGCGAGGTTCAACAGGCTCGTCAGCGCCTTCTCGCTCTTAGAGCTGGCGTAGGATTCGAGTACGCCACTGACCGAAAAGATCAGGATCAGGATCGCCCCCTCAAAGTAGTTCCCGAGAATAAAGGCGCCGAGTGCAGCGAGAATCATCAGAATCTCGACGTTGAGTACGCGCTTTTCGACCGTTTCCTTGATACCCTTTTTCGCCTTGGCATAACCACCGATCGTAAAGGCGAGCAAGAAGAGCAGGATCACATACCATGGCTCCGGTGAAGCGTTCTTACGCAGTGCGAATCCGGCCGCGATCAGGATGACGGAAAGGATGACGGAGGCCGTCTCGAAGTGCAGTTGTCGTTCGGTCATAATAGTCTCCTTCAATCGACTCTATATGGTGTCATTATACCGAAAACCGAGTTTATAAGCAAGACAAAATTATAAATAGAACACCAAATTATCATAAAAAAGCCGATTAAATATAATTAAAATGAATACATGGCATGGAACTCACGATCCTTAGACGGTTTTGTTCTCGCCTTTTGTCGAGTCAGGGACTATCTTTTACGAGCCATTTTTGGTATACTAATAGTCGGGATTAACAGAAAAGCGGGCAATTCTATCCGAAGGAGCGGATCCATCATGGATTTTTTGTATGAAAACAATCGCATATACGCGCAGGACGATCAGGGTAAGACGATCGTCGAAGCGACCTTTCCCACGATCGAGGACGGCGTCGTCAACATCGACCACACGTTCGTCGACCCGTCGCTACGCGGTCAAGGGATCGCCAGTAAGCTCATGCACGAGGTCTATCGCTACGTCAAAGAGAAGGGGTATGAGGTCGTCTACACCTGTCCCTACGCGACCGTCTGGTTCAAAAGAAACCCCGATAAGACCGACATCATCGCTGAGCGACTACAAGAATCGATGCATCCGGAGTGCAGGATCGTCTGAGGGAGGAACCCATGGAACCCATTCTCTTTTTAGTCGCCGGCGGATCGGCCTCCGGCAAGAGCACGGTCGTCGCGGAGATCCTCAATAAGGCGGGGCTCGATGACGTCCTGATCATCAAGCACGACGACTACTATAAGGACCAGAGCGATCTGGATCTAGAGAAGCGCTACCTGACCAATTACGACCATCCGGATTCACTCGATAACGACCTCTTGTATCAGCACTTGCTCGATCTTCTCGCCGGCAAGTCGGTCGCTAAACCCGTCTATGACTTCGTCATGCACACGAGGAGCGACAGGGTTGAAAACATCGACCCGAAACCGATCATCATCGTTGAGGGCATCCTGATCCTCGTCGATGAGCGCATCCGCAATCTCTCGAGCATGAACCTCTACGTCGAGCTCGATGATGATACGCGCTTCATCCGGCGGATGCTGCGGGATATGAACGAGCGCGGACGGTCCCTTAAAAACATCGTCAGGCAGTATGAGAGCACCGTCAAACCGATGTATCACCGTCACGTCAAGCCGACCAAGCGCTACGCCGATGTCATCATTCCCAATGACCGGAAGCACGATATCGCGGTCGACCTGATCGTGACCAAGATCAAACAGTTCCTAGGAGTGCTATCGTGAAACTGATCGTCGCGGCGATGGTCGAGGAAGTCGCCGGGTTCACAACCGAACCGCTCGAAACGGATACGCTCATACCGCTCGATTTTTCCGAGTCATACCTGCTCGTTACGGGGATCGGAAAGGTGAATGCCGCCGCTTCCTTGGCGCGGGCGATCGCGCTTCATAACGTCGAGAGGATCTATAACTTCGGGTTCGTCGGAGCGACCTCGCCCTACGCCATCCACGACCTGGTCGTGGTCGAAGAGGCTTCCTATCACGACTTCGATCTTTCCCTTTTCGGCTACGCTAAGGGACAGGTTCCGGGCTATCCACCGGTATTTCCCAGTGATGCGGTTCTGCTCGAGGAGGTCTATGACCGGCTCAAAGCCATTCCGACCGGTAGGCTCTACACCGGCGATATCTTCATGACCGATAAAAGAGCGGACGCCTATCTCGCCGACATGGAAGGCGCTGCCCTCTATCAGGTAGCGAGGCGTTACGGGATTCCGATCGTCGCGATCAAGGTCGTATCCGACGTCATCGGATCGAAGGATCACAACGAGCAGTTCCAGTCATTCGATGCCGAGCGCGGTATGCAGGCATTAAAGAGGAGCTGCATACGGATATTAGGAGGTTAAAATGAAAAAGGGTGTACTGTATCTAAACGATCGTGTAGAAGACGGAGAGGCGCTCATGACGCGAGCGCTACTGAAACGAGCGGGTTTCGATATTACGACCGCGACATCCGGGAAACAGCTCGATATCCGCACGTTTTTCGGACTGCAAGTCAAGGCGGATACCCAGCTTATGAGCATCGAAGAGAAGAACTATGACTTTTTAGTCGTTCCCGGGGGACGCTATGTCTCCGAGACGATCGACCACAGCGACGATATCCAAGCGCTCATTCGCGCCTTCGACCAAAAGAACAAAGTCGTCGCAGCGATCTGTGCCGGACCCCGTTTTCTCGGTAGAGCCGGCGTGCTCGACGGAAAGAAATTCACGGCTTTCACCGGTAGCGAACAGGACGCGCCCGAAGGCATCTATAAGCCTAAACTGAAGGTCGTCTCAGACGGAAACATCATCACGGCACGAGGCGCCGGGGCGATCTATGAGTTCGTCTTCGAAATCGTCTCAGCGCTCGGCAACCGGAAGCAGGCGAAAAAGCTCTTAGCCGATATTCTCTACTAAAGAAGTGGTCGAACCCAATAAACGTAATAGGGCTCTGTCAAGGGGAATATGATCGATAGCATTCGCCTTGTAACCTGTCGGCAGCCCCGCCGTTCTGTTCCTATCAGTGCTTACTACAGGACGGCGGAGCGGTCGCCATTCTAGCATGCCGGCAGGCCTTCTTCCACCCGCTTTCGATCCTGCTAAAAAGCGTGCGATATCGCTTGACAAATCCGGATTTGTTGGTATAATTAAATATGCGCTTACAAGTTGGCCCGTTGGAGAAACGGTTAACTCACATGCCTTTCACGCATGCATTCACGGGTTCGAATCCCGTACGGGTCACCACCTCGCAAACCAGACGCATCTACGCGTTATAGGATAGACCTGAGTCCGACGGACTCAAACCACGTACCCATAGCTCAATTGGATAGAGCGTTTGACTACGGATCAAAAGGTTGGGGGTTCGAATCCTCTTGGGTACGCCATCACGGGAAGTAGCTTAGCTTGGTAGAGCGCCTGGTTTGGGACCAGGAGGTCGCAGGTTCAAATCCTGTCTTCCCGACCATCGGTGAGCTGCGGGTGTAGTTAAATGGTAGAACCACAGCCTTCCAAGCTGTTGACGTGGGTTCGATTCCCATCACCCGCTCCATAGCAGAAACACGGGCTCGATCCGGTCGTATCGAGCTTTTTTTATCACCCGATTTCTTCATATTTTCGTAAAGTATTCGCGGGTAATCCTATGAATATCCGCGTTTCTCGTGTATAATGAGGGAGAAACTACAAGGAGGCAAACGATGAAACGAAAAACCAAGATCATATGCACGATCGGTCCAGCGATCGACAACGACGACATGATCAGCAGGATGATCGATGCCGGAATGAACGTCGCAAGGCTTAATTTCTCCCATGCCGACCATAAGGAACACGGGAAGCGGATCGAAATGATTCGCCGTATCGCCAAAGAAAA
This sequence comes from Acholeplasmataceae bacterium, assembly GCA_046540115.1. Taxonomy (GTDB): domain Bacteria; phylum Bacillota_I; class Bacilli_A; order Acholeplasmatales; family Acholeplasmataceae; genus RECG01. Next base: position 871 of record JBKHFR010000067.1, on the reverse strand, counting down.
AAACCGCTTCATCGGGATCATGGCCGATACCAAGGGGCCCGAGATCAGAACCGGTCTTTTCGAGGACGGCTTCGCTACGTTCAGGAAGGGTGATACCGTCGATGTCGTCAAAGAAAACGTCAAGGGCAACAGCGAGAGGTTCCATATCGACTGTGCGGAGCTCTACGCGGATGTCAAAAAGGGTGACTACCTGCTCATCGATGACGGCAAGATCCGCCTCGATGTCATCGAGGTGCACGAGGATCGCTTGACCTGTAAAGTATTCAATAACGGGATCATCAAGAGCCGCAAGGGCGTCAACGTCCCCAACGTCAAGCTCTCGATGCCCTTCGTCTCCAAGAAGGACCGCGAGGACCTCCTATTCGTGGCCGAACAGCAGGTCGACATGATCGCGCTCTCGTTCGTTCGCCGTCAGGAAGACGTCCTTGAAGTCAGGGAAATACTCGACCAGGTCAAGGGCCATAAGATCGAACTGATCGCCAAGATCGAGAACCAGGAAGGGGTCAACAATCTCGATTCGATTCTCGAAGTCTCCGACGGCGTCATGGTCGCCCGTGGTGACCTCGGCGTCGAGATCTCGACGCAACTCGTTCCGCTCTATCAGAAGCGGATCATCGGACAGGCGAACCTCCACGGCAAACCCGTCATTACGGCGACCCACATGCTCGAGTCGATGATCTCATCGCCCCGTCCGACGCGGGCGGAAGCCTCGGATGTCGCTAATGCCATTCTCGACGGATCGGATGCCATCATGCTTTCGGGTGAATCCGCGGCCGGTGACTATCCGATCGAAGCGGTGCTGACGATGGATACGATCGCCAAGGCGATCGAGGACAGCATCCCCTACTCGAACATACTACAGCGAGCGATC
>JBKHFR010000066.1:0-6424 GCA_046540115.1 Acholeplasmataceae bacterium | reverse complement strand
GACGATCTGAGCGCACTACATACGACCGGTCGCACGCTCGAGTTCGCTTCGTTCAGCGTCGATCCCGACAAAAAAAGGATCTACAGTGACCCCGAGGTCACGATCCGGATCATCAAAGAACCGGGAATGAACGACCGCTATCAGGTCCGGTTCTTTTCCGACTACGAGGTGCAGATACGCCATGAACACGAACGCGGGCTCGCCTATGCCTTCCGGATGCTCGCCACCATAAAAACCGTCATGATCGGCATCTACGAGGGCGGCCCGGAATTCAAAATTCGCGGGATCATCGAGGGCTTTTATGGGAAACCCTGGTCCCACGATGACCGTCTCGATGCCCTTGACTTCATGAGAGATGCCGGCATGAACGCCTATTTCTACGCTCCCAAGGACGACAGCTATCACCGTCACTCGTGGCGCAAGCTCTATCCAAGGAAAGAGCTGAGCCAGCTGCTCGAACTCGTCGAGCGCGCGAACCGAAACCTGATCGACTTCTACTTTTCGATCAGCCCGGGAAATGATTTCGATTACGCTGATGATCACGAGTTCGGACTGCTCTTCGATAAGATCGACCAGTTGCTCGCGCACGGGGTCAACCGCTTCGCCCTTCTTCTCGACGATATCGACTACGAGCTGACGGGGAAAAACAAGGAGCGCTTTAAGCGTCCCGGCCTCGCGCACGCCTTCATCACGAATCGTCTGAACGAACACCTCAAAAAGAAGCTCGAGGACTACGTGCTCGTCATGTGTCCGACCGAATACGCCCAGAACTGGAATACCGTTTACCGAAAAGACCTCAAGGAAACGATGGATCCGGACGTCCTCGTTTTTTGGACGGGCTACAATACGGTCGCCGAATACATTCCCGACCAGGACGGAGAGCGCGTCAAAAAGATCTTCGGTCACGACCTGATCCTTTGGGATAACTACCCGGTCAACGACATGGCGACCGACCGGATCTTTCTCGGTCCGATCGTCAATCGCGGTAAGAATCTCGCTCAGACGCACGTAGGAATCATCGCTAACCCGATGGTCGAGTGGCACCTATCGAAGGTCTCCCTGCTCACCATGGCCGACTACATGTGGGCTCCGCACGACTACGATCCGGATGCTTCCTATGACAGAGCGCTCCGTAAACTGACCGAGGATCAGCCCGAACTCCGGGTTGACCTCAAGGCCTTCACCGAAAACAACCGTGACTCCCTGATCAGGCGCTATACTGTGAAAGCGATCGACAAGGCGATCGAAGGGCTCGACATGGACGCTTTGCACAAGTATTTCACGCAGACGAATAATTCGTTCGCTCGCCTGAAGATACACTACCGGAACCGACCGTTCATCGATCAGGCGATGCCGTGGTTCAACCGCTTCGATCAGGACTTCGCGCTATTCGATAAAATCCGTCAAAAAACGGCAACCAGAGCCGATGCCGCCTACATCGGTCAGGCCAAGCATACGCTGGGTTCGAATGTCATCGCCTGCCTTTCCCAAAAGCTCGGGCTCTATGATGGTCCGATCCACCGGAAGGCCTACGCCGACTTCTGGGACGACATGAAGAGCGATCGCGATGAAACGGTTCGAACTAGAGTTTCTGACAAGAAAAAAGCCGACGACGTCGACTGAGCTCATCCTTGATCGTATCGGGTCGCGTCATTCGGTTTTAAACGTAGAGGTCGAAATTCCATCGCCCTGGGATACGTGAAGATACGGATCATCCGAAAGGGTCTTCTAGTTCGCTTCAGACAGAAACCGATAGAACGCGAATCAGACATATTTTCCGGCCTCATGGTCGACATAGACCTCGAGATGCGGGTGTTCCCGCAACGCCGATGCCGGCATATCCTCGCCGATGGGTCCGTGCATGAAGGCCTTGATGGCATTCGCCTTAGCCGGACCGATCGCGACTAGAACGATGCGTTTCGCCCGCATGATGTCCTTGATCCCCATCGTTATCGCCCGCATCGGGACATCCTTTAAGGCCGCGAAATTTCGGGCGTTGTCGACCCGCGTCTGGCGATCGAGTTCGACGACGTGCGTCCGGAGATCGAAGGACGAACCGGGTTCATTAAAGCCGATGTGTCCGTTCTGACCGATGCCGAGCAACTGCAGGTCGATCGGTCGCTGATCGAGGAGTCCGTCATAGCGCCGGCACTCCTCCTCCAGATCGGCAGCTAGGCCGTTCGGGATGTGCTGCAAATCGGGATCACCGTCGATGTGGTCGAAGAGGTTTTTTCTCATGTAGTAGTGATAGCTCTGTTCGTGCTCGGCGTCGAGTCCGACGTACTCGTCCAGATTGAAGGTCGTAACCGTGCGATAGCTCGTATTGCGTTCCCTGTGATCGGCGACGAGCGCTCGGTAAACGGCCAGCTGTGTCGAACCGGTCGCGAGACCGAGCGTCGCCTGCGGGTTCTTCGTCACGATGCCGATGATCTTCCCGGCAACAGCGCTTGCGATGGTCTGTTCATCCGAATACTTGTATAGTTTCATATACGCTCCTTCATGTCTTTTTCGCATCCATTATACTCCTAAATCGACGGATAAACAAGGATAGCCGCTACGCGAAAAGGCTAAGAGCAGGATCGAAAGGCTTTCCTATGATCGGTTCGCTTCAGCCCGAGATCCTGCGTGCTTTTTATTTAAGGGCGATCGATATACAAGAAAAATCGGCTTTTTTTATTGATTTTAAGGGCATAAAGAGGTTATTTTTCCTTCATATACAAAAAAATGGTCGGGAAAACAGGATTTGAACCTGCGACCTCCTGATCCCGAACCAGGCGCTCTACCAAGCTGAGCCATTTCCCGACACACGTATAGATTATCACAGTTTCCGCTCTTTTTCCAGTATAAAATGTTCGGGCATCCCAGGGATGCCCCGTCATGGCACATACCGGATGGGTTCCCTTGTTTCGGACCGGATCAGAACCGAAAGAAATGGAAGGTATTAGGTCTCAGATCGGCGCGAATCCGTGGAAATGATACCCGACTTAAAGCGCCATCATTCATGATAGCGCTTTCGTCACGCGAAAGCAAAGTTACATAAAAATGCAATGATTCGGACGAAACATTTCGTGTATACGAATCGTGAAGTTATAATTCGTGTTGTAAATAGGTCTATCCTTTTTTCTGAGCGCAGCGTACAATTAAACTATCATTAGACAGGACGCCTGCAAGCATACTCGATTTTCTGGCAGCGTTAAGAGCGAGGTCGCCGTGTTTCTAATCGAACAACGGGGGGTACTGAACTATGGATCGAATCGTAATATTTACTGAATTAAAAGAAATGTTTGAGGATCTATTGAAAGAACTTGAAACCAACCAGTTTCAGGTCAAGGTCCTCGATCCCAATGAGATCAGGCATTTCATCGGGTGGTCGGACTATTCCTTTTACATGATCAACCTCGACCAGAGCGACAGCATCAATTCCGCTAACATCCAGGCGATCAGGAAGCATACCAATGCGCCTCTTTTCGTCATTTCCGATGTCGACTCCGAGATCGTCAAGTCCTACTATCTCGACATCGGTGCCGATTACTACCTGACCAGTGAGATCAAGGTGATCGAGACCGTCGCCCTCATCCGCGCCGCCCTCAGACGGGAACGTAAGTTCCAGAAGGACGAGCAGACCGAACAGGAAGCCATCACGATCGGCCCCCTGACCATCTACCCCCGTGAATACCGCGTCTATCACCATAACGAAGAAGTCAACCTGACCATTCGCGAATTCAATACGCTCAAACTGTTCTTTGAAAACAAGAACGAGACGATCTCGAGGAAACAGCTCGGATCGCTGCTCTACCCGTCAGAAGAAGACGTGACCGATAACGCGATCAACATTCACATGAATCGCCTGCGTAAGAAGCTGTCCTTAAAGGACCACGAATCTCCGATCGAGACGGTATGGGGGATCGGCTATCGGATCAAAAAGAATTTAACGAACGGTTAATCACTGAACGACCACAGAGCGCCTCGAACCTTTCGGGGCGCTTTTTTTCGGTGACCGGTGCGCCATAAGAATGACATAAAACCACTACGTGAGAAATAAGTATTAAAAATGTGTTATATTATATATGTAGAAAAGAAAAAACGAAAAAGGGGCATCGAAAAATGGGGACCAAAAAAACGAAACGCACGATGATCGACGTAACGAAGACGTTCGTCCGTCGTGGTGACAGGGTTACGATTAAAGGTATCGCCGATGCGTGTTCGATCAACATCGCGGCCGTCAACTATCACTTCGGCAGTAAGGATGTGCTCGTTGAGATCGCGACGGAAGAAATTCTCGACGAACTCGCACAGGAACTGTTCGCACTGACCGATGAGTCCGTCCGCGCCGAACAACGACAGGAAAAGGAATTTACGAAGGAGCTCCTTAAACGGATCATCGCTTTCGTCCGAAAGAACCCTGGCGCTCTCAAAATGGTATTCGGAATACCAAAAATGCACCAAAAGCTCGGGGATACGCTCGCTCGGTGTTTCGGTGACATGGGCATCATTTCCTACAGTCACGACGATTCTGACCCCTTCATGCAGGAATCGAGGAGAAGGATCGTAGAACAAGCCATTCAACGCATGGTCGTGGTTGCTCTGATCTCGCCGGCCTTGGTCGACTACACCAACCCGAATGGTGCGCTATCCATGGAATTCTTCAACGACGAAGCCATGTTCGACAAGTACGTCGATCAGGCACTCCGGGTTGCCCGGAACCTTTTCTAGCGACCCAGGTAACGAGTAAAGGATGACTTCGCTCATCCTTTTTCGAGTAATCCCGGTATTGCCCGCCTATGATAGAGTAAAACATGAAAGTGAGGCAATACCATGAATCAAAAAGGTTTTACACTGTTCGAGCTGATCGTCGTCATGATGATCATAGCGATTCTGACAGCCGTAACGATCGTCGGCTACAATGGGTTCATCCAGCGAGCCAAGGATACGAAGAGCGAAGAGGTGGTCAACCAGATCAAGCTCGACCTTTACCTAGAAACATCGACCGAACCCTACAAGGCTACGTCAACGGATGGCGATGTCTACGTTTTCTATGACTATGACAACGACCGGTTCATCTTCGAATCCCTATCGACACCGACCGAAGAAATGGCTCTCGATGCCCTCGAAGGTCTCCTAGAGGACACGTTCGGTACGAACCGATGGGGAGTGAATGAAGAGGTCGAGGCTGGTAAGGATCAGATCCTGGTCGAGTTCGTATCATCAGAACTCGAAATCGTCTATCTTTCCGCGAACGGTGGGATTCACACCTGGAAACCGGAGGGCATCCTAGCGATTACGTGATTGAATATCCCGATATTTATGCTATCATAGAGCTATAAGGAACGATGAAAGAAGTGACGCCATGAGTCGTGTGAAAAAGAATCAGGTTATGGTACTCGTCACTTCTTTCGTCGTCTTTTCGATCTTCGGTCTATTCCTGATCTATGAACTGACCGATACGCCGGATGGGCCTAAGGATCAGGAACACATCGAGTTGCGCGATCGCATCAATGATTACCTCGAAGGGGGAACGCTCAAGTACGACCTCGAAAGACACGCCGTGAAGGAAACCTATATCCGCGTTTCCTACGATCAGGAAAACAATACGATGCGCTATTCCTTTCACAACTGGGTCGCCGGTGACCAGAAAAAAGCCGCTCTAGAGGCGACCGTCGTCCTGATCGACCTCGTTTTAAAGGGAGAGAATGACATGGACATTCGGGTCGAAGGCGGTCTTCACAGTCGTGGGAGTCGTCTCTTGACGGTAGAGGCCTCTCACAGGGATGTTCTCGTGGTCGACATCGAGGGTTCGAATCATCCGTGGGCGATGAAAATGTCATTCTCGCTCGAATCATAGAGAGAACTCCTGTCAACACCCACAGTGATCCATCCATGGAATAGATACGATAATTCGCTCAATTGACTAGACGTAGCGTCCATTCGAGATAAGCACCCAGGACATGAAGCTTTCCATCTTCCAATTTGAGCATTTTCATAATAATATGGTGTGCATGAGCAGGCCTCCTAAAGGGTAGTGCGGATACTTCTATTTTAGGACTTGCTCATGCTTTTTGTAGATTCTTAGTTCAAGAATCCATCCCTAAAGTAATTATAGAGCCCATATAAAAAGGGATGTGACAGAAGCGCACATCCCTTTTTGTTAGGCCGTATCCCCGCGACAGAACTCGATCGGTACGACCCGGTTTTCGAGCGGCTTTTTATCGTAGTAGTTCTGGATGAGTTCGCCGATCCTAACGGCGATTCTCTCCGGAGATTGACCGATCGACGTGATCCGCTTACCGAGGTTCAAAAAGCTTCGACCACCGTCATAACCGATGACCCGGACGTCTTCGGGAACGCGCCTTCCGTCCTTTTCGAGATTGAGGATGACTTCAGCCGCGACGGCGTCACTGATCGTGAAGATGCCGTCGATCTCGGG
>JBKHFR010000065.1:0-6709 GCA_046540115.1 Acholeplasmataceae bacterium | reverse complement strand
TCCGGAGCGTGCTCGTCAAAAGATAGAAGGCCACGAGCGATAACTGGATGGCCTGTAGTCTTTTTAAGTGCCGGGTCTCCTGGATCGCATAGTAATGGATGTAGCGATAGCTGTAATAGATAAAGAATGCTGAGGACAGGACGATGAGCGCTCTATAGTCCTGCGCTGTCAACAAGAAAAAGGCGTAGCCGCCTAGGAACAGTCCGAGCGTGATCGCGTGGTTTTTCGGTCGATGAGCGTGTCCGAAAAAGCGGATGGATCCGCAAAAAGCAAAAAAGAAAGCGAGCGCGACCAATCCGTTACCGACAGCAAGAGAAAGGAAGGCGGGCAACAAGTCCCTTAGACCGATCAGGATGATTCCGACCAACTGGACGCTATTGCTCAGTAGCAGGTAGCCGATGCCTCGGTATTCATCCCGGAAACGCGCATAGAAGGCGATCAGGATACTAAGGATCAGGAGGTTAGCCGTGAAATTCGTGATCATGATGGCTGAAAAATCTAGTCTCATAGGAGGACCTCGACCGATTGAGCATATGAAACGAGACTATTTTACCATAATACCGTAAGAATATGCATAAATTTAGCTATTATCGGCCGCTCAGCGAATTCGAAACGCCGCTATGACACGGTAAGACGGACGATTTTTTCGCTCGTCCGTTCTGATCATGGCCGATAAGAATCGGCGTGCGAATAGCCATTCGATCACCTTTATACGGATCAAATCGCTAAAAGAAAGGAATCGTTCGAAATAAACGAAAACTGTTATGATCAAAGCCTGCCTTGGTGTTACTGCTAACGGATCGTCGAGCGATCGGATGCATCTAAAATGCGCTCTTTTGTAAGGATCACGCGTTGAATCTACGGATCCTTCGTTTCTGATGCAGGGCCTTCGTAATAGCTGTTCAGAAAACCAAAGGAAGCGCTGTGATCCCTGATCTCGGTCCTAGGACTCCTAGCGGGACTCACGATTTATACTGTACTTTAAGGAATAGGACTATAGCTGATTATTATGTTTTGAATATCCGTATATGCCTTTATAGTGCCATATATCAATATTCTTATAGCCACGTATTTCCTAGGATATCTCTTCAGTACAAGAGCGGTAAGGATCGGCTCTTTCGCTCACAACGGAGGGTGATATCCTCGTTTTCGAAAGCGTCAATACCAGTGATCGAGCCGCTTGGCACGGGATTTTATGATCATTCCGATCCCGATACGGAAAAAAGCCCCTAGATGCTCTAGAGACCTTTTTCCGGGGTATTAGCGCTTCGCGACCGAAGCGCAAGGACAGATATCCTGTTCCTACACCTTGATCCTACCAGTAAATCGTGACAATCCTGTGACAAACCTTTGAAAACGACGAAAGACCTCTCGAAGAAAGGCCGAACGTGATAGAATATGAGTAAGGAGTGATGGCCATGCGTCGCACCGTACTGCTCGTTGAGGATGAGGGTACGCTACTAAAACTGATGCGGACCTACTATCTGAAAGGAAACTTCGACGTCCTGGAGGCTAAGGACGGTTTTTCAGCGCTCGATATCTTTGAAAAGAACCGTGTCGACCTCGTCGTTCTCGACGTCATGCTCGAGAACTCCGACGGTTGGAGCGTGTGCCGAAAGATCCGCGAGAAAAGCCAGGTGCCGATCCTCTTCCTTACGGCACGCAAAGAAGAAAGCGACAAGCTCTTCGGCTTCGAGCTCGGCGCCGATGACTACATGACCAAGCCCTTCAGCCTCAAGGAGCTCCTCGCTCGCAGCGAAGCACTGCTCAAACGGGGTTTGCGAGCAAAAAGCGACGTCACGGATATCGGTTCGCTGCGGATCGACAACGACGCGCACCGCGTCTATGTCCGTGAACGAGAGATCGCTCTAAGCCCGACGGAATACGACCTACTGGTCTATCTGGCCGAACACCGTGGCACGGCCCTAACGCGGGAACAGCTCTTGATCAACGTCTGGGGCTACGACTACTTCGGTGATCTGCGTACCGTCGATACGCATATCAAGCGGCTGAGAAAGAAGATCGAACCGCTCGACTATATCGAGACCGTTTTCGGTGTCGGCTATCGCTTCGAGGTGCCCTCATGAGACGATTCCCGATCTTCTATCGCTTTTTGACCTATTTCATACTGAGTGCGATCATTCTGATCGCTTTCGTCTACGCCATGCAGACGACCTTTTTGCCTTCGTTTTACCATGATCGACGGATCGAGCGGATGACCGATGAGATCGAGGAGCTCGACCGCCTGGTCGGTGACGAGGAAATCGATCGCTTCGCCAGGAATACGATCGAGCAGTTCCAGACGACGATCACGTCCCGGGTTACCGTCTATGCCCCTTCGGGTAGCGTCCTTTACAACGAGGAGTCGTCCGCTCTTACTCCGGATATTCTGCACGCGATCGACCAGGGCCTATACGACCGTATCGTCTATGACGGAAGGATGCCCTACCTTCACCTCTACGCGCAACGAGAGAACTATATCTACCGACTCGAGGTTCCACACCAGGACCTCGAGGAAGCGCTTCGGATCATGAATGACCTCTATGCCTACGTCGTCGTCTTCGCAGTCGGGCTTTCGCTCCTGCTCGCTCTGGCTTTTTCCCGGCAGGTCGCCCGGCCACTCGTACGCCTAAGCGGCATCGCTAAGGAAATGGCGAACCTCAACTTCGACGTCGTCTGGCAGGATAATCGCCGCGATGAGATCGGCGAACTCGGGCAGACGCTCAACCACCTGACCCGCGAACTGCAGCTGACGATCGAACGTCTCAGAACCGAACTCGCCCGTGAAAAGCGGCTCGAGAGCCTACGTAAATCATTCGTATCGACGGTATCGCACGAGTTGCAGACGCCACTAGCGGTCATCCTCGGTACGATCGAAGCGATCGAGGACGGCATGGCGAAAACGGACGAGGAACGCGCGAAGTACTTCGAGACGATCGTTACGGAAACGAGAAAGATCAGTCGCCTCGCCCATGACATGCTCGATCTGAGTCAGCTCGAATCGGGTACGTTCAGGATCGCGAGGAAGCCCTTCGACTACCGTCAACTGCTCGAAGAGACGGTGGCCAAATTCAACCGCGTCAAGCGCGAAACTACCAAGAGAGCCGAGCTCACCTATACCTCTCGAAACACCGTGATCAGAGGCGATGCCTCGCGGATCGAGCAGGTTCTCAACAATCTTTTGGAAAACGCCTTCGAACACGCCGAACCTGAAACGACGATCGCTATCCTTGTTCGCGACGAAGACGGTCTGATAACCCGTGTTGCAAACATCGGTCCGAGGATCGAGGCGGACCATCTCGACGACATATTCAAGAGCTTCTACAAGAGCAAAAGCAAGGGAACCGGACTCGGTCTTTCGATCGTCAGGCAGATCGTTTTACTGCACGGCGGTCTCGTTCGCGCCAAAAACGAACGTAACGGCGTATCCTTTGAGATCCATTTTCCGAAGAACATGGTCACTTCCCTGGACCGATCCCTTTAGGGTCTTTATATTTTTTTGAAAATCGTGTTATAATATCCCCATAACGGAATACCTTCCGTACAAGGGGGATAGTATCCGTGCTCTACGTCATTCAGGTTAACACGTACTCGTTCATACTCTGCTCGATCATCTATATCAGCATGCTCAAGAATACGCCGGATGAACAGGAGAATCATCCGTTTTTACGGCTCATCGTTCTCTTCACGATGGTCAACCTTCTACTCGATATCCCGAACGTTCTACTCGAAGGACAACCAGGAACCATCGTTTCATGGTGGATCCTTATCGGCAATTCGATCGCTTACTTCCTCGTCGTGGCCAGCGCGTTTTTTTGGTTCCTATACGTCGACTATTTCATTTTTCAGGATACCGGGCTTAAAAAGAGACTGCCTAGTTACCTGTTGCTGCCGATCGTGATGGACTTCGTTCTTATCGTCCTCAATCCGCCCTTTGGCCTTTTGTTCTCGGTTGATGCGAGTAACGACTACGTGCGCGGACCGCTTTTCCTTGTCCACGTGGTTATGAGCTATACCTACTTTTTCCTGGCCTATTTCCATACTCTCAGAAATCGCAAACTGCTCAACAAAGGGAATTTCTATGCGCTGCTCGCCTTCCCTTTCTTCCCTGTGATCGGCGGCATCATGCAAGTGCTCTACTACGAAACGCTTCTGATCTGGCCTTCGGTCACGCTCGGGCTACTGTTCATCCATCTCTTCGTACAGCGGAGGCTCATCCTCATCGATTCGCTAACGGGCCTCTATAACAAGCGCGAATTCAACAAGAAGGTCTTCGAGATCACGAAACAGAAACCAAAGAACAATCGCTACGGTGGGATCATCATCGATATCGATAACTTCAAGAGCGTCAACGATAACTTCGGGCATAGCACGGGCGATGATGCCTTGCAGGCCTTCGGTAGGATACTCGAAAGGAGTTTCGGCGATGACGCCTTCGTCGCTCGGATCGGTGGCGATGAATTCGCCGCCATCATAAAAACGGAAACGACCACTTCCTTAGATGGCGTGATCGAACTGATCGAAAGGAATATCGACCGCTTGAACCGGACCGGAAAGTTCCCGTTCCCCTTTTCCTTCAGTTATGGCGTGCGGATGTATGATCCGAAGGAAGGGAAGGACTTCAAGGCCTTCATCGACGATCTCGATCACTACATGTACCAACGCAAAAAAAGATAGGCGTTTCGCCAGAGCGAACCGCCTTTTTTTATTCCTGTTGCTCGATGATGTCGACTTCTTTCCTGCCGATGACCCCGTCAACGGAAACGCGGATGGTGATCCGGCCAGGGCTGAATGCGGTCAGTTCGCCGTCCTCGGTGATGGCGGCGACGCCGCTATCCGAGAGCACCGTCCAGACGGCTCGGCGATAGGTGGCATCCTCGGGTGAGATGCTGATGTCATAGGTCGTGACGTCTTCGACTGTGACCTCATCGGGTCCTTCGATCGTGACGCTCTGAACTCTTTCGGTTATGACGACGTCGAGCGTTGCTTCTACTCCTCTGAGTTCGGCGATGACGGTGATCGTTCCCGCTTCCCGTGCGACCAGAAGGCCGTTCTCGTTGATCGTAGCCTCTCCGTCATCGGCGCGAACCGACCAGTCGACACGGAGAGAAGCGAGCCTCTCGGGGGTGATGACCGCCCGATAGCTGTATTCTTCACCGGCCTTGACCTCGGTACTCCCGACGATGCGGATCGATTCGACTTCTTCGATCAGTCCGCAACCGCTCATCAGGGTCAAGGATAGGATCAGAACGAAGATCAACACGAATACGCGACTCTTGTTCATGGGTCCTCCTCCTAGGAACACGATCCATCATCATGCGCTGCCATGTATGAAAGAAAGGCATCGACGACCTCAGGGTCATACATCGCGCTCTTGTTGCGAGTGATCTCTCTACAGGCTTCATGACTCGTTAGAGTCCTCTTATAGGGCCGTTTCGTGGTCATGGCGTCATACGAATCGGCTACCATAACGATCCTTGCTCCGAGAGAGATCTCGCTTCCCTTAAGACCGTTCGGATAGCCCTTGCCGTCGTATCGCTCGTGATGCTCGTGGACGATCTTCGCGATCTCCTCATATCCATGGATGTCGCTGAGGATGCGATACCCGTAGTGCGGGTGTCGCCGGATCTCGAGCCACTCGGCCTCATCCGGTTCCTCATCCTTGTTCAATAGCCGGCTATCGAGGCTGACCTTACCGAGATCGTGCAAAAGACCGGCGAGCCTGATCCGTTTGGCATCGCGCTCCGATAGACCGAGATTCAGGGCGATGCCCTGAGCGATTTCCGCGACGCGTTCGGAATGGGCGAGTTCGCGCGGACTCTTTTGATAGAGCGTTTTCAGTAGCGAATCGATGATCTCTCTGTTCGTCGTCGAGCCGTCTAATACCTTGTTTCGGACCATCATCTCTTCGGCTTTGTCCATGGCCTTTTCGAACGAATGCTCGCGGTCCTTGATACTATAGCCGAACGAAACGAAATAGCGCTTTTTCTCTTCCTTATTAGCACGGATACGGTCGATGATCCGCTCGATGTAGGCTTCGATATGCTCCGTCGCGTGGCGATAGGTAAGGATCGTGAAGGTATCGCCGCCCGTTCGAAAGACCGTGCCGTCCGGAGCGATCGCTTCGACTAATAGTTTCGCGAAATCCTTGAGGATCGCGTCGCCATAGGCGAGACCGAGCGCTTTATTAAAGTGCCTGAGGCCGTTGATGTCACAGACGACGATCCCGTAGACTTCCCTTTGGTGCGCTTCGTCCTCCATGAAGGCATGCAGGGCCATCCGGTTGAGAGTCTCGGTCAGGGCGTCCCGAAAGGTGAGTTCCTTGATCCGCTTCCGGTTCGCGACCTCTTTCGTGACGTCTTCAACGAAGCCGATTCCACCGCTGACCCGGTTCTGACGGTCGAGGATCGGCGTCGCACTGGCCTGGATCCTGGAGATTTCCTGTTCGCTCTTCCGGATTTCGCCTTCGAAGTTGCCCTTCTGACCGCGCAGTACCTTTTTAACGAGGCTGCGCACGTCATAGCTGTTGATGCTCAACAGGTCGCGCCCGATGAGGTTCGCCCTGTTTTCTCCTGTCAGTTCGAAGAAGTAACGGTTGGCATACGTGACCCGTCCGGTACGGTCGATGATGATGATCCCGACCGCCGTATGGGCGGAAAGCGCTTCATAGATCAGGCGCGTTTTCTCGAACTGGCGCTTGGTCTCGACC
>JBKHFR010000064.1:0-6814 GCA_046540115.1 Acholeplasmataceae bacterium | reverse complement strand
GGATCTACCGTAGGCGTAGACCTGGATGATGAGCGAGTTGTCGTTACTGTTATCGTATCGCTGCAATGGCCCGAGGATATCGAAACTAAGCACGCCGCAGGAATAGCTTTTTTTCGCGCGCGGTCTTTCGATGTTCCTATGAGCGACCTCATAGGTTTCATACGGGCTTAGAAGCACGTGATCGACGCGAAAGCCACGGATGATATCCGGAGCTTCCTTGACGTGGTCCTGGTCGGCATGCGTCAGGATGAGGTAGTCGATCGTCCGGATCCCGAGGTCGTTCAGAAAGGATGCCGTATACTGAAAGCTGTCGATGACGAGCACGCAATCCGGTGCGACGAACACGGTCGAATCACCCTGCTTGACGTCAAGGAAATAGACCGCGTAGTCATAGGCATAGCGCCGTTCGAAAAGAGCGATGCCAAAGACGGCGACAACTAAAAGCAGGCGCATCAGCGCCTGGCGCAGCCTGTGCGAAAGGAAAAGGAGCCAGATGAACCCATAGTATAGGAGCGTTAAAAGGGTACCGAGGGCCGGTAGTTCGATTACGACCTGGCGGTCCTCAAGGATCCTTAACAGGCCTTCGGTCAGAGCGATGGCACGGTCATAGAAGGGGGCTATCTCAGGGATGAGGGTGACGAGGATCGCTCCGTAGAAAAAAGGCTTCGTAAAAAGAAAGATGAAAACCGGCATCAGTAGAACGACGAGCGGCATGACGCGCAGATAGAAGGGGAGCGTTACGCCGAAGACGATCGCGGATAGCGCGAGCTTCTGTACGTAGCCACCGAGGCTTCGGTATAACGGTTCCGCCAATGAAAAAGCCGATAGGATCAGAAACGTCAGGATGAACCCGCCGTGATAGAGGTAGTCGATTTTCATCAGCAGCATGGCATAGAAGACGATGAAGAGCCGGTCGAGGCGCGTGTAGCGCCAGTCATAACGACGATTCAGCCAGGACAGGAGATAGGACAAGGCGATCCGGACCATGCTCATCGAGCCGGCCTGTAGATAGAGAAAAAGGATCAGTACGAGTGCGACGAGGACTTCCTGGACGCGCTTTGCGAGATCCAAGCGGAAAAAGACGTATCTAACTCCGTCGAGCAGGGCGTAGACGTGCAGTCCGCTCATCGTCAGTAAAAACGAAATCCCGAGCGAACGAAAGGTCTCATCCGTTTCGTTCGCGAACGCCTTCTCACCGAGCAGATAGGCTCGGACATAGGCATGGTCGATGAGCCGGTCCTTGATCGTCTGTCGGAGCTGCCAGAACGATAACCGCTCGCCGATCAGTTCGAGCGTCTCCGTTTCGAGATAGCCGTCGATGCCCTGTCCCCGGTAGTATCCTTGCGCGTCGAAGCCGAAGGGGATCGACTGCTCTGAATACTGTTCGACGTCCGCTTCTACGAAAACCACGTCGCCGACCGTGTAGGCGCCAATCGGCACCATGACGTGATAGTAGGTATTAGCGATACGAACCGTCAGCCGATCCGAATAGGTCAGTCTTTCAATGCTAGTCACGCGGGCTTCCCCGCGCACGAAGGACGCCTGCGAGTGGTGTTCGCTGAGGCTATGCAGGACGAGTAGAACCGCGATCAGGACGACCATCCATAGGATGTTCAACCGTTTCCACAGCACTAGGAGATAGAGCATGAAAAGGAAGAACGTAAAGGGTACGAGAATACCTAAAAGGAAGAGCGCTACGCCGATGCCATAGAGATAGGGGTCAACCGAGCGTAACGTGCGGACGAATGTTTTCAAGGGTTACGGGTCCGATGTGCTTGACGTTGATCAGGTCATCGATCGTCATGAAATCGCCGTTCGCTTCCCGGTAGATGATCAGCGAGGCGGCCCGCGTTTCCGTCATCGACGGGATGACGAGTAACTCCTGGAAATTGGCCTGATTGACGTTGACTCTGAGCGACGGCTCCTCGGCGGGCTTTCCTTCAAAGGGGATCTCGATCCGTCCATCGGAATCAAAGGTGCGATTCGATACCGACTGCACGTCAGCATCGTCGCGATAACCGCCGGCATAGTCGATGATATCCTGTTGGCTGAGCGGACGATAGAAGTCATAGGTTCCCGGGAATACGACGGCGCCCTCGACGGTTACGGAAAACGGTTCGGGGGCTTCGAATATCTCGTTCGCGTGGGCGACCTCTTCTTTTTGTGGAAAAAGAACGACGTTCAATACGACCATGACGATAACGATGAGACCGAGGCTTTCTTTTGGCATGTTCATCCCTCCTACTTGATAGTAGTCGGACGAGCATGCTTTTTACTCGATAAAAAAAGCCCGCTATTTCCGGGCGATGACGTAGTGCTTACGGGGGTCGATGCCATCACGAACGCGAACGTCGAACCCGAGTTCCTGGAGGGCTTCCTTGAGATCAGCGATTTTGTGGACGTACTGAACGATGACATCGCTATTCTTTCCGACCGATACCACGTGTTCGATCCGTTCTTTTTTCGTTTCGATCGTCCACGTATAGCGAATCGGTTTCCTTCCTTCTTCGCGATAGCCGGCATAGTCCTTGAGGACGCTCTCTTTGTAGGCATCGAAGATCAGGAGGCCACCGTCGTTTAAAGCCTGAAAGAGGTTTTTAAAGACGCTTCTAAAGCCCTTAAAGTAGTTGATGACGTCGAAAACGCCGATCAGAACATCGAAGCGGCTTTCGAACGGCTCCCTAATGTCATGCACGTAGAGCGCAGCCGGTAGCTCAGCCTCTAACAGGCGCTCGCGTGCGAGCGCAAGCATCGATTCATCGATATCTATCCCGATAGCCCGATGACCGGCTCTGAGCAGTTCTTTTAAGAGGTAGCCGCTCCCACACCCGACATCCGCGATCAGGTCATCCTCAGAGAGATAGGGCTTGAGCCACAGATAGAGGGCCTCATAGTCGACATCCGCCATCAAAAGGTCATAGGTACGGGAAAACATCAGCGCACGCGCTTGACGCCTAAAAGACGGTCATCGAAGCCGTAGTAACGCCGATCCTCCTCGCTGAAAAGGTGGATGATGACATCGCGGGCATCGATGAGCACCCAGGATCCACCCTTGCCTTCGACGTGCCTGATCTCGTGGTCGTCGAGCTCTTTTTTTAGGTAGTCGATCGCGGCCGTTGCCTGTCGTTCATTGGTCGTCGCGATGACGAAATAGTCATAGAAAGGCGATGTCTTTTCGAAGTCATAGGCCACTAGATCCTTAACCTTGAGTCCTTCGAGCGTATCCAGAATCCTAGTGAGTTTTTCCACGATTAACCTCCTCGTAATAGCGATAGGCATCGAGCTGTTCGATGTCCGGTTCTTTTCCTTCGGTAATGGCGTAATCCATGATGATCCTCATGGCCTTCTCACAGGCCAGGTCGATGTCTCTAACGGCCAGGTCGAATAGAGCCTTCGTATCGATGAAAGCGCGTCCCGGTTCCGCGAGGTCGCTTACGAACACGACCCTTTCTGTCAGGCTCATTTTCGGTCGTCCGAAGACGTGGTAGCGCACGGCGTTGAGGGTATCGGAATCCGTCACCCCGTAAACCGTCCGAAGCGTTTGCGATGCGCGTATCGCGTGATAGATGGCCGGGATCTTCCGATAGCGCTCTACCGTATCGGGATCGAGTCCGGAGGTGAGCTCTGCGATGGGATCGTGGCGGTGATAGTCGTGCATGAGACTCGCGATCGCGACGGCGCGTCGATCGGCACCGTGGATCAGGGCGAGTTCTAGAGCCGTTTCATATACGCCGAGCGTATGCCGGAGCCGTTCCGGATGGTCGGCGAGTTTCTTTCTGACATCTCTAAGCAGTCGTTCGATCACTTGAATAGCGCCTCCGTTACGTTGACGTGCGCGTCGCGCACGTAGTGTAGGCTCATGCTGCAGGGCCCGTCGACGTGCATCATGCCCATATCGGCGAACGTGACCTGGTGCTTGCCGTGCGGGCAATGAAACGTCCTTTTCGCCCAGTTGCGATCGCTTATTCGCTTAATCCGATCCGTCCGGATCCGGCCTATTCGGACGTGCTCCGATAGGTAGAAGACGACGGGACGCCGCTCGGATCGATTGGTCACGATGAAGAGGTCCTCGATCCGGATCGACTGCCCGGAACCGAGCCCATAGATTCGGGGTCTGATCGTCCGGTCGGGGATCAGCTTCCGGTATTCCTTATAGTCCATGAACTGGTGCAGATAGCCCGTTTGATAGAGCCCCGGCATATCATGGATGACATGGCCATCCATCATACCGGTTAGCGCGCTCTGGGTGAGCCCGGCTTTCTTTAGGGCTAGGGCCCGATCATCAGCGGTCAGCGCCTTGAAGATCGTCGTCTTCCCGCTGTTCTGTACGCCGATCAACTGGATATCCCTTTCCGGTTGTTCGGCTAGGTAGGCGCGCAGGTGCGCGAGGTCCTGCCGATTCTTAGCCGTCATCAGGATGATCCGTTCAAAGGGAATGCGCATCCCTTTCGCACGAGCGACCAGGTTTTGGAGCAGTCGGTTAAGGTCGGTCGAATCCGGCAAGAGGTCGACCTGATTGACGACATAGACGAACCTGGCGTCCGGCTGAAAGCGATGGACCGGGTAGGAAAATAGCAGGTCGAGGTGGAGGACCGAAGCGATCATCAGTACGAGCCCGTCCGCTCTGAGCACCGGTAAGCCCTTAGGATGGAGATGGATTCCCCCGTCACCATAGTGCAACAAGCGATAGCATGCCTGGCAGTAGGGGTTGGCGGGATCCTTAGCATAGCCGGGGGCCGTCTCGTCGGTATACTGCAGCTCGATCCCACAACCCCGGCACCTAGCGGCCATCGGCATAGTCCTTTAGCCTTTCCCGATAGAGTCCGGGGGCGTGCTTGCGGACGCGATTAAGGACCATCCGTTCGAACCAGCGATTGATGCGCGTCACCCACTTATCCGATGAGCGCCTGATCGGCTGGACGAGCACGCTCTTCATTCCGAGCCGGTTGCTGACGAGGACATCGGTCATGAGCTGATCACCGATCAGGGCCGTTTCCTCCGCTTTTGAGGACACCGTTTTAAGTGCTCTTTTAAGGCCGAACTTCAGTGGCTTTTTGGCGCGCCAGATACGGTTCACATCGAAAGCTTTTAGGGCCGTTTCAACGCGCGAACGGCTACCGTTCGAAACGATGACGACCTTGAACCGCTTTTGGATGTCCGTTATGAGCGCGATCACTCGTGCAGAGAGGGCGTGCTCATCGTAGGCGATCAGCGTATTATCCAAGTCAAAAAACAAGGTCGTAATCCCCTGTTCTTTCAGCTCATCGTATCGTATTTCCTGGATGGATGATGCGTATTGATCCGGGATGAAGCGTCGATAAAAAGGCATCACTTGATCTCGAGTATCTCGACCTTGAAAACGCGTCCTGTCCCTGATTTTACCTCGATGACATCGCCCTTCTGTTTATCGAGCAAGGCCCTGCCGATCGGTGATTCGATCGAGATCCGGTCGTTCTTCGGATCGGTTTCGAGACTACTGATCAGGTAGAACTCCTTCTCTTTTCCGCTATCGAGATAGCGGATTCTTACCGTCTTGCCGAGGTTAGCGTGATCGCTTCTCGTCGCCTTGATGATCCTGGCGTTTTTAAGGATGTTCTCGATCTCAGCGATCCGGGCCTCGATGCGGGCCTGTTCGTTGCGCGCGGCATCATAGTCGGCATTTTCCGATAGGTCGCCCTGAGCCCGAGCCTCTTTGAGCGCTTCGAGGTTTTCCTGTCGCTTGACTTCGACGAGTTCCTTGAGTTCTTCCCTGTAGCGATCGACACCATCCTGTGTCAATTGGAATGTCTGTTTGTTCACTGCCATGTCATATCCTCCTAAAACTATATCCTATTATACTCGATTCAGGCATGAATTACTATTCTTTTCAGTCGTTTTTGATATCTTCGGTGTTCGGGCATCAGTCGGTCGAGTACCCGGTAGAAGTCCTTCGAGTGGTCGAATACCACGGTGTGGGCGTATTCGTGGTAGAGCACATACTTCGTATAGACCGGGTCGAGCTGAGCGAGATAGCTATTGAGGGTGATCTCGTTATGCTTGCGGTGATAGCTACCGAACTTCGATTTCAGGTACTTGATCCGGACCGGTAGGATCGCGATCTGCAGCATCCGGAGATCGCGCTCGATGGCGCGCTCGAAACCGGGAAGCGCGCGGCGCATCTCTTCGCCATAGATCGCCCGTTTGGCTTCAGCGATCGAGGCCGTCGGTGCCGTCGCACAGACGAGATCCGCGTCGATCGTGTAGGCGAACGGCCCTCTTTTTAGGATGAGCTCATAGGTCCTACCCCAGAGGGTTATCCGATCGTCCTTCTCCCGATTCTCAAGCTCGTCGAGACGCGCAGCGTAGGTATCGAATCGTTTAAGGATGATCGCCTCGATATCTCGGATCCGCATCCTCGCATTGGTCGTAACGAGGATGTAGCCCGGTTTGACCCGTAGATAGGTATGCTTGTTGGCCTTTACCTCGACCCGATAGGAGAGCGTACGGCCGTGCTTAGAGATCGTTTTCATGACCTTCGTACCATCGCGTTCGCTTCGACCGAAAAAGGAATCCGGATGCGGATCCTCTGCTTGGGATGGGGCGCGACGTCGAGGGGATTACCGTCCTCATCGGTCATCCGTTCGAGCAGGAATGACTCGCGCGACCCATCGGTGTGAAGGATCTCAACCTTCTGACCGAGGCGAAAGTGGTTCCTCTGCTCGATCAGGGCCTCCTTAGTCTCAGGATCATAGGCGAGCACGAGTCCGATGAAAACCTGGGCGGGTCGTACGTCGGTCTGCTCGAACAACTGGGCTTTCGAACCCGGCATGCCGCC
>JBKHFR010000063.1:0-6864 GCA_046540115.1 Acholeplasmataceae bacterium | reverse complement strand
CCGAGATGGCGACGACTGATGTCGATGAGCTTTTCTGTGATCCGTGGGACGACGCTCGATATGGCGACACGACTGACGTCCTCGGGATCGAACAGGTGCTTGATCTGAATGTAGTATTCATCGGCCGTCCGGTTGACCTCGGTATTTAACCGATAGGTCTTCTCGATCGAATCGTCCGTGACGATACCGATGTTGATATTCGTGTTTCCGACGTCGAAGAGCAGGAACATGGTCTAACCTCATTTCTCTATCAGGCTTGCTGGCGCATGCTTCTTATGGCATAGATGATCGGCAAGCCGATCAATACGGCGACGAGCGCTTCGATCAGGCCGTTCGATATGGCGATCGTATAGATCAGAGCGAGAACGCTCTCGTCCTGTCCGAATGTTTCGAAAAAGGCATTCGGCGCGAAGAGTGCGACGGTCGAAAGCACGATGACCGTGTGTGCGACCGTGCCGAGAATGAATGAGGAAGGGTAGATCGCTTCTTCGCCCTTGTTATGGATGAGGAAATAGAAATAGGCGCTAAGGAACAAAGCACTCAGAAAGAGCGCGACCGGCGCGATGACCGAGAAGTCCCAGCCGGTATTGTTGCTGACGGCACGCAGGCCATAATAGAGGGAAAAGATCGTTACGAGCGAGACGACCGTAAAGATCATCACCCGACCCTGCTTGAACCTGCTTTCGAGAGCTTTCAAGCCCTTGAAGATGTAGAAGGCGGCTAGAGCGAACAGGATACGCGGTAGAATCGAGATCCACGGATACTGAAAGGCGAAGTCAAAGGGATTCGCCGCGTAGAGAAGGGAGGCGATCCAGGAACCGATTCCGAAGAAAAGACCCAGCATGAGCGCGTATTTCCTCGATAAAAGAAAAATCCCGATCAGCGTGGGAACGTGCACGAGGGTTATGCTGACACCAGGCAGGATCGTAACGAATCCGAGCTGCGGGACGACCGCCATCAGGAGGATGATCGCCGTGAACGATCCCGCCAAAACGAGTTCATAGGTTTCTGATCTTTTCATTTTTATAGCTCCTTTTCAGGCCCGAACGGGTCCCATAAGTGCTTTCATTCTAACACAACTAGCGCTTATAATTCAATAGAAAAGAGCGCTGCTTAAACGCTCTTTTCCGGTTTATAGGACTTATAGATCCCCCAAGGACTGTTGTCGGGATCGGTGTAGACGCGCTCCCCTCTCGATAGCTCGTTGATGCGCATGATGTCCTGGGAATCGAGGACGAGATCCTTGGCCTGGAAATTCTCTTCGATCCGCTTGAGCGTCGCTGATTTCGGGATCATGATGACGTTACGAGCTAAACCCCAAGCGATCACGACCTGGGCGATCGTCGCGTCGTATTTGCGGGCGATCTCACCGAGCGTTTCCCCGTAGTGTCCCTCGAAAACGCCTCCCTTCATCAGAGGGCCATAGGATGTCGTCATGATGCCTTCGGAATCGAGATAGCGCTTGAGCGAGAGCTGCGGTAGTCCGGGGTGGAGCTCGACCTGATTGACGAAGGGCTTGACGCGTGCCGTTTCATAGAGGTCCATGATGTGGTGCCTCTGGAAATTGGAGATGCCGATGGCGCGGGCCTTTTTCTGTTCGTAGAGGGATTCGAAAAAGCACCATGTCTCCTGATTGATCTCCTTGTCGTGGTTCGGCCAGTGGATCAGGAATAGGTCCACGTAGTCCGTTTGCAGGTTAGCGAGCGTTTCTTCGAAGGCACTCTTGGCATCATCTAGTGGCATGTGGTGGCGCTGCTTAGAGGTTATAAAGATGTCCTTGCGGTCGAATTTCGATGAAGCGATCGCTTCACCGATGCAGGCCTCGTTCTGATACATCTGGGCCGTATCGATGTGGCGGTAGCCGACTTCGAGAGCGTGCTGGATCACCTTTACGCACTCGTTTCGGTCCATGATCCGAAACGTACCCAATCCGAGCTTCGGCATCATGACTCCATTTCTCAGTTTGATCATCGTTTTTCCTCCTTTAGGTTATCGATCGTTTCAACCGTGATGGTTTCGAGTAAGGTAAATAGCATCTTTCGGCATGTATCGAGGTCGTCTAGATCCATCATAGCGGCGGTACTGTGGATATAGCGGGCGGGTAGGCCGATCGTCGTCGCCGGGATGCCGGAGAACATGTCGAGCGCCCGCGCGGCATCCGTACCGCCTTTCGACGTATAGTACTGGTATCCGATGGCGTGCCTATCCGCTAGCGTTGTCAAATAGTTACGGATTTTCCGGTGCATGACATTGCGCGGATCGAAGATGCGCAAGAGGAAGCCCTGACCGAGCTTTCCCGGAGCTTCGTCATCGATCGCGTCGTTCAAGGGCGAAGCGTCGAGCGCGATAAAGATGTCCGGAGAAAACATTTCGACGCTCGTCATCGCTCCTCTCAGACCGACTTCTTCCTGGACGGTCGCACCGACGACGAGATCGAAAGGCAGTTCGATCGCATCGAAATGCGCGATCGTCTCGAGAGCGAGACCACAGCCGTAACGGTTATCGATGGCCTTACTGATGACGCGTCGCTTGTCCTTGGTGTAGAAGAACAGCTCGGGGAAAGCGACCATGTCGCCGGGTCTGATCCCGAACGACTTCGCTTCCTCGCGCGAACGCGCACCGACATCGAGGACCATATCGGCGATCGAATGCTTCTGCTCCGTCCGTAGATGGGGGGGAATGGCGCCGACGATGCCTTTGATCGGTCCCTGTTCGGTCCAGACGTCGAGAACTTGCGAAGTCAGGACTTCGGGAACCAGGCCACCCGTCGGCTGCATTTCGATCATCCCGTTGGACTTAATGCCCACGACCATCAGGCCGACTTCGTCCATGTGTCCGGCGACCATGATCGTCCGGGGATCCTTTGTTTTCGATCTCTTAACGGCAAAAACAGAGCCGAGGCGGTCGGTCTCGATCGAGAACGACGGATGCTTCGCCATTTCCGCTCTCATGATAGCGCGCACGGCATGTTCGTGCCCGCTCGTCCCGGATGCTCGGAACAGTTTCTCATAGATTCCTTTTAGCATGTCAGATGACCTCCGCGTCTACTTGATAGATCGGTCCGACCGCACGCTTCTTTTCCTCATATTCCGTCATATAGGCGCCCTTTTTCAGGTCGTAGTCCACGTTAGTGATCCGGAACACGCCGTGCAGCTCGATCAGGCTGTCCTCGAAAAAGTCCCTGTGGTCCGTTCGCAGCGAAAGGGTTCCGCTACGCTTAAGAATGCGCCGGTAAACGTTGAGAAAGGACGGTGCGGTCAGGCGCCTCTTGTGGTGCCTTTTTTTCGGCCAGGGGTCGGAGAAGTTGAGGTAGATATGGTCGATCGTTCTCTCCGCGAAATACTCGAGCAAGTGCTTAGCATCGCCGAGAATGATGATGAGATTCTTCAGGTCCTTATCATCGCGCTTCTGGACGATGCGGTAGCAGACATTCATGTTGACTTCTAGAGCGATATAGAGGCTATCGGGATCATCTTCGGCTATGTCGGTGATGAATCTACCCTTGCCGCTACCGATCTCGAGCGCGATCCTTCGGTTCCTCGGCAGTGCGACCGGGGTGATGTCGGTTTTTACGTCACGATCCTTTAGGAACGCTTCATCGACGTATTTAAGCTTTTTTTGTCGCATATCCTCAGTGTCCTCATAGAGTCGTGATCGGGCGGTGACGCCCTGTTATCTAGGTCCTGATTCACTCGTCAGCCAGCCTGCCGATCGATTCGGTCAGTATGAAGTCCGTGATCTTTTCGAGCGCTTCCGCCTCGTCGCGCCCGTCACAACCGATCGTGACGCGTTCTCCCTTGTATACCCCGAGCGACATGAGCCCCATGATCGACTTGAGATTGATGGTCTTGCCCATGGCAGTAAGATCGATCTCCGATTCGAAGGTCATCGCGAGATTGACCAAGCGCGTAGCTGGGCGGGCATGGATCCCGTATTCCGATGTAACGAGAAAGGATTTTTTTAGCATATCATGATTCCTCTTTTCTTTTTTCATCCAGGTAAGAGAGCGCTTCTTGGCTGTATTTCCTGATCAAAAGCTTGATTTCTCCTTGGGCGGCGATAGCCGGAATCCCGAGTTCCTTGAGTACGGCCTGGTCGATCATCCTTCGGTCGCGAACGCGGACTCTGAGCCGGTCGTGTTCACGCGAGAGCGAGACGATATTCCCGCCTTTTCCGAGCGCTTCGTAGAGACGGTCGAAGGAAGGTAGGCTAGCGGCTCGTTTCCGTTTTCTTTTGGAAAGGAGGAACAGAACGATAAGGATCGATATGGTAATGGCGAGTGCCCCGATCAGATAGTATTCGTTTTGCATGCGGATCGACCTCCATACACGTCGATTATATCTATTTTGAGGGCTTTTTTCAACGCTTATACCGTTTTAATGAACATCGCATCACCGAATGAGAAGAAACGGTAACGTGACTCTATGGCATGGGCGTAGGCGCGTTCGATCAGGGACTTTCCCGCTAACGCACTGACGAGCATGATCAGGGTCGACTTAGGCAGGTGAAAGTTCGTGATCAGGCCATCGATGACCCGGAACCGATAGCCCGGATAGATGAAGATATCCGTTTCAAAGGTTCCGGGGTGGAATCCGTCGTTGAAATTGCTCTCGAGCGTTCGCACCGACGTCGTTCCGACGGCGATGATCCTCTTTCGCTCCCTTTTAGCGTCGTTCAGAGCTTTCGCGACCTCTTTACTGATCGTATAGGTCTCACTGTGCATGGTGTGCTGTTCGACTCTCGAGGCGGAAATCGGCTTGAACGTTCCTAAGCCGACGTGCAGCGTGATCGGTAGGATGGTCACGCCCTTTTTACGGATCCTTGCGAGCAGTTCCTTCGTGAAGTGCAGGCCAGCGGTCGGTGCGGCGGCACTCCCCATCTCCCGAGCATAGACGGTCTGATAGCGGTCCTGCTCTCTGAGCGCTTCCTTGATGTAGGGGGGTAGAGGCATCGTTCCGAGCTCTTCGAGCCGTTCGATCAGAAGGCCGTCGTATTGGAGCTCGAATACGCGCATGCCTTCCTCCTTAGTCGCGATACAGCGCATCCTGAGCCGATCGCCGAAGGTAAGGGTCGTGCCGACGCGTACGCGTCGAGCTGGTCTGGTAGTCGCTTCCCAGACGTTTTTATCGCGCTCTTTCAAAAGGAGCACCTCGATCACAGCATGCGTATCGACCTTGGTTCCGATCAGGCGAGCCGGCATGACCTTCGAATCGTTGATGATCAAAACGTCATCGCTATCTAACAGCGATAGAATATCATAGAAATGCGCGTCGTGAAGCGAATCTTCCTTTTTATCGACGATGAGCATGCGCGCGTGATCACGGCGATCGATGGGGTGCTGTGCGATGAGTTCTTCCGGTAGTTCGAAGTCGTAATCCGATACGTTCATGAGTCGAGCAGTCCTTTATAGTATGGTATGCCGAGGACGCGGTACGTCCTCTCGGTAGCGACGCGTCCTCGTGGCGTCCGTTTGATATAGCCTTCCTGTAACAGATAGGGCTCATAGACGTCTTCGACGGTGGTCATCTCTTCGCTGATCGTCGCGGCGATCGATTCGATACCGACGGGACCGCCGTTGAAGTTCTCGATCACGCTGCGGAGATAGCGATAATCCGTCTGGTCGAGCCCATTACCGTCGATTCCCAGTTTCGTTAGGGCGAGCGTCGTGATCTCGCTCGTGATGACGCCATCGCCGATGATCTCTGCGAAATCCCGGACCCGACGGAACAGGCGGTTGGCGATCCGTGGCGTTCCGCGACTCCGACTCGCCAGGGCTTCGACGGCATCGTCCTTGATCGCGTTCTGATAGACGTTCGAAGTCCTGCGGATGATCCGTTTGAGATCGTCCTGGTCGTAGTAGTTGAGCCGCATGACGACGCCGAAGCGCTCGCGAAGCGGCGCGGATAGGTCACCGAAACGCGTGGTAGCACCGATGAGGGTAAAGGGCGGTAGGTCGATCCGGATCGACCGTGATTCCTGGTCCTTACCGATGACGATATCGAGGACGTAGTCCTCCATCGCCGCATAGAGCACTTCTTCGACGAAGCGGGGAAGACGGTGCATCTCATCGATAAAGAGCACGTCTCCGGGCGACAGGGAACTCAAAACAGCGGCGAGGTCGCCGCTTCGTTCGATAGCCGGACCGCTCGTTACGCGAATCTGGACGCCCAGTTCGTTCGCGATGATCTGTGCCAGCGTGGTTTTACCCAACCCGGGTGGTCCGTAGAGCAGGATGTGATCGAGCGCTTCCTTTCGTTTTACCGCGGCTTTTATGTAGATGTCGAGCATTTCCTTGATGTCGTTCTGACCGATATACTGATCGAGGGAGCGGGGTCTTAGCGTCTGATCCTCGTCCTCTTTCCTTGACATGGCGGTTACGATGCGTTCGCGTTCCATAGATCCCCCTACTTGATGAGAAGCCGAAGCGCCGATTTAACCATCATCTCGACGGACTGGTCACGGTCGATCTTTTTGAGCACGCGCTTGACTTCGGTTTTCGAGTATCCGAGTGCCAACAGGGCATCCTGGACGTCATTGGTTTCTAAGGAAACGTCCTCGTCGACATCGCTGAGCTTACCCTTTAGGTCGAGGATGATCTGCTGTGCGCTCTTATTTCCGATCCCCGGGAAATTGGTCAGGTACTTGGCATTCCCGCTTGCGATCGCATACCTTATGTCGTCGATCGCATCCGTTGCCAGGATGCTCAACGCGCTTTTCGGACCGATTCCCGGAACGCCGATCAGGGCGATGAAAAGCTCCTTGCTTTCCGGCCGCTGAAAGCCGTAGAGGTGATCGACATCCTCGCGGACGTAGTGATGGGTGTGGACGAGCGCATGCTCTTCGAGCTTGTAGGCATAGGGATTG
>JBKHFR010000062.1:0-6876 GCA_046540115.1 Acholeplasmataceae bacterium | reverse complement strand
ACTTCCGCGGAATAAATGGGCTCATTCCCTTGACAGGAAAGAGGATAAAAGGTATAATGACCTAGCAAGTCAATACTAGTGAAAAGAAGAGCATCCTCTCGCCTGATGGACGAATCCATGGGCCAACAGTCACGTTTAGACGAACGTTTCTCAGTGGGTACTCTTGCAGTACGCACTTTTTCTTTTCCTAGATCACAGGACAGGGAGGTGAACTCTATCAAGAGATACAAGCAGTATAAGAAGCGACCGGAAGAGCTCGTCAACGAAAGCATTCCGAACGTCGACCTTCTCGTCATCGACGAAAAGGGCAACAAGCTCGGAACGCTATCGCGGAAAGAGGCGCTCGAACGCGCTGGCCTGGCTGAACTCGACCTCGTGGTCGTCGCACCGAGATCGAAACCGATGGTCGCGAAATTTATGGACTACTCGAAGTATCGTTACGAGCAGCAGCGTCGTGAACGCGAGATGAAAAAGAACCAGCGCGTCGTTGAACTCAAGGAAATCCGCCTGAGTCCGACGATCGATAAGCACGACCTCGAAACGAAGCTCAGACATGCCCGTCGCTTTTTAGAAAAAGGCGATAAGGTCAAGCTGTCCATCCGCTTTTTCGGGCGTATGATCACGCATATCAACGTCGGACGTACCGTTATGAACGATTTTATCGAACAGATCGGTGAGGTCGGCAGCGTCGAGTCGAAGCCGAAGATGGATGGAAGGCATCTCGTCGCCATCATCGCACCCGCAAACAATACTTAGAAAGAAGGGAATTACATGCCGAAACAAAAGACTCACAGTGGCTTGAAAAAGCGCATCAAGGTCACCGGTACAGGCAAGCTCATGCGTGGGCACGCATACAAGAATCACCTAGCAGCATCGAAAACAACGAAACAAAACAGACAACTAAGAGGCGTAACGAGCGTATCCGATAGCGATAAAAAACGGATCAAATCGCTCATTTCGAACCTCATGTAGATAAGGAGGAATAACGCATGCCAAGAGTAAAAGTTGGAGCGGTGACAAGACGCCGCCGCAAGAAGATCATCAAGCTCGCCAAGGGCTATTTCGGCTCTAAGCGCACGCTTTACCGGACCGCTCACGAGCAGGTTATGCACTCCTTGAAGTACGCGTATCGCGACCGCAAGCAGCGTAAGAGAGCATTCAGAAAGCTATGGATCAGCCGGATTAATGCCGGTGCTAAGCTCAACGGAATGAAGTACTCGACGTTGATCCATGGGCTATCGCTCGCGAGCGTCGCCGTCAATCGCAAGGTGCTCGCCGATATCGCCGTGCACCAACCAAAGGATTTCGAGGCTTACTGCCAGCTCGCTAAGGACGCTCTCGAGGGAACGCTACCCGAAAGAGTAGCCGAGCCCGCAGCCGAAAAAGCCGAACCAGAGCGGGACGCCCCGGACTATGATAGCATGCTCGTTAAGGATCTCAAGGAGCTAGCTAAAGAGCGCGGTATACCGAAGTATTCGACGATGGTCAAAGCCGATCTGATCGAAGCGCTCAAGCAACAAAAGTAAGAAAAGCGATTAAAGGAGTGGCTTTTGCGGCTCCTTTTTTGTATAATAACTCATGGGGGTTGGCCATGAAAACACGCATCGCGATCGCTGGATCGCTCACTCTATTCATACTCATATTTCTACCGATCGCACTGGTTTTGGCCGATATACAGAGTCAGCGCTTTTTCCTGATTCTCTCCATCCTCCTACTCGTCTATCTCGGGATATACGTCTTTGGTGGCGTGGCCAAGCTGATCGTCTATTTCATCTACGGCCTGATCATGTTCCTGACGCTCTCCCTACTGCCGGAGGGCTATCACCTGCCGTTCATCCTCTTCGGTACGCTCCTTTTCGTCCTTAATCCTCTCGCGAATCTCGAGAGCTATCTCGAATCGAAACTGAGGGACGAGGCCGTTCTCCCGATCCGGATCAGCCTCTATGGTTCCTACTGGCCCTTCTATAGCTACCGGCGCGAGATGAAGAACTACTACCACCTACCGCAGGCGCGCAAGCTCTATACCAAGTCGTGGTATCTGTACTTGCGGCAGGCGACGACGGTTTTCCTCGTTTCCCTCGGCATCTTCCTTTTCATCCACGAGATCAACAACATCGCCAACTCGATCGATAACTTCAATCTCGGCAATTTCTTCGTCCTATACATCGTCATCATGGTCTTCATACTCGCCTTCTTTTCCTTCAAGAAGGGTTTTACCTCGACCTATCGGCTACTCGTGATCGCCATGTTTCCCGCCTTCATCTATATCGTCAGCATCAGCGACCTCGGCCTCGTCCTCAAACTCGTTTTTGCGGGAACTCTATTCGTCCTCGGCGTCATCGTCGCCATCGTCGAGATCATCAAGTTCTACCACCGCGTTGCCTATGACGCCTACCACTACTATGACGTCGACCAACAGAAGGAGGTCTTTGCCAACGCGCTTTTCGAACCGCTCGTCTACAACGAAACCTTTACGCTGTGCGCCGAATACCGGATCAAGGTCACGCTCGAAACATTCCAGAAGCACTTCCATCGGATCCTGGTCTATGCGAACTTTTTTAGGTTCATCATAACGGCCTATGCCTATGGCCAGGAAACCATCTACCTCCACGCCGATTTCCACTACAATAACGGCAAGCGCGCCCATCTTTTCAAGACGTATCTCGAATCGATGTTTAAGGCCGCCGTCCCGCTCGACCTGCGCAGCGATCCGAATAAAGAGATCTATGAGCGCAAGTTCTTCCACCGTCCGCCCTATATCATCGCTCGTGCCCAGCACCTCGCAGAGCTGCTCAAGGAGCTCGAGATCGATAGCAAGATCGTCATCAGCATGATCATGTATTTCGAGAGCGAGGAGAACCTACGCGATTTCGAAGAGGACTATCCGGTCATGCGCCTCGACCAGATCGAAACGGAGAACACCTTCGCTGTCCGGGTCGACATACCGGCACCGAATCTCGACTACGTGATCGAAACGAAGATACGCGAAGTCCTGTTGAGCATGATGATCAACGAGGGCCGATTCGTCCGGATCACCGTCTACTACTGAACCGCTACTAAGATGGGTCATCACGACTCCCTTCGCTTGACATTATCGCCGATCAGTGATAAAGTATAGGTAACCTAGAAAGCAGCCGTGGAACCCAAATCTTTACATTGGGTGTTGATACCGTGTGGGTGTGAAAGCCAAGCGATTGGAATCCCGAAACACGGAAGAAATAACGCCCCCTTGAACATATCTCGTTCTCACAGCTTTCTAGGCTTTTATTATGCCCACAGGCAGAAACAAGGAGTTCGAACCATGAATCCATCCTATACCCAACTCAAAGCGTTGACATCCCTACCCGGAGTACCCGGAAACGAAGTCCGGGTCGCCCGTTTCATTAGAACCGAGCTCGAAGGACACGCCGAGATCACCCAGGATGCCCTCGGATCGGTCGTCGCTAAAAAGGGCGATCGTGGTCCGAAAGTGATGATCGCCGGCCATATGGATGAGGTCGGGCTTTTGATCACGAGCATCACGAAAGAGGGGTTCCTCAGGTTCCAGACGCTCGGTTCCTGGTTCTCCCAGACCATGGTGAACCAGGTATGGGACGTCATAACGGAAGAACGAACGCTTACGGCCGTAACCGGTATCAAACCCGTACACATGCTTACAGTCGAGCAGAAGAAGCAGGCCATTTTGGTCGAACAGATGTACCTCGATATCGGCGTTAGCTCCCAGAAAGAAGCCGAAGACCTCGGAGTCCGTCCCGGTCAGATGGTCGTTCCGCACCACGTCTTCGAGGTACTCGGAAACGGCAAGTATCTCCTGAGTAAAGCCTGGGACAACCGCATCGGCTGTGCCGTCGTCATGGAAGTCATCAAGCGCCTCGAAGCAGGCGCTAGGAATACCGTATACGGCACCTTCACCGTGCAACAGGAAGTCGGTCTTCGCGGTGCGCGCACCTCCTCCTATTTCGTCCGTCCGGATATCGCGATCGCTGTTGACGCCGGATTCGCCGGCGATGTCCCCTACGGTGATGCTCACCAACGCTCGCTCGGCAAGGGACCACAGATCCTCCTCTATGACAGCGGTCTTGTTCCCGACCAGAAGCTCAGGAGGTTCATCACGGGCATCGCCGAACAGGAAAAGATACCCTATCAGGAATCCTACATGCCCAGGAAGGCGACGGATGCCGGCAACATGCACCTCGCCCACCGAGGCGCACTAGCGCTCTCGATCACGATTCCGACGAGGCATTTGCCCTCACACGCCTCCATCATCCACTACGATGACTTCGAGCATACGGTCCGCTTGCTGCTAGAGTTCATCGAGAAGCTCGACCAAAAACGGTTCGAACGACTGCTCGCCGACTGAGCGCACGGATCCTTTCGAAAGGAATGATACTATGCGCATCATATCCGGCTATTATCGCGGCATGCGCATCAAGCGCGTCAAGCACCCAAAGACGCGCGAGACGGCGGATATGGTTCGTGAAGCCGTCTTCAACATGCTCGGACCGATCGATGGCGCGGTCCTAGACCTTTTCGCCGGGTCCGGAGCTTACGGACTCGAAGCGCTCAGTCGGGGAGCATCGAGCGTTCATCTCGTCGACGTGGATCGAATAGCCGTCCGGACGATCATCGAGAATGTCTCGCTTTTAGGCGCTTCGAACCGCGTAAGGATCCGTAAGAGCGACTACCGCGACTACCTAAAGGGGCTCAAAGAGGACCAGGCATTCGATATCGCCTTCATCGATCCCCCCTACGACCTAGGCGTCTATCAGGATGCGCTCAAGCGGTTAGTCCCCTATCTCGCTAGGGATGCCTTAGTCGTCGTCGAGTCCCATAAAAAACAGGTATTCGCACCGGAATACCCTCCCTTAAACAAGCATAAAGAAAGAACCTATGGTAACAAACGCATCACGATCTATCGAAAAGGGTGAGACCGCTCACCCTTTTTTTCATCGGATCAAGAGGTTCTTAGTCCGGGTCGTCTGGCCGCGTCTGCTCACCCTGAAGTGCATGATGCGATAGTGATACTTCTCGAACTCCGTCAGCCAGTCCTGATAGGGAAGCGATTCCTTTTCTACGAACGTTTCGGTTGACATGTCGACCGCATCCCCGGTAGCGATCCAGAACAAGTGGTGCTTTTCGATCCGATCATCGCTGCGTTCGATGACGGCAACGCCGATGGGATCGACGATATAGAGGTCGTTGGTGAAGAAATCCGTGATCTCAAGCCTTCTCGTCCGAGCATCGATCGTCTTAAGATAGATCTTCTCCTTGGTCCGTCCGATAAAAAGGACGATGCACTCGAGATGAACCTTTTCGAGCTTCCGGTAGTAGAATAGGCTGAGAAAGATCACGAAAAGGCTCAGAACAGGGATGACGTATCTGAGGAGGTCATCGATCAGAAGATAGGAGGGGATCGCGATCAGAACGGATGTCAAAGCCGCATAGAGCAGCATCTCCTTGTCGCGACGCACCGTGACGACCGTGGTTCTGATCGGCTTGACCCGTCTTTTCTTCTTGATTATCAGTCGGGGAAGACCGCCCGTAACGGAAAGAAACAGAAGCAGCGCGAAGATTACGGGTAGGACGCGCACCATGAAGTAGAGCGCCACTTCGAGCAATGGCGCACCGACTAATAGACCCTGAAAGACCTCTAGTAAGGCTAGGAAAATCCATACGAAGAGGATGATCAGCGGGATCCTACGCTGCCTTGAGAAGATGATGAAAGTGATGTGGGCGATGAAAAACGCACTGATCATTTGTCCGATAAACGTTACGAAAAGGTCCATGTCTGCCTCCTTCGGTCAGTAACTGTTGGGATTGGCGCTGTCCCAGGGTTGATTTCACTTGTATTTTAACCGGATATCGAGTAGAATGATACAGGAGAGTTAGGAGTGATCAATATGCCAGTATGGGCTCAAATCGTCGTCCCCGTCGCAACCCTGCTCGTAGGAGCGGTCGCCGGCTTCTTCATCGCCCGCGCGTGGTTCAAACGATACCTTGAGAAAAATCCCCCGGTCAACGAAAAGATGATCCGTGAGATGATGCGCCAAATGGGTCGGACGCCTTCGGAAAGACAGGTACGTCAGATCATGTCATCGATGAATCAGTACAAATAAATGGGCATGGATATGCCTTTTTATTTATACCTGGAACTCGGTTCCGTCCCGTAGGCGCTTGTAGTTCATCCGATGGCGGATGAAGATCAGAAGCGCCATGAGGTTGATGGTCAATAGCTCGAGTACGAAGGTCCAGGCGCTATCGGCCTCCCTAACGAAGAAAAAGCCCATTTCTCCGGATCGGAACAGCCCGAACGCCGCGATGATGATGCGCAGCGTGAACATGATCATGACCGATAGTGCCGCCACCGTTGAGGCGAGCGAAACGTAGCGGGTCTTTTTGACCATGAATAGGAAGATCGCTAGCGTGACGAACCCGGCGAAAGGTTCGAGCGCGATGACGACACCGGCACTCGTAGCGACCGCTTTACCGCCCTTAAAGCCGATATAGATCGGAAAGACGTGACCGACCACGGCAGCAAGACCGTAGAGGACGAGGGTGTCGAGCGTCGTATCGCCGACCGTAAGCAAGTAGAAATCCTCGAGCTCGAAGGTGACGAGTATGAGCATGACGAGGCCGCCCTTGAAGGCATCGAAAAGAAAGGCGAAGATCCCGTATCGGAAACCGAGGACGCGGATCGTGTTCGTAGCGCCCGTATTCTTCGATCCGTGCTCACGGATGTCGATGCCCTTGCAGAGCTTGCCGATGACAAGGCCGCTCGGAATCGAACCTAGAAAATAGGAGAGCAAAAGGAATGCTAGGATATATAGAACCGTCATGTCAGGCCACCTCACTATTGCCATTATATCACGTTTTCTA
>JBKHFR010000061.1:0-6956 GCA_046540115.1 Acholeplasmataceae bacterium | reverse complement strand
GATGACCAGAGCGGTGATCTTGCCGGCTAGAGGGTGAGCGGTTTCGTTAAGATAGGGCACGAGGAAATAACCGATGATCCCGAAGATAAAGGGGTAGACCATAAGAAAGAAATACATCCTGTCGCGAAAGATGTTTCTTAGTTCGTTTCTAAAGACGCGTATGAACACGATCACACCCCGCTCTCTTTAACGGCGTAGTCCTTGAAATTCGGTAGCACGTAGTAGCGATAGAGGGCATATCCACCGAAAACAAGGACCGAAAGGCTGATGAAGAACGGCTCAAAAGCCGGTTCCCTGAATCCGACCATGACCAGCTCGATCGCTGCCTGTGTCGGATTGATGAGGAGCGCATACTCCCAGAACGATCCCTTGAACATGACATCGAAGAGTCTAAGAGCGCTCGGTAGAGCGAAGATAAGGGCATAGAGCATGACGTTCATGAGCATCGAGGTAAAGTCCTTAGCGTGGTAGGAAAAAACGAAACCGAGGAAACTATGAAAGGATACGGAAACGATCAGAGCGAGCGTGATCATGACCCAGGAAACTCCGACGTCCTTAACGACGGTAAAGGCGATGACGACCAGCAGGCTCGAAAGAACGGAATGGATCGTATTGGCGATGACCTTCGATAGGATCAGCTCCCGATTCGCGATCGGCGTGACGAGGAGCGTAGCGATCGTCGACTCCGATCGCTCGAAAAACATCACAGCACCGACATAGATGGCGGCCATCATGGTCGCGTCGATGACGATGATAAAGGGAAGCAGGGCAGAAAGGATATCGCTATCGTCGAGCGAATAGAGCAATACGAACCACAACACCGCGACCAGGATACTGACCGTCGTAATACCGTATCTGTTCATGCGCTTGAGCTCGCCTTTGATGAGCAGGATCAGACGACTATCCATCGGTCAGACCTACTCCCGTGACCCGGATGAAGATGTCTTCGAGCGACGTTTCACCGCTGTGGATCGTTTCGATCTCTTTCGTCCTGAGGAGACTAAGAAAGGTCTCGTTACCGCCGATGCCATCCATCGGAAACTCGCGGATGGTCGTAGCACCGTTTTCTCGGTACTCGAGCCTAAGCGTGCGCTTGCCGTACTTAAGCTTTAGGTTTCGGGGACTGTCCATCTCGATGATGCGTCCATCGACGATAAAGGCAACCCGGTCACAGAGCTGGTCGACGTCGCTCATGATATGGCTCGTCAGAAAGACGGTTCCGCCGTTAGCTCTGAACTCGCGGATCATGTCCTTGATCGTCATCGCGTTCGTCGGATCGAGTCCATTGGTCGGTTCATCCAAGAAGAGCATCTCGGGTTCGTTTAGTAAGGCCCGAACGAAGTTGAGGCGGATCTTCATGCCCTTCGAGTATTCACCGACCATCCGGTCGCGGTCATCCCATAGTCCGACGCGCTTTAAAAGGGATTCTGTGTCGGCCTTTTTCTCGTAAAGCTTCAAAAAGAAGTCGATGTTTTCCTGTCCCGTCATCCGCGAAAAGTGGATCGGCATCTCGAAGCTGACGCCGATATCCTCATAGAAGGAGTCATCGAGTTCGGAGATATCCTTCCCCTGGAACGCGATTGTCCCGTCATAGTTCGTAAGGATCCTGGTCATGATCTTTTGGGTCGTGCTCTTACCGGCACCGCTCGGTCCAAGAAATCCGAAGATTTCCCCTCGCCCGATCGAGAACGAAAGGCCTTTGATCGTCTCTTTTTTGTTTTTCGGATAGGTGAAGCGGAGGTTTTCTACCGTAAACATAGCATCCGATTCCTTTACGAGTTGTGCGCTCGATCGCTTTTTTTCAATCGTTAGTTCGACCTAACGATGCGTCATGCTGCCGATCGATCGAGCCGAGAATTCTAAGGAGTAGCCCATCATACGAATACTATATGTCCTTTTCGACCGAATGTCAAGACGATGGTACTTGATTAATCGCGATCAATCCGTTAACCTAGGGATGAGGTAGGTGATTACATGAAGTCCTATAAGAAGGAACTGACGTTTCGGACGTCAACACGGCGCGCATACATCAACATAACCCCTGACGTTCAGAAAGCCATCGATGCGTCCGGGATCAAGGAAGGGCTCGTGCTCGTCAATGCCATGCACATCACGGCGAGCGTATTCATCAATGACGATGAACCGGGATTGCACCGTGATTTCGAGCGTTTCTTAGAGCGCGTCGCACCGGAAAAGCCGTACGATCAGTACGATCACAACGGCTTTGAAGATAACGCCGATGCCCACATCAAGAGGCAGTTGATGGGACGCGAAGTCGTCTGCGCGATCACGGAGGGAAAGCTCGATTTCGGTCCGTGGGAGCAGATCTTTTACGGCGAATTCGACGGTAAGCGCAGCAAGCGCGTCCTGATCAAGATCATCGGCGAATAAAAAAAGGGCGACCGCCCTTTTTTACAGTTTAACCTTGCACTTACCGTATTCGAGTTCGCGGTAAATGACGTAGAGACCGACGCCGATCAATAGCAGCGCGATCAGCTTATAGGGGTATCCGGCTAGCGGTAAGGCGATCACGGAAAAGGCGATGCCGAGACTCGCGAAAAACGCGATGACGCACCCCGTGCAACCGTAGGTGAGGATGCCGAACAGGATCGAGAGAAAGCCGAGCGTCGAGCCCTTTCCTTCCTTACCCTTGAGCTCGACCATCGCCGTAGAAAGGTTCATCAGCAGGGTGCTGAGAAAAGCCATGGCGATATTCGTCACGATATTGACGATGACCAGATAGAGTCCGAAGCGCTCATTCATCTCCGCGTAGCTCATGTTGAGCGTGTCGATGATCGTATAGATGAGCATGAAGAATGCGAAGAATACGAGGCCCTGTATCACGTATTTTTTCGTCTTTTGCCGTTGGATGGCCGCTTTGAACACGGTAATCACTCCTTTTGATCGAATCGCCTCGATTATAGCACGAAGCAGGGAAATATTCATCCGATGTGCACCGAAATTCGAGCGATAAAAACGGTTGACAAACGAGAAATATCCGCTATAATAGACGTGTTCAGTTTAATTAATATTAACACATGGTTTATTATTATTAAACTGTAGCGAGCGTTATGCCCTAACGTTTATAGTAAGTAAACACGAGGAGATGGGAATGGCTACACTGATCGAAATGAAAGACGTAACGAAGGAATTCAACGGACAAGTCGTTTTGCGTGGCATCGATCTTTCGATCGACCGAAACGAATTCGTCACCCTTTTAGGACCCTCCGGATGCGGGAAGACGACGACACTGAGGATCATCGGTGGTTTCGTCGACCCGAGTGCGGGCGAGGTCCTTTTTGACGGCAAGTCCATCCTCGATACACCGGCCCACAGGCGTCCGACCAATACGGTATTCCAGCGATACGCCCTTTTCCCCCACCTCGATGTCTATGAGAACGTCGCCTTCGGTCTACGCGTCAAGAGCGAATCGCTCGGCACGCTCGAGAAGATCAAGGGCGTCCAGGATTCCTACCAGAAGCGGATCCGACGGGCGCACGACCGGACCGAGCGGCGCCGACTCAAAAAAGAGATGAGGGAAAAGATCCGTTCGATCCGTAACCCGAACGAAGAAAAGAGGCGGGCGATCCGGATGCTCAAGCGACAGAAGGGCGCTAAAAGCGATATCGACGAACGCATCGAAGCGATCAAAAGAACCTTTCGGACCAAGAAACAGACGGAAGCCGAGATCGAAAGGCACGTGTCGAAGTACCTCAGGATGGTCGGTCTGCAGGGCTTAGAGACGAGAGCGGTACACCGGCTATCCGGCGGGCAGCAGCAGCGCGTCGCCATCGCTCGAGCCCTCATCAACGAGCCCAAGGTCCTCCTGCTCGACGAGCCCTTAGCCGCCCTGGACTTAAAACTGAGGCAGGAAATGCAGTACGAGCTTAAGGAGATCCAGCGTAACGCCGGCATTACCTTCATCTATGTGACGCACGACCAGGAGGAAGCGCTCACGATGTCGGATAAGATCGTCGTCATGAACCACGGCGAAATCCAGCAGATCGGGACGCCTGAAGACATCTATAACGAGCCGAAAAATGAGTTCGTAGCCCGCTTTATCGGCGAATCGAATATCATCGAGGCAACCATGAAGGACGACTATCTCGTTTCCTTTGACGGCCGCGACTATCCCTGTGTCGACAAGGGCTTCGCCCGCAACGAGCTCGTCGACGTCGTCATCCGCCCCGAGGACATCGACATCGTTCCGACTAAGGACGGAAAACTGACGGGGATCGTCGACAGCGTCGCCTTTAAGGGCGTTTACTATGAGATCGACGTCCGGACGGATGCTCGGACCTATACGATCCATACCACCGATTACCAGGAAGAAGGAAGCGAAGTCGGCATCACGTTCGGACCCGAGGATATCCACGTCATGGAGAAGTGGCGATGAACCGATTCGTCATCCTCAAGCCGCGCGAAGAAAAGAAGCGCGCCCATCCCTACCGGCTCGAGCGCATCCTTGGCATCCCCTATTACGTCGTTTTAGTCCTTCTGATCGTCATTCCGATCCTGATGATGGTGCTCTATTCGTTCCAGACCGACCGACCCTCCGGTGTCTTTACGATCTCGTTTACGCTCGAGCACTATGTCCGTTTCTTTCAGGAAGGGCTCTTCGTGCGGCTCATGCTCGAATCGCTCTATCTGGCCCTACTAGCAACGCTTCTTACCCTCATAGTCGGCTATCCGCTCGCCTACTACATCGCGATGAGCAAGCCGAGAACGCGTGTACTGTTGATCCTTTTGATCAGCGCACCGATGTGGATCAACATGCTTCTTCGGACGCGAGCGCTACAGCAGGTCTTCGAAATGGTCGCGCCGGACTTGCTCGGAACGAATCTAGCGATCGTCATCGGCATGACCTACATCTTTCTACCTTTTATGGTCCTGCCGATCTATACGGTCCTATCCAAGATCGATCCGGCCCTCTATGAGTCCTCGGCCGATCTCGGAGCGTCACGCTTGCAGACGATCACGCGCGTCATCATCCCCTTGTCTCTATCAGGGATACTGTCGGGCATCATGATGGTCTTCCTACCGGCAGCGACGACGCTCGTCGTGCC
Organism: Acholeplasmataceae bacterium; assembly: GCA_046540115.1. GTDB lineage: Bacteria > Bacillota_I > Bacilli_A > Acholeplasmatales > Acholeplasmataceae > RECG01. Next base: position 1,890 of record JBKHFR010000061.1, on the reverse strand, counting down.
CCGGTATCTCGGACAGGGACGCTACCTCGTCGGTAATCTGATCGAGAACGCGATGATCCAACAGGGACGGTTCGGTTACGGCTCGGCGATCGCGATCATTCTCGCTCTACTGATCATGGCATCGCTCTACCTGATCAAGCGCGTCGATAAGTACCAGGGAGGTGGCGAGCTTGAAGCAGAATAGATACCTGCGAAACGGCCTGATCCTTACGGTCATGCTCTTTACCTACCTGCCGATCCTCTCGCTCGTCGTCTTTTCCTTCAACGAAGGAAAGTCGTTGACGAGGTGGACCGGCTTCAGCCTTCAGTGGTATGTCAAACTGTTCGAAAGCGACGAGATCATGGGCGCCGTGGCGACGACGATCATCGTCGCCCTCATCTCGACTTTCGTTTCGACGATCATCGGGACGCTCGCCGCGATCGGCTTGAGCAAATCGCGAAAGATCCTACGCGAGCTCACCCTGAGCGCGAACAACATCCCCATCGTCAATCCCGAGATCGTCACGGCGATCGCCTTCTTCGTACTCTTCGGGACCTTCGCGATCGAACGCGGTATGGTCACGATGCTGCTCGCCCACATCGCCTTTAGCACGCCCTACGTCCTCATAACGGTCTATCCGAAGGTCCGCAACCTCGACCCGAACCTCGCTGATGCCGCCTACGACCTCGGCGCAACACCGCTCCAAGCCCTCTTCAAGGTGATCCTGCCCCAGATCAGGGTCGCGATCATCGCCGGTGCCGCGATCGCCTTCACGATGTCATTCGATGACTTCGTCATCTCCTATTTCGCCGTCAGCGGGAGCGCGATCAAGAACATATCGATCTATCTCTATACGCTTAAGCGCGGCGTTGAACCGACCATAAACGCCCTATCGACCATCATCATCCTCATGATCGCGGTTAAGATCATCCACGATTATGTTAAGAGTGAAAAACAGATAACGGAGGAATAAACATGAAAAAAGGATTAATGCTTATGGTAGTACTCTTGCTAGGCTTCGCACTGCTCGCTTGTTCAAGCCAACAGAGCCTTAAGGTCTTCATGCCCGGGGAATACATCGACATGGCCCTCGTCGATCAGTTCGAGGATCTCCACGACGTAAAGGTCGACATCATCACGTTCGACTCGAACGAGAGCGCGATCCCCCAGGTCCAAGCCAACGCCTATGACGTCGTCGTTCCGAGCGACTACGCCATCGAGGAGCTCGTTGCCAAGGATCTACTGCTAGAGATCGATGAGTCGAAGATCACGGCGATGGATCTCGAGACGGACCTCGCCGAAGGGCTCAAGGGCATACTCGACCTGCTTAGGGATGCCGACAACGGATTCGACCTGCTTTCCTATGGCGTCCCCTATTTCTGGGGCAACGTCGGGATTCTCTACGACCGGACCAGCGAAGGGATCGATGACCTGCTCGCCGACGAAGGATGGAACGCGCTTCGTAGCGATGAACACGACGTCATGTTCTACGACTCGTCCCGTGACAGCTTCATGGTCGCCCTAAAGGATGCCGGTGCTTCGATGACCGATCCGACGGAAACAGAGATCGAAGCTGCGGAAACGTGGCTCATGGATGCGCTCGGACCGCGAACGGTCTTCCAGACGGACGAAGTGCTCGACGACATGCTCGACCCGGCCCGCCACGACATGGCGGTCGTCTATTCGGGTGATGCCGTCTATCTCATGGATGAGAACGAGAATCTCGGATTCTACGTGCCGGATTCCGGCACTAACGTCTGGATCGATGCCTTCGTCATTCCCAAGAACGCACCGGACGTCGATCTCGCCTACACCTTCATCGACTTCATGATCGGCTATGAACAGATGCTCGACAATACGATCGAGATCGGCTATACGGCACCGCGTACGGACGTCATCGACGCCGTTCT
>JBKHFR010000060.1:0-7266 GCA_046540115.1 Acholeplasmataceae bacterium | reverse complement strand
CCGTCGACACCGAGTTCGGTCGCACGCTCGATATAGGCGATCGTATTAGCCGTATAGACGTAGACCGTCCGGTTCTCGTCCTGGAGCCTGCGGATGATCGCTTGCTCGTCTAGGGCGAAGCGGACGTCGAACGCGAAGTGATCGACGTGCTCATAGCCGATCAAAACGTCGACATCACCGAGAAAGGCGCTCATCAGAAGCGTCGTTTCGATTTCGTCGTTCCGAGCTGCGATCCGTTCGAGTTGATCGCTCGTAAACGACAGGATGTTGACCTCATCGACCATGTCGTATTCCTCGATCAGGCGGATAACCTCGGATTCGAGCACGTTGCTCTCCGTCTTGAGTTCGATATAGGCTTTCGCCCGTCCTTCGATGAGCAGTAGGGCTTCTTCGAGCGTCGGCACGCGCTCGCCGATGTATTCCTCGGAATGCCAACTGCCGGCATCCCGTTCGGCTAGTTCTAAGTAGCTGACATCCTCGACGTAGACCATCTCAGTAGCATCCGTCGTCCGCAGTAGCGTCCGGTCGTGCATGAGAACGGGAACACCGTCTCTCGTTTGACGAACGTCGAACTCGATCGCATCCGCGCCCTCGTCTAGCCCGAGCTCGATCGCCGCAAGGGTATTCTCAGGGGCGGAGGAGGACGATCCGCGGTGGGCGATGATACGAGGATAGTTGAGGATCTGAACGGGGGCTCTCGCCTCGTTGATCCAGGCGTAAACGGAAACCGCGTTCATGAAGACGAGAATAGCGGCGAGAAGAATAGCCGTGCGCCTGATGACTCCCGGCCGAAGTCTGATCCTGCTAAGGGCGTGAGGGAAGTCGAATACCTTACGGAAATCGCGGATCCTCTTTTCATGGAACCAGACGCTGATCAGAGCGAAGTTAATCGGGAACAGCAGCATCGTCGAGAGGAAGCCGACGATCACATAGATGCTGTGCAGAGCCGTTAGAAGGTAGGCCAGAACGATGGTCTGTCCTCTAGTCAGAGCGATGAAGCCGGCCACGAGCAGAATCGATACGCCATAGAAAAGGAAAAAGATAACATTCAGGATGATATTGAGCACGAAGAACTCTGTGATGAGCTTGAAACGCGACCCTTTTAGCATCCTTCGTTGGTCCTTCATCAGGTCGAATAGCGACATCCGATCGAAGATCATGATGTGGTTGACATAGACCGACTCCGAAAAAAGCGCGATCAGCACGGGTATGAATAGAGCGAGCAGATAGGGAAACCACGCGACGGATTCGATATAGTCCGAAGCGTAATCGGGTATGTTCAGGAAGGTAGCGAGCTGCGAGACGTGAGCGAGCTCGACCGTGACAAAGAAAATGATCGCCGGCACGATCGCCATGGCATGATAGCGCTTTGCAAGACTCAAAACGGTCCTGGTTCCGATCCCGAGAAGATCCCTTAGGGTCACCTTCTTTTTGATCAGAGAAAAGTGAAAGAGCACATTCAAAAAGCACATCTCGACGACGACATAGATACCGAGAACGATCAGAACTACGATCAGGATGAGGATCGTCGTCGGCTGAAAAAGATAGTCGAGGATCTCTCGGTCGGTCACGTAGTCGTAACCGGCAAGGGAAAGCGAGAGATAAAAAAGGAACGTGAAGAAGGGGAAGACGATAAAAAGACCGAGTAGTCGGTATAGGAATTCGAAATATAAAAGCGGCCGTATGTTGAACCTAAGCGTGTGGAACAGTTCGATGGCATGCTTTTTCATCGACTCACCTCCTTAAGTGAAGATCGGGCGGTGATACCTTAAGCCGAAGCCAAAGGAGAAGGGCCACTAAAAAAGAGCGAGAAGTCACTACGAGGAGCTGCCTACCGATGGACGATAGGTCTCGGTCCGTTGGTCGGTATCAGGCGAAGTCGGGACTGCTCAAGAATAGCGGTAAGGGAAACCACTGTTCGATGAAAGCGAGCCTGCTCGGTATTTCGATGACCCGATGGGGATGAAGAGGACCAAAAAAGAGCCGGTGGGCATCCGGATCGCTCACGGAAATATCCGGTGTTCGCTCAGTCCTTTCGACGGTAATTCCTTGGGAAGAGACGGCGATCTCGTATCGGTCTCGGTCAACGATCTCGATGACCATTCTTCCCTCAAGGAGCGGAAGCACGTCATGCTTGGCGCGCATCAAGGTCCTTAGAACCCGCTCAAAGGCGAGGATCGACCAGTTATCACGGTCGTGGATACTGACGCTTTCACTGACCGTAAAGATGCGCTGCATCATCCGCGGGGCGAGCGGATGGACGACGATCCGGCAGGCGTCGACCTCGTGCGCCTCGAAGTAGGCGTGGATGACTGCCGTCACGTCGACGCCTTCCTCACAGACGATTTCCTCGATCCTTTTCCGGTCCTTAGAAGCGATCAGGTATCCGACCGATCTACCGCCTAGCTCGATTTGAAAGGGGGTGTTGTACCAGTGGTGAGCGATGCGATAGAACGCTTTTCGATCGCGCTTGAAATAGAACGTCTGGCGCTCATAAAGTTCGTGAAGGGTATCGATCCTTTCGGCATCGTTCTCACAGGGAAAGAGCGTGAGCCGATCGGATGTCCGGATCCCCCGTTCAAGGCTGCGCTTCGTCACCTGAAAGACGGGTTGATGGCCGCACTTTTCGAAGCCGAACGGCAGATAGCGATGCCGAGCCCCACCGAGATAGGCGATGTCATAGCGCGCTATCCTGATCACGCTTCTCACGTGGTCCATGAGCGCGCTCATATATCCTTTCATGCGGGCATCCGGGTGCGTCGAAACGGCTCCGATCCGGGCCATCGACAGCTTAGTCCTGCCGACCACGTAATGACCGGGGTAGATACCGACAAGCGCCTTGATTCGACCCCTTTCCCGTATGACGTGGTGAGCCGACATGTGCTCATCCGTCGGCTGATAGAGATCCGGTAGGATGACCTTGAAATCGGTTGGTCTACTCGCTAGACTGAAAACCATATTGATGAAATCGAGCGCTTCCTCGAAATGATCAGCCTGCAGCTGTTCGATGGTCGGATTCTTCATTCCGAATACCTCCTTCGGTGCAAAGCTTATTCGATCGTTCAACTCTCGGTCGTGCCGCTGCTAGTAATGCGCGCATCTTGTCGGCGACCATCCGAGCAATGCCGGGTTTTAAAGACAAGATTGGTAAACATATCCGGAAATCTATACCGTTCATCAGGTTTTTTGCAAAAAACGGTTTACTTTTCGCGCGCTTTTCTATAGAATAGGGGTATAGAACACGTTTGGAGGAAAACACAATGCCAAGACGAATCGATGACAGTTGTATCGCTTGTGGAGCTTGCCAGGCCGAATGCCCGGTAGACTGCATCTACGAGGGAGACATTTACCGGATCGACGAAGATGTCTGTATCGACTGCGGCGCGTGTGAAGCCGTTTGCCCGGTTGACGCGATCAGCGAAGTATAGTGGTCCATTTTCTTGTGAGGACGACCGAATGGTCGTCTTTTTTTTAGCGATGAAAGGTGACCCTGTTGCCCGTGATTTCCTTTCGTTCGGGCCAGGGTAACGCGCTATATCCGAGGGATAGAGCTCCGAATATCCGTTCGTCCGGACCGAGTCCGAGCTTCTGGAAGTAGGCGAAAAGATCCGGATCCTCACTGACGCGTTTGAACTGATTGATATAGCAACTGCCAACCGAAAGCGACGTCGCAGCGAGCATCATGTTTTCGAGCGCAACCGCGACATCCGCCATCGCGTTCTCGTTGTTCTGGTGGTTCGCTAGGACGATAAGCGTCGGTGCACTGAAAAAGAAATCGTAGTCGTGCTTTCTGGCGCGTGCGATCGCCCGCTCGAGTCGTGGATAGGACGGATGATCCGTCCCGATCGCAGCATAGGCGTCCTCGACTAGGCGCCGGACTGTTTTTTTGACATCCTCATTCTGGATAACGATGAAGTGATTCTGTTGCACGTTTTTCCCGCTCGGAGCGATGCGTCCAGCTAGGATGATTTCATCCAGTTCTTCTTTCTTGATCTGCTCTGTTTTGAAACGTCGAATGCTGCGCCGGTCCTTCATGTTTTCGATGACAGGATTGCTCATATGCTTTCACCTTTCCTCATTCCTTCTATGCTCAGTATACACGCCTTCGTATCATTTGTCGCCTGATTGACGATGGTACTGACCGGATATGCCGTCATTTCGTCGTCGTCATAGGGCTTGAGAAGCGCTGTGAGTTCGGGTGGCTCGCTCTTTGGATCGAGCCACTTTTTTCCGGCATCCGGTCCTAGGATCACGGGCATGCGGTCGTGGACCGGAGAGACTATTGCGTTCGCTTCCGTCGTTAGGATCGCGCAGCGAGCGCTCGGATCAGCTCGTTCATTCATCCGGTATATGCCCGCCATCAGGAACACGGAGCGATCCTTTCGGACGATGCGGTAGGGCTCGCGCTTTTTTCCGTCCTTCTTCCATTCATAGAACCCATCGGCTAGGATCAGGCAACGACGACCGTGAAAGAGCGGTCTAAAAAGCGGTTTTTTTGAAACGGTCTCAGCCCGAGCGTTGATGATCAAAGGGTTTCCGCCATGGCGCGAATCGATACCCCAGGTCATCGGTCCGAGGCGATAGGTCCCCTTCCCGAATATGAGCGCAGCGATATTTTGAGCCGGCGCGATATTGTAGCGGGGAAGTCGGGTATGATCGGACCAACCGATCGAAAAGTGGTCTTCGAGATATTCGTTCAGTTCTTCATTACTGACGGTTATGGTAAACCTTCCGCACACGGGTATCCACCCCTTTGACCGTTTCCTTTAGTATAACACGGCGCCGGCAATAAAAAAATCCTTCCATCGGAATGAAAGGATTTATCACGATCAGTACATCGGCGGTTGTGGAGCGGGTTGTTCCTTTTCCTCCTTGACCTCGACGACGGCCGCTTCGCTCGTAATCATGAGCGCAGAGATCGAGGTCGCGTTCAGAATCGCCGTACGGGTTACCTTGGTCGGATCGATGATTCCGGTCTTCAGCATATCGACCCATTCGCCTTCCTTAGCATCGAAGCCCATCTTCGCCTTCTGGGTCTTCTGCATCTCAAGGATATCGGCACCATCGAAGCCAGCGTTTTCAACGATCTGTACGAGCGGTACCGGCAGGCTATCGAGAACGGCACGGATACCGCGCTGGACGTCGATCCTTTCATCCTTGAGGCTGTCCTTGAGCTCCTGATAGATCTCGACGAGAATGGAACCGCCACCGGCGATAATGCCTTCGGCGATCGCAGCTTTGGTCGCGTTCAGAGCATCCTCGATGCGCAGCTTCTTTTCTTTTAGTTCGCTTTCGGTAGCCGCTCCGACCTTGATGACGGCAACGCCACCGGCGAGCTTAGCGAGGCGTTCTTCGAGACGCTTCTTATCGTAGTCGGATGTCGAAAGGTCGATCCGCGCCCTGATCTCCTTGATGCGTTCCTCGAGGGCTTCCTTGTCACCGTGTCCACCGATCAACGTCGAGGTATCCTTCTTGATGACGGCCCTGGAAACCTGTCCGAGATCGTCGATGGTCGCATCGCTCAGTTTCATCTGGAGATCCTTCGCATAGAAGGTAGCTCCCGTAAGAGTTGCGATATCGGTCAGCATGTCCTTCTGGTGGTCACCGAAGCCCGGAGCCTTGGTAGCGACGACGTTGAACGTACCGCGTAGCTTGTTGACGATCAGGGTAGAAGTCACTTCGTTTTCCATGTCGTCAGCGATGATCAAAAGCGGTTTGTTCTCCTTCATGACCTTCTCGAGAACGGGGAGTACGTCCTGGATCGTCTGGATCTTTTGGTCGGTGACGAAGACGTAGGGGTTTTCCATTTCGATCGTCATCGACTCGCGATCCGAGACGAGATAGGGGGAAACATAGCCCTTATCGTACTGCATGCCTTCGACGACTTCGAGTTCGGTATCGAATCCCTTCGATTCGTCGACACTGATCACGCCGTTCTTGGAGACGCGGTCCATCGCCTTGGCGATGATCTGACCGACCTCCTGACTGCCCGAAGAGATCGCAGCGACGCTCTCGATATCCGTTGAATTTTCTACGGAGCGCGATTTTTCCTTGATCCGTTTGGCGACTTCCTTACCGGCACGCTCGATGCCTTCCCGAACGAGGACGGGATTCGCGCCGCGGTCAACTGCCTTGAAGCCGTTGTGAATGATCGACTGGGCGAGCAGTGTCGCTGTCGTCGTTCCGTCGCCGGCGACGTCGTTGGTCTTCGACGCGACTTCGTAGACGAGCTTCGCTCCCATGTTCTCATAGTCGTCCTTTAGCTCGATCTCCTTGGCGATCGTCACCCCGTCATTGGTGATCAGCGGTGAACCATAGCCCTTATCGAGTACGACGTTTCTTCCTTTCGGTCCGAGCGTGATCCTGATGGCATCCGCGAGCTTATCGACGCCGATCAAGAGCGCTTCTTTTGCATCCTTACCGTATTTGATGTCCTTGCTCATCGTTTATCCTCTCCTTCATTTCGTGATTTTTGCGAGAATGTGCTTCGCCTGTATGACGAGATATTCCTGACCATCGAGTTTCACTTTCGTTCCCGAATAGCTCTCATAGATGACGCGGTCATCGACTTTCAGTTCCTCGACCTTGGGACCGACAGCGAATACATTCGCGATGGCCTGTTTGTCCTTGCTTTCGGACGTCAGGATGATTCCGCTCGCGGTTTTCGGTTCTTCCTTTTCTAGTGTGAGAACGACATAATCCGCCAATGGCTTTAACATGTTTATCCTCCTTTTATCGTTAGTGTGTTAGCACTCAGTTATTAATAGTGCCAATCCAATTACTATTATATCCATCTTTCTCTGGATGTCAAGACCTATGCCTGTTTTCTTTCGACTTCGTTAAACATACGTTTATCGTAAAGACATCCGTGCAGATGTGGTAGAATAGGGGTAGCGGATATGGTATGTAAAGGATCGGATGAAAGATGAAACTCGGACTGTGTCTAACGGGCGGAGGCGCACGTGGGGCCTATCAGATCGGTGCTCTCATGGCGCTGAAAGAACTCGATATCCTAAAAAATGTAGCGGCGTACTCCGGGACCTCGATCGGAGCGGCGAATGCCGCTTTAGTGGCGTCCACATCCGTCGAAAAGGCGCGTGACGTCTGGTTCAGCATCCCGGAAGAGAACATGAAGAAACAGGAAAACCTGATCAGACGCTTCACCAAAGAGCGGTTGCTCGCCATCGATCAGGGCATCTACAAGATGGACCTGTTCGAGGATATCATCACCAGCAACGTCGATTTCGACAACCTCCACGACAAGGA
>JBKHFR010000059.1:0-7305 GCA_046540115.1 Acholeplasmataceae bacterium | reverse complement strand
CGAGTGCCTATTTTTCGATGTATGCCGAGGAGAAGTCGATCGAACCGAGAACGGAGCGCTCCCAGCCCTTGACGTATCCCTTGACGAGGATCGTTTCGTTGTAGTGATAGATCGGGAATACGGGCATATCATCCATGAAGATCTCGTGCGCGTCATAGAGCGCAAGGAAGTGGTCTTCTGCGGTCGTCGCTTCCTGTGCTTCCGTGATCTTGGCCTCGAATGCCGGGTTGTCGTAGTCGGGGTCATTGTAGGCGTTGCCCTGGACAAAGATGCCGATCATACCGGATGGATCCATGAAGTCGGTCAACCAGCCACCACGGGACATATCGAAGTTACCGTCGGTTCTCGTTGCCTGGAAGAGCGCCCATTCCTCATTACCGAGCTCGATCGTGAAGCCGAGGTTTTCTTCCCACATGCCCTGCATGAGTTCTCCGACCTGTCTGTGTCCGTCCGAGGTGTTGTAGAGGTATTCCTTGCTTTCGAGTTCCGTCCGTAGTTCCTCGACGCTCATATCGAGTTCGTCAGCGGCATCCTCGAAATACTGGACCGCGAGATCGAATGCACCGTCGTCGGTGACGATCTCGGAGTCATCCTTCGAATTCTCATAGAAGTCCTCGCCGTTGTGATCCGCGAATCCCGGTGAAATGAACCCACCGGCAGGAACCTGTCCGGCCGCGAGCGCTTCGGTGATGCCTTCGCGGTCGAGCGATAGCGCGAGCGCTTTACGCAGTGTCGAGTTACAGAAGATCTCGTTATCGCGATCACCGATATCCCTCGGTCCACCGACGTCACAGCCCGAAAGGTTGAAGTTCACGTAGTAGGTACCGAGGAGCGGGAAGATGTGGAATTCTTCGGATGCCACTCTCAGGCCCGGGATCATCGCTGATGGGACGCTCGGGATGAAGTCGAGCTCATCGGCTTCATAGCGCGCGTAAGCGGTCGTTGCGAGGTCGATGAAGGACCCGTTGATCTCATCGATACCGACGTCATCCGCGTTCCAGTAGTTCTCGTTCTTTTCGAGCTTGAGCCCTTCACCGACGGTGTACTCGGTTAGAACGAACGGACCATTGGAGATCGCGGTTTCCGGAACTTTCGCCCACTGGCCTTCGCCTTCGGTCGTCGCGACTTCGGGTACGGGCATGAAGTGATAGAATGACATCAGCGAGACGAACCAGTTCGTCGGTGCCTTCAGGTCGACCTGGAAGACAGCGCCGTCTTCGAGCGAACGGATACCGACATCATCGGCGAGTCCGTCGAGAACCTCGTCGTCCTCACTTTCCGAGGTCGCGAATTCATCCGCGCCTACGACATTCGTGTAGTACCAGATCCAGGAATACTCACTGAGCGACCTCGGGTCCATTGCGCGTAGCCAGGAGCGTACGAAGTCGTCCGCGGTGAGCTCGGATCCATCCGACCACTTGGCGTCCTCACGGATATCGAAGGTAACCTGTAAGCCATCCTCGGATACCTCCCAATCGGAAGCCATGCCCGGGAGCACTTCGCCATCCTGTTCACGGACAAGGCCTTCAAACGTGTTGTTAATAACGTTCCCACCGTCGCTCGCTCCGTTTAGACCGGGGTCTAACGTTCGCGGATCGGCACCGATGTTCCAGTTAAAAACAGCCAGTTCATCGTCTTCTACCGTTGCTTCGCAGGCGGCGAAAGCTAGGGCAGCGACGAGCACGATAAGTGCAAGTACGAACTTTTTCATAAAACCCTCCTATTTTTTTATTGAATACCGTGATGATCGAGGACCATCACTTTATTCCAGATCATTGATCTCCCTGACGAAGTGACAGGCTACGAATCGTCCTGGCAACACCTCTTCGAGCACGGGGTCGACCTTTCGGCAGTGGTCCTCAGCGTAGGGACACCGGCTCGCGAACTGGCACCCCGGTTCGGGGTTGATCGGCGAGGTGACTTCGCCTTTCAGGGTCATGCGCTTGGCCTTCCTGTTGGCCTCGGGGTCCGGTAAGGGGATCGAGGACAACAGGCTCTTCGTATAGGGGTGGAGCGGCTTTTCATAGAGGCCTTCGCTCGGGGCGACTTCCATGAGCTTACCGAGGTACATGACGCCGATCCGGTCGCTGATGTACTTTACCATCGAGAGGTCATGGGCGATGAAAAGGTAGGTTAAGCCGAACTGATCCTGTAGGTCCTCGAGCATGTTGACGACCTGGGCCTGGATCGAGACGTCGAGGGCGCTGATCGGCTCATCGCAGATGATGAGCTTGGGGTCGACGGCGAGCGCGCGGGCGATCCCGATCCTTTGGCGCTGCCCACCGCTGAACTCGTGGGGATAGCGCGAAGCGTGTTCGCGCTTTAGACCGACCGTTTCGAGGAGATAATAGACCCGCTGAGCGACCGCTTTGCCCTCGAGCAATCCGTGCGTCCGGATGCCTTCGGCGACGATCTCAAGGACGGTCATCCGGGGGTTTAGCGAGGCGTAGGGGTCCTGAAAGATCATCTGGATGTCACGCCGATTCCGTTTCGCCCGGTCGTTTTTCTGATTGGCATCTCTGAGCAGGACGGATTGTTCCTGGATGAGCTTTTTATAGGTGGCCTGGATCTTCTTTCGTTCAGGAAAGCTCTTGGCCTTCTTCAATTCCTGGCGCTCTTCATCCTTCAGTCGCTTGATCTCGACGACGAACCCTTCGGTTCCGACCGAGATGAGCTTTCCGTCGAAATAGATCTCTCCGCCGGTGCTCTCGTAGAGTCCGATGACGGTCCGTCCGGTCGTGGTCTTCCCACAGCCGCTCTCACCGACGAGGCCGAAGGTCTCGCCCGGATAGATCGCGAAGCTGACGTCATCGACGGCGTGAAGCCGGCGGGCGACGCCGCCGAAGAGCTTCTTTTTTACGTCGAAGTACTTCTTTAGGTTCCTGACTTCGAGGAGTGGTTTCTTTTCGTTCATGTCGTCGTTTCCCCCGTCTTTTTGATGCCTTCGACCGCGGGGGCATCGGGATGGTGCAACCAGCACGATGAGCTCTGCGTCTCGGAGATCCGATAGAGCGGCGCTGGTTTCTCTAGGCACGCCTCCATCGCGTACTTACAGCGCGGACTGAAGGGGCATCCTTTCGGGGCATTCATCAGGTCGGGGGGTGAGCCCTCGATCGGCACGAGCCTTTTCTTTTGGCCGACGATATCCTTGGGGATCGAGTTGTGCAGGCCGCGCGTATAGGGGTGCTGGGGGCGGTAGAAGATGTCTTCGACGGTCCCCTTTTCCATGATCATGCCGCCGTACATGACGACGACGTCCTCGCAGATCTCGGCGATGACGCCGAGGTCATGGGTAATGAAGATGATCGTCGTGTCGAATTCCTGCTTGATCTTTTTGAGCAGATCAAGTATTTGTGCTTGGATCGTGACGTCGAGTGCGGTCGTCGGCTCATCGGCGATGACGAGCTTAGGCTCGCACGATAGGGCCATCGCGATCAGCGCTCGCTGGCGCATGCCACCGGAGAACTGGAAGGGGTACTGGTTGATGCGTTCCTCGGGCTCGGGAATGCCGACTAGGCGGAGCAGGTCGATGGCCCGTTCGAGGGCTTCTTCCTTGTTGATCCTACGGGTTATGCCCTTTTCGATGCGCTCTAGTGCTTCTGTGCGCTTGTGCGGATCCTTGATCCTTTCCGCTTCTTCGCGCGCCTTTTTCTTGGGGATGCGGACGTGTTTCATGATGACTTCGATCATCTGGTTCTTGACCGTAAAAACGGGGTTCATGGAGGTCATCGGGTCCTGAAAGATCATCGCGATCTCGGCGCCACGGTACTCCTGCATTTCCTTTTCGCTCAGCTCGGTTAAGTCGACGCCGTCGAAGATGATCTCGCCGCTCTTGATCCGACCGGGCGACTCGATCAGCCGCATGATCGAGAGCGTCGAGACGCTCTTTCCGCTGCCCGATTCCCCGACGATACCGAGGATTCCGCCCTTTTTGAGCTCATAGGAGATGTCGCGTACGGCTTTGACTTCCCCGAGATGGGTAAAAAATGAGGTTTCTAGGTTCTTGACTTCGAGTATGAGGTTTTCCTTCATCGTTTCACCTATCCTTTCCGTAGTCTCGGGTCGAGCGCATCCCTGAGCCCATCGCCTAGGAAGTTGAAGGCTAGCATCATGAAGGCGATGATGAGCGAGGGTATGAGCAACTGGTAGGGGTATGTCTGCATGAACTGCGCGCCATCGGAGGCGAGCGAGCCTAGCGATGCTCGTGGAGCGGAAATGCCGAGCCCGATGAAGCTCAGGAAGGCTTCGGTAAAGACGGCTGCCGGAATCATCATCGCGAGCGATACGATGATCGGCCCTAGCGTATTCGGGATCAGGTGTTTCGTGATGATCTTACGGTTCGAGACGCCCATCGATCGGGCCGCGAGCACGTACTCCTGTTCCTTTAGACCGAGGATCTGTCCGCGGACGATACGGGCCATGACGACCCAGTAGACGCTGATCAGGGTAAGGATGATCGTCCCTAATCCTCCGGGACCGAAGATCCGGTCGAGCACGTTGACCTCGAACCAGCTATCCTTCAGCACGACCATCAGGAGGATGACGTAGAGCAAGAGCGGGATCGAGTTGATGATATCGACGATGCGCATCATGACGAGGTCGGCGTTCCTACCGAAAAAGCCGGATATGCTGCCGTAGACAACGCCGATAAAGAAGTTGATGATCGCCGCGAAGAAAGCGATGATGAGCGAAACCCTCGCGCCGTACATGACGCGGGCGAGCAGGTCGCGCCCGTTTAGGTCGGTGCCGAACCAAAAGGTTCGGTTCCACACTGTATCGTGGCTCTCCTTATACTCTTCACCCTCATAGAACAGGCTGTATTCCAGGTTTTCATCGGCCTTAGTCGGGTCGGTCTGATAGGAGAAGTCGACGGTCACGGTCGCGATGTCGTTACCCTCATCGTCATAGAGGTGATAGGTGTAGGTCCGATCGATCAGGTCATCCTCACGGTCGGTGAAGCGTCCGAGTATGTGCCCGTCCTCGCTGACGTGGATCAGGTCGAGCATCCCCGAGACGAAGACGTAGAGGTCGTCGTCGAGCCTATAGATCTCGAGGCGAGGGGGGACGTTCTTATAGTCGCGGAACTGCTTGTCATAGCTGTATGGGCTCAAGAGCGGACCGATGAACGCGAAAAGCACGACGAGCACGACGCTGATAAGGCCGACGATGGCGAGACGGTTCTTCCGTAAGCGACGCCAGACGTCCTGCCAGTAGGTCAGGCTCTTACGGAGCTGTTCCTTTTCGCCCTTCCGTTCGCTCGATATGGGTCTAAAACTGTTCTTATCCATGGGAACTCCTTACTAGGATAGTCGGATTCTCGGGTCGATCAGCGAGTAGATGATGTCGACCAGAAGAACCATGATGATATAGAAGACGGCATAGAACAGCGTCACACCGATGACGAGGGTGTAGTCCCGAGCGCCGATCGATTCCGTGAAATAGCGGCCGATACCGTTGATCACGAAGATGCGTTCGACGACGAAGCTACCGGTCATCAGCGCCGCGATCATCGGACCGGCGTATGTTACGACCGGGATCAGGCTGTTCTTTAGGGCGTGCTTATAGATCACCTTGAATTCGGAAAGACCGTTAGCCCGTGCGGTCCGGACGTAGTCCTGTCTGAGCACTTCGAGCATGCTCGAGCGCGTCAGCCTCGCGATGAACGAGAGCGAGTATCCCGCTAGGGCGACGACCGGACCGACGTAGGAGATCGGTTTATTGAGCCCCCCGACGGGTATCCAGTCGATCTGCTGGGCGAGAAGGATGAAGAGCGAGCCGACGACGAAGCTCGGTACGGTGATGCCGATCGTCGCTAGGATCATGACGCCGTAGTCGATCGACGAGTTCGCCTTGAGGGCGGAGATGACCCCTAGGGGAATGCCGACGATGACGACGAAGAGGACGGCGAGCGCACCGATACGAGCGGTCTGGGGTATTCCGGTCGCCAGCAATTCGTTGACGCTATAGGCCGGTTTCCGAAACGATGGACCGAGGTCACCCTGAAAGAGGTTGCCCATATAGCGGAAGTACTGGACCGAGAGCGGTTCGTCGAGACCGTAGGCCTTTTCGATCCGTTCTCGCGTCGCTTCCGGCAGTGGCTTTTCGCGCGTGAAAGGCCCACCGGGTATCGCCCTCAGCATGAAGAAAACGAGGGTTACGACGATAAGGATCGTAACTACGGTAAAAATGAACTTTTTGACCAGGTATTTATTCATGATTTCCTGCCTTTCCCTTAGCCGTAGAACCGATGCGGATCGGTATACCGTTGTTTAATATGTCCATTATACACCTTATAAATTATTTTGCAACGCCAATTTTTGACATTATTATTACAATTATGTGAATAATTTAATGTATCCTTGCATGTAAGCGGTAACACGAATTGGACTTCGTAGAGCCGTTTAATATCCTTATCGGCATTTCGATGGGTATCGTTTAAGTTGTGGCATACTACTATGTGGTCTATCGGCATTTTCTTCTTTGCGCCCCCTCTATTCGCTATGCCCTAATGACCAGCGATCGGTCGCACGGGTCGATCTGGCTATAGGCTTTCTAATAGGCAAGAACGAAGCGATCCTGTTCTTTAGAAGCATTCCATTTTCTCTTCTTCTATTGTATAATAGTCCTGATAGATACCATAATAGTTAGCGAGGTCTAGCGACATGCCGAAGATCTATGGGACCGAACACATCCTCTACCTATTGATATCCGTTATCCTAGCAGTTATCCTCTACCGGTTTATTATCAGTCGCATACCGGACGAAAGGAGTTCGAGCCGCATCATCCGGATTCTAGGCTTGTTTTTGTTGGCAGCGATCATATGGAACCGGCTCTCGATCACCCTCGATGATCGCGATCTATCCGAGTTTTTTCCCGGAACCTTCTGTGGCGCTTCGAGCCTCTTTCTCTCGCTCGGAGCGATGACCCTCAAACGGAACTCCTCTTTCTTTCACAGCGTCGCCTTCCTCGGTCTCTATGGCGGTATGACGACCCTGATCTATCCCGATTTCATCGGGCAGAGCGATTCGATCTTTTATTCGCGGACGATCTCTGGTCTTGTTCACCATACGATCATGGTTTTCCTCGTTATCATGATGATCCGACTCGGTTTCCTGGAACCGGAACTAAGGAAGTGGCACCTCTTCCCGATCGGCCTATCCTTTTTCATGATCTATGGGCTCTTCCTGATCACCGAGCTCGGATACGATGACGCCATGCTCATCCATAGGCCGATCCTATCCGGAACGCACCTCAACTGGTTCGTGCTCGGGATCATGATTCTCACTCTCCATGGGATCGTGCTCT
>JBKHFR010000058.1:0-7475 GCA_046540115.1 Acholeplasmataceae bacterium | reverse complement strand
AACTACCACCTCAAGGAGGTCGCTAAGCTCTACCATACCCGCTATATCCTGACGGCTCATCACCTGGATGATCTGCTCGAGAACGTCCTGATCAAGCTCACCCGCGGCAGCAATCTCCTCGGTTATGCCGGCATGCAGCCGTGCTACGAGAAGGACCATTTCACCTATATCAAGCCCTTTCTTTACTACTCCAAAGAGGATCTTTTGGACTACGTCCGTGAAAACGACATACCCTATCTAGAAGACGAATCGAACGAGGAGAACTCCTACCTTAGGAATCGCTATCGTCACGCCATCGTTCCCGTTATGAAACAGGAGAATGAGGCTCTTCTCGAACAGATCAAACAGTACCACCTCCAGATCACCTCGGCATTCACCCATATCCGGAAGCGGTCAAAGATGGTGATCAGGGATGACCGGATCGACGTTAAGGCTTTTTTAAAGGAAGATGACGCCATCCAGGATGACGCGATCGCCTACCTGATCGAAAGAAACGGCCTATCGTTCAGCTATCGGATCGTTCAAAAGATCCGCTCGATCATGGCATCGAAACGACCCAATCTGACCTACCCCTTAAGCAACCGCTATACCTTCGTCAAATCGTACGACGAGGCCTACGTCAAGCGATTAAAACCGGTCGACCGAAAGCGTGTCCGACTCGAGCCCGGAAGGACTCCGTTCGAGAATGTGGCTATTTTCACATTTTTAGATGATTCGGACCCGAAAACTGCACGAGCAACGAAACTGTGTTATAATAAACTCGCGTTTCCGTTGTGGGTAAGACACCGTCGAGACGGCGACCTGCTCAGCTATTCCTACGGACACAAAAAGCTCAAAAAACTGCTCATCGACCGAAAGGTTCCGCTCGAAAAAAGGAAAGAACTCCTCGTGATCACCGACGATGAAGATAACATTCTCTATATCCCGGGTTTCTATCGGAACGAAACGCTCGGCGATGAAAACGAGCTATTCTTCCTAGTCGAACAGGAGAAATAGACATGCACAAGGATATCGCCGAAATCCTCGTTCCCGAGCAAAAGATCGAAGAGATCTGTCGAACACTCGGTGAGCGTATAACTAGCGACTATCAGAACCGTCGACCGATCCTTGTCGGTCTTCTTAAAGGATGCGTTCCCTTCATGTCGGATCTGGCCAAGCACATCGACCTCTATGTCGATATGGAGTATATGGCCGTCAGCAGCTACCACGGAGGAATCGTGCCATCCGGAGATATCCGGATCAAGAAGGACCTCGATACGTCCATCCAGAATCGTGACGTGATCATCGTCGAGGACATCGTCGACACCGCGAACACGATCCTGACGATCAAGAACCTGTTCGCCCATCGTGGCGCCGCATCGGTTAGGATCGTCACGCTCCTAGACAAACCGGCCGGAAGGCTGCACGATTTCGCACCCGATTATATCGGTATCACGATTCCTAAGGCCTTCGTCGTCGGTTATGGTCTCGACTATGACGAGATCTATCGGAATCTCCCCTACGTCGGCATTCTTAAACCCGAAGTCTATCGTAGGGATGAATAAAGAAGAGGTAATCCATGAACCCTAATCCAAATAGACAACAAAAGAAATCCCCGGAATACCGTAAAAAGCCCGATTATCTGATCATGATCTTTACGCTTTTTATCGTTCTCGGCGTCTTTTTATTCCTGCAGAACGCTTTCGAAGAGCCGACCCAGGAACTCAACGTATCCGATATCCAGGCGGCCGCCGAAGCGAGACACATCGAAGAGATCAGCTATGAACCGGTCGGTGGCGACAACATCGACCTCGTAACGGTAACCGGCACCATCTATGACCAACACAAATCCAAGTACGACGACATCGCCGTCTTTGAAAGCGTCATGCGGATCGACCAGGCCGACGACATCCTGCTCGAAGTCGAATCCTATGGTGGGGCGACCGAGATCGCTACGCTTTCCGGTGTCACCTTCTGGAGCGTCCTTTTGAACCTCTTGCCGATCGGGCTCTTCCTGGTCGTTCTATTCATCATATTCCGGAATGCGAATTCCTCGAACAATCGCGCCTTCGACTTCGCCAAGAACCGGGCGAAACTAAACCGCGACAAGACCGCTTCGTTCAAGGACGTCGCTGGTTGTGACGAGGAGAAAGAGGAACTCGAAGAAGTCATCGACTTCCTCAAGACACCGAAAAAATACGTGGACATGGGCGCGAGAATTCCTAAGGGCGTCCTGCTCGTCGGTGCTCCCGGTACCGGTAAGACGCTACTCGCACGAGCGGTAGCCGGCGAAGCGAACGTCCCCTTCTTTACGATCTCCGGTTCCGACTTCGTCGAAATGTTCGTCGGTGTCGGCGCCTCGCGCGTCCGTGACCTGTTCAAGGTAGCCAAAGAGAGCTCACCCTGCATCATCTTCATCGATGAGATCGACGCCGTCGGTCGTCAGCGCGGTGCGGGACTCGGTGGCGGTCACGATGAACGCGAACAGACGCTGAACCAGCTGCTCGTCGAAATGGACGGTTTCTCCTCGAACCTCGGCATCATCATGATGGCGGCGACCAACCGTCCCGATGTCCTCGATCCGGCGCTACTGCGTCCGGGACGTTTCGACCGACAGATCACGATCGACCTTCCGGATGTACGCGGACGCGAAGCGATCCTCAAGGTCCATGCCCGTAACAAGAAGATCGATCCCGACATCAAATACAGCGAGCTCGCCCGCAGGATCCCCGGATTCAGCGGAGCCGACATCGAGAACCTTTTGAACGAGGCTGCGCTTCTCGCCGCGCGCGACAACCGCACGATGATCGTCGAACAGGATCTCGACGAAGCGATGGACCGCGTACGCATGGGCCCGGCCAAAAAGAGCCGGAAGTTCACGCCGACCGAGAAAAAGACGGTCGCCTATCACGAAGCGGGCCACGCCATCATCGGCCTTAAGCTCGAGTACGCCCGGGTCGTGCAAAAGGTCACGATCATCCCGCGCGGTCGGGCCGGCGGATACAACCTCATGGTTCCTGCCGAAGAACGCTTCCTGGAAACGAAACAGTCGCTCCTCGCGAGCATCACGAGCTACCTCGGTGGACGGGTCGCCGAAGAGATCATGTTCGACACGGTCACGACGGGAGCCTACAATGACTTCCAGATCGCGACGCGCATCGCTCGGGCCATGGTTACCGAGTACGGCATGAGCGACCTGGGTCCGATCCAGTACGAGACGCAAGGAAACGACGTCTTCCTCGGCCGCGACTACTTCAAGGAAAAGAACTTCTCCGACCAGGTCGCCCACGAGATCGACAAGGAAGTACGCAAGATCATCACGCAGTGCTTCAATAAGGCTCGTGAGCTCATCAACGCGAACATCGACCTTCTCAATCGGATCGCTAAATATCTACTCGAAGTCGAAACGCTGACCAAGGCGGATATCGATGAGATCGTAGAAACGGGCGAACTGTCCTGGTGGACCGAGAAACAACAGAAGCTCGAGCTGAACGGCAATGCGGCTTGATAAATACCTCAAGGTATCCCGACTGATCAAGAGGCGTACGCTCGCCAAGGAAGCCTGTGAAAAGGGAAGGATCGCGATCAACGGGAAAACCGCCAAGCCCTCGGCCGACGTATCGGAGGGTGACCTTCTAACGCTTCACCTCGGTTCGCGGATTACGAAAGCCAAGGTCCGATCGCTTTCGCCGAACGGCGAAGCGATGTTCGACCTCATATCGGAAGAAAAAATCAGGCCGTAACTTTGTTTATGGCCTTTCTCATGTTATAATGTCTTGGATTAGGAGGAATGCCCTATGGACCAAAAGGATCTGAACGAACAACAACGGATCAGGCTCGCCAAGGCCGAAGAACTACGCGACCTCGGTATCGATCCCTTCGGGAAGCGCTATGAGCGCACGCACACCGCTTCCGAGATCCACGACCGCTACGGCGCGGATGACCACGATGCGCTCGCCGAAAGGAACGCTTCCGTTTCGATCGCCGGACGGATCGTTTTAAAAAGGCGTCAAGGAAAAGCCGGATTCATGCACGTCCAGGATCGAACCGGCAAGATCCAGGTCTATGTCCGCCAGGATGAGGTCGGAATCGCGGCCTACGATCTCTATAAAGCCGCCGATCTCGGCGATATCATCGGTATCGAAGGCATCGTTTTTCGCACGAAGACCAACGAGTTAACGATCAAGGCTTCTACCTATACGCACCTGACCAAGGCGCTCAGACCTCTTCCCGATAAGTTCCACGGTCTTCAGGACAAGGAAGAGGCGCGGCGACGCCGTTACGTCGACCTGATCGTCAACGAGGACGCCCGGCGCGTCGCGACGACGCGGCCGCGGATCATCCGCTCGATCCGGAACTTCTTCGATGAAAGAGGGTTCATCGAAGTCGAGACGCCGGTTTTGCAGAGCGTCCTCGGTGGAGCAGCCGCCCGACCTTTTAAAACCCACCATAACGCCCTCGATATGGATTTCTACCTCCGGATCGCGACCGAACTGCCCTTAAAAAGGCTGATCGTCGGTGGACTCGAAGCCGTCTATGAGATCGGAAGGCTCTTCCGTAACGAGGGTATGGATGCGCGGCACAACCCCGAATTCACCGCCATCGAAGCCTACCTGGCCTATTCCGATATGGAGGGGATGATGGACCTCGTCGAGGACTGTCTCGCTACCGCGACGCTCGAGACGCTCGGATCGCATTCCTTTACCTACGGTGAGGCCACGATCGACATGACGCCTCCTTTTGCCCGCGTGCACATGGTCGACGCGATCAAGGAGAAAAGCGGCGTCGACTTCTGGAAGCAGGTTACGCTCGAAGAGGCGCAGGCGCTCGCCAAAAAGCACGGAATCGAAGTCCAGAAGCACTTTGAAGTCGGACACATCATCGAAGCCTTCTTCGACCGTTTCGTCGAACCGGAAATCATCCAACCGACCTTCGTCTACGGGCACCCCTTAGAGATCAGTCCCCTAGCGAAAAAAAGCGCGCAGGACCCCCGTTTCACCGACCGCTTCGAGCTCTTTATCATGAAAAGCGAATACGCCAACGCCTTTAGCGAGCTCAACGACCCGGTCGATCAGCGCGAACGGTTCGTCAACCAGCTCAAACAAAGGGCGCTCGGGAACGACGAGGCCAATGAGATGGACATCGATTTCATCGAAGCCCTCGAATACGGCATGCCACCGACGGGTGGTCTCGGTATCGGCATCGACCGCTTCGTCATGCTGCTGACGAATACGGCTAACATCCGCGACGTCATCCTCTTTCCCCACCTGAAGAATCGCTAGCAGATATCCTAATGATATCTGTTTTATTTAAGAGGGTAACCCGATACGTGATAGAATATGATCAAGGGAGAGAAACCCATGGAATACGTCAGAACGAATGACCTCAAAAAAGTCTATCGGCACGGAAAACTAGCCGTCGAAGTCCTGAAAGGCATCACGATCGGTCTTAATGACGGCGAATTCGTTTCGGTCGTCGGTCCTTCCGGCTCCGGTAAGACGACGCTTCTCTACACGATCAGCGGGCTTGAACCCTATACGAGCGGTAGCGTAGAACTCTTCGGTCGGGATCTATCGTCATTCAGCGATAAGGAGCAGTCGTCTTTAAGAGCGAAGGACATCGGCTTCGTCTTCCAGTTCTTTAACCTGATCGAAAACCTGACCGTCTATGAGAATGTCCTGCTCGCTTCCGTCCTCGGGACTAACGAAACGAGCGCTACCATCCTCAGGACGCTCGCCTCCGTCGGTATGGCCGACTATGCTTCCTACTATCCGAGTGAGCTCTCCGGCGGGATGCAACAGCGCGTCGCCATCGCCCGTGCCCTGATCAACGGACCGCGCCTGCTCTTCGCCGATGAGCCGACCGGTAACCTGGACTATCGGAACGGCCTCGCGATCATGGAACTGTTTCGCCGTCTCAACGTCGAGGAAAAGAAGACCATCCTCATGGTGACGCACAACGAGGAGATGACCGCCTATGGGACGAGGACGCTCTACATGCTCGACGGGAAAGTGATCAAAGATGAGCGCACGCTTCGCTAGAATAAGCTTCGCTTTTCGCTTCGCCTACCGAAACATCATCTGGTACCGTTTACGATCGCTTCTGATCCTTTTTTCCTTTACGGCCCTTTTTACCGCGCTTCTGATCGGTTTTTCGATGCCCGATTATTTCCAGGACTACTACTACGGTCGTCTCGAACAGCGCTACCGGGACATCGACCTCGTCATGCGCGCGAGCCCGAATAGTAACACCCGTTTCTTTAGTCTAAGGACGCTAACGGATGATGCCATCGCTGACCATATCACGGACTACGCGCCCTTTTTCGAAGTCGATACGCTCGTCGCGATCGAAGACGAAACCGAGCTCTACGTCAAGGCGATGGCATCGACTTCAAAAGAGCTTGCGCGGATCACGGGCCTCGATATCCCCGACATCGGTCCGGAAGAAACGGTCCTGACCGAATCCGTCGCCCGTCAGTATGGGGTTCTGGTCGGGGATACGATCGACATGGTGATCGGCGAAGCCGACCAGGAGCTCGAAGTCGTCGCGATCGTTTCCGATCAGGGGCTTTTTGCTGGTGATGCCATCTTTATCGACCGGGAAGCGAGCCTCCGCCTCTTCCTGCTAGCCATCGACTCGCCCTATGCCGACGCATCCTGGGTCCTGCTCGAAAACATCTATAATACCGTCTATTTTTCCTTGACCGAGGATAGCGACTACGAACAGGCGCGTACCGAACTCAAGGATATCGAGGCTCTATCTAACCTGGAATTCGCGGAGACGATCGATACCAGAGCCGTCGACCAGCTCGTCCGCCGGGCTACATCCGTTTTTAACGTCATCTTCGTCATCATCGTTTTCTCGATCCTGTTCGTCCTTCAGACGACCTTCCTACTGTTCTTCAGTGATAAAAGACGCGCCTTCGGGATCACGGCGATCCTCGGCGGAAGGCGTCCGTTCAGCTATTCGGTCGCCCTGATCGAGATCGCGACCTTTTACGCCCTCTCCCTACTGACATCCCTGTGGCTTTCGAACCGGATCATCCGGGAAGGAAGCGACTATGTCGGAACCGGCTTGCGGTACCGGATCAAGGATGAAAACATCCTTCTGAGCGCGAGCATCGTTCTGTTGCTCTTTCTTATCGTCTCCTATTACTACTTCCGTTCCTTCGATCGGCAGTCCTCGGTCGCTAACACACAGAACCGCGAACGGGCTAAGCCGCTCATTCCTTTCCTGTCCCTCGTTTTTTTCGCTTCGCTTTCCGGCTATCTCTTCCTCAGCCTATCCGTAGGATACCGTCTATTGGGAAGCAGCCGCGCTATCCTTCAGATCCTCTTCGTCGGGATCATCCTCTTTTCCCTCAGTCGTGTCCTGGTCGAAGCCTTCGTTTCCCTTTACCGAAAACCGAAAACGGGAACGCTCTATCTCAAGACCCTGCTAGCGAAAAAGGACTTTTACCGTTACCTACAGGTGCTCGTGATCAGCATCCTGAGCGT
>JBKHFR010000057.1:0-7862 GCA_046540115.1 Acholeplasmataceae bacterium | reverse complement strand
TCGAGGTTCTAAGAGTACTAGCGGAAGATAGCGTCCTTTACGATATCCAGTGGATGACGAGAGAAGACCTCATCGAGGCGATGACATACCGGTGCGAGCCGCTTTGTCTCTATTACGCGACCGAGTACCTCGGCGCGCTGCCGAGCATCGCCGCTGAGATGATCGACTCGCTGCCCTATATCGACCTTGACCGTTCATACGAACAGGAGCCGCTAAGGAAACGAAAGGATCTAAAGGAATACCTGGTCGGAAAGGGCATGCTCAGCGACCGTTTTTCCGAGCTGGAAAAACACCGAAAGCGGACGATCTGGATCGGCGGTTATCCGGTCAAGGATCGTCTATTCGAGCGTTGTCTCGCCCGTCTTTCAAAGATATTCGAGATCAAGGAATGCACGGATAAAAAGTACCGCGACCCGATCCGCTCCTACGTCTTCGAAAGCGATGAGAAGGAGGTACTCTTTCTCGCTGAGCGGATCGCGGCGCTCATCGATCAGGAAAAGGTCAGGCCGGAAGCGATCAGGATCCATACGAAGAACGAGGACTACCTTCCCCTGATGGAAGCCGTTTTCCCTCGCTTCAATCTCAGGGTTAACAGCGGCTTTTCGACCCATCTCGGCGATCTCGAGATCGCTCGGACGGTCACGGCATTCGAACCGAAGGATTCGACGACGATAAAGGAAGACCTCTACGAACTCTATGACGAGCTCAAGCGTCAGTACGCTTTCGCCAGTCAGGAGAGCATGAAGACCTTTAACCGGATCATCGGCATCATCAACAAGTATCTACCGCTCGGCGGCCGTTTGAAGGACTACATGCCGGTTATCGCCCATGAACTCGAGCGGACACCGATCGAAACCGCCCTCTATCAGGACGGAATCCTCGTCACTGACCTGACGAAAGTCGCGATCAAAGGCGAGGACCACGTCTTCATCATCGGCTTTAATCTCGGAGAAATCCCCGAAGTAAGGCGCGATCACGACGACCTCAGTGACGAGCTCAAGCGTCTTGTCGGCCGGGAGACGACCGAGGAGGCGGTCGCGCAAGAAAAGGACCTGATCCTTTCTTTGGTCGACCGGAGTCCGTTTCTAACGATCACGCAGAAGAGGACTTCGGCAACGGAGCGATTCTATCCCTCACCGCTGATCGAAAGGATCGGCCGCACGATCGAGGATAGCAGGCACGAAGAGGACTTTGAGAACGTCCGCTATTCCCGGATACAGGATACGATCGACTACGCCAAGGAGGAAGTCGCCTACCGGGTATTCAACCGGATGAGCACGGCGCTTTCCCACTTCCACGCCCACGAAAAGATCACCCGCTTAGAACCGTACGACAATGCCTTTGTGATCCGGGATCGGGAGCTGGTCGATTGCCTCCTCGACCCGATCGACCACCTATCCTATTCCAAGCTGAACACCTATTTCGAGTGCCCGTTCAAGTTCATGTTCACGCACGTGATCCGCGTCGATCCCTTTGAAGTCGACGGAGTCGTACTCCACATCGGGTCCTTTTTCCACGAGGTCCTGAAGTCCTATCAGAGCTATGACCCTGCGGACCCGCAGATCGAGGATAATCTTCGCCAAAAGCTCGACGACTACGCGACTAGAAATGAGCTCGAGTGGAATCATACCGAGCGCTTCTACATGGAGCATAGCCTGACACAGCTGGTCGGAGTCATATCGTGGCTCAAGGAGATCGACAGCAGGTCCTCTTTCCGGGTGCTTTCGCAGGAAGAAGGAGCCAGCTACGATACGCTCTATCGGCATATCCGTGCCGTCGTGGGCGTGATCGACAAGGTCATGGTCCTCGATGGGAATCCTAATGCCGTCTATCTCGTCGACTATAAGACCGGTAGGGCTGTCTATCCATTGGAATACGTCCATGCCGGGCTCTATGCGCAGCTCTTTTTCTATCTGCTCTTCCTGTTTAAGAATAGGGATCAGGATCTCGATGTCGTCGGGTTCTACTACCAGAAGATCTATTCCAAGGTTTTGAACGCAAAAGAAGGCCTAGACTACGACACGCTACTAAAAAGGGATTGGGCGCTCTCCGGTTATTCGAGCATCGATCACGACCTCGTCGAACGGATCGATACGGAGTGGAAACAGAACAAGACGCTCGCTAAATACGCGACCAAGAACGACGGAACGCCTACTAAGAATTCCTGGGTCTTTCATAGGAATGACCTCATTTCGGCCTTGAAGAGATTCGAAGCTCTCATCGATGAAACGATCGAACGGATCGAACAGGGCTCTTTCCCGATCGAACCGAAGATCCTTGACGGCGATTTCAGCAAAAAGGTCAGCTGTCAGTTCTGTAGTCTCAAGGACATCTGTTACGTCCAGGATAAGGACTTTATCAGCGTCGAGAAGCGATCGCCGTTTACGAGCGATGCGAAAGGAGAAGACGATGAAGACGCCTAAAGGAAACTTCACGGCCGCCCAGCTCGATGCCATCGGTCACCCGACGAAGAACATCGTCGTCAGTGCCGGTGCCGGTAGCGGTAAGACGCGCGTCCTGACCGAACGCGTCATCGAACGCCTTTTAAACGGCGCGTCGATCAACAACCTGCTCGTCCTGACCTTTACCCGCGCAGCGGCAGCCGAGATGAAGAACCGGATTCGCCGGACGCTTTCGAGTGAACGCTACCGCGACCATCCGCACCTGAGCGATCAGCTCGAACGACTCGACTCGGCGATGATCACGACCTTCGATAGCTTTTGTCTGCACTTGGTCAAGAAGTACTGCGATCGGATCGGCCTAGCGAGGGATATCGCGATCGGCGATGAGATCGTCTTTAGTATCGAGCGGGATCGGATCCTCGCGGCGCTCTTCGAAAGCCGGCAGGCAGAAAAGGACCAGGCCTTCATCGACTACGCCGCGACCTACACGACTCGAAACGACGACCGGATCAAGGAACAGGTAGCGTTCATGAGCGAGCAGATCAGGAAGTACGACCTATCCGATGAAGAGCTCGACCGCTACTTCGAGCGCTATTTCACGACCGAATACTATGAGCGCGTCCACGCGGACTTATTATCCGAGATCGGGCTTTTACAGCGCTCGATGACCAAGCTCTTCGCCTACGGCAAGCAGATCATGGAGACAACCGAGGGTAAGGATACGATCGATGACTGGATCCGGTTGCATGAGGATATCCTTAAGGCTAAGAGCTATGAGGCGATGCGGGAAGCCCTCAGTCAGTCGTTTCGGATGAATACCGTCCGGGGCACGGATGAAAGCGATAAAAGACGGATCGGGGCGATCAAGAAGCGCTATCAAAAGATCAAAGCGCGTCTCAAGGCTCTGACTGATAAGTCGAAAGAGGACTACGAAGCGGATATCGCCCTGACGAAGCCGCACGTCGCCCTTCTGCTCGACCTGACACGGTCCTTTAACCGGCGCTTTCGCGCCGCCCAGGATGCGCGGCGTAGCTATGATTTCGCCACGGTAGCATCCCTCGCGACGCGGATCCTCCGCGAGCACGAGGACGTGCGTTTGGAGGTCCAGGCGAACTATGACGAGATCCTGATCGATGAGTACCAGGATACCTCCTATCTACAGGATCGCATGATCCGGATGATCTCCAAGGATAACGTCTTTATCGTCGGTGACCTCAAGCAGTCGATCTACGGGTTCCGGGACGCCGACCCCGAGCTATTCCAAGGGCGCTATGCGCGCTATCGAAAGGATCCCGACAAGGGTCACGCCATCGACCTCAACATCAATTTCCGCTCCAGGAAGAACGTTCTTACGGACATCAACAGCTTCTTTTCCGTCCTAATGGATGAAGGAATCGGTGGCGTTACCTATGATGAAAAGCAGGCCCTGGCATACGGGGGACTCTATGACGGCCTCGATCCGAAAAACCAGGTATCGGGACTATCGCTACTCGAGATCCCTGAGGCGACCATCAGAAAAGAAGCGAATGTCGAGCTAACGGCCGAAGAGATGCACGCCATGGCCATCATCCAGGATATCCGCAAGAAAATGGCTAAACCGCACCTGATCCACGATAAGGATGACAGGAACAAACCGTTAAGGCCGTGTCGATACGATGACTTCGTCATCCTGATCGACAGGAAGAAGGACTTCGATCGCTACCGTAGGATCTTCGAAGCGAGCGGTCTTCCGCTCCATATCCACGCCGACTACAGCTTCTACCACAACGAGGAGATCATGGCCCTGCATAACATGCTCGTGCTGATCCGCTCGTTTCGTGATGCGGCATTCGCTAAAAAGCACTTCAAGCACGCCTTTCTGAGCGTCGGGCGTTCCTTCATCTTCGACTTCACGGATGATGACCTGATCAGAACGGTCCTCAAGCTCGACGAGAAATCCTATCACCGTCAGGATCTCATATCGCTAAGCGGACATACGGGTATTACCGCTATGCTTCGGACCCTGAATGAGTATGCCGACCAGGCCCGTACGATGACGATCGATACGCTTCTATTGTCGCTCTATCGGCGCTTTGGCATCGTCGAACGGACCGCGAAGCTCGAGCACGTCGTCATGGCCGAACGAAGGCTCATGTTCCTGTTGAAGAAAGCCAAGGATCTGAGCAGGATCGGCTATGTCCTAGACGATCTCCTCGACTATTTCAAGTACCTGATCGATGAGGACGAGGATATCGATTTCAAGGGCAAGATGGAACTCGAACCGGGTAAAGTGAACGTCATGACGATCCACAAATCAAAAGGACTCGAGTTCAACGTCGTCTATTTCCCCATGCTCTTTTCCCGGTGGCATACGAATGCCTTCCACGACGTCTACTATGACGAGCGCTACGGCTTCGTCATCCGGGCCTTCAACGAAGGGCTCGTCGATACGATACCGAAGGAACTGTTGAAGCTCAAGCTGCAGCGCAAGTTCGTCTCCGAGAAGATCAGGCTGTTCTATGTCGCTCTGACGCGGATCAAGGATACGGGCATTCTTCTCCTGTCACCGAAAAGAGAGGACGACTTCGAGAATGAGGCGTTCGCGCAAGAGCCGATCGACATCAGCATCAGGGAGCAGTTCAGCTGTTTCGAACAGCTGGTCTACGCCGCGAAAGGGAACATATCGCGGGATATCCGGTCAGCCAGCTATGACCCGGATATCTTCCATGACGGCTACCGGAAGATGACAAGGACAGAAAAGGATATCCCGAAGATCGAGACGACCTATCGCTACGTCGATCTCGATCTCAATAACGACAGGCGCCAGGATATGGCCTTTAGTAACGTGCCCTCGAACCTCCTGACGCAAAGAGAGCTCGCGTCCCTTGAAACAGGAACAAGACTACACGAAATCCTCGAGATGATCGACTTGAAAGCGGATCTCGAGCGCGAGTTCGAGCGCCTCCAACTGAGCGAGCACGAGAAGTCGCTGTTAAGAGGCATCAAGGACCTACCTTTCATGGCGAAAATCGAACAGCACATTCGCTCCTACAAGGAATATGAGTTCGTTCATGAAAGGAATGGCGTCCGCAGGCACGGCGTCATCGACCTGATCGTCGAGTTCAGCGATCGGGTATACGTCGTTGACTATAAGCTCAAGGATATCGATAGGCGCTACTACGAACAACAGGTAACAGGATACGTCGACTATTTGCGTGGCATCGTCGACAAGCCGATCGAGGCATACCTCTATTCGATCATCGAAGGGAAGTATCGGCGGGTGGTCCGATAGTACACGCTAAGTTTCATCCTTCAGCAAAAAAAGCCCTAGTCTACTAGCGGCTTTTTTTGCTCATCCTTCGGTTAAGGTTTTATAGATAGCTACCGGAATGACGTAGCCGAGCACTCTTCTAGTCCTTTTGAACGGCTTTGAAATCCAAGGATAGAACGCTCGTCGGACAGACGTCGACGCAGTCCCCGCACTGGATGCACTCAGTGTCATCGATCTGTCCCTTTCTGAGGGATTGCATCACGTCGATGCTCATCGGGCAGGCCTGGTTGCACTTGGTACAAGTGATGCACTTGCTCGGAAGGGCACGAACTCGATACTGCCTGATACCGAGCTTCCTTCCGATCCACGCCCCGAATTCAAGAAAAGGCGACATCCAGCACATCGTTTGGCAGGACCCTCTCCGGCCAACCAATAGCGTGACTCCGGTCAGGATTATAACGACGGTGTAATAGGCAACGAACTTGATCGGTTCGTCCATCGATACGATCCGTTCAGTGAGATAGAGCGGCTCGATCGTAGGGATTCCCCCAGCGAGGATAAAGAATAGTAGGATCGAGCCTAGCCATATCGTAAAGATGGTGTAGCGAATCCTTCTCGTCGTTTTCCGATTAACCGGTTCGTCGTTGATGTGAGACAGGATCTCGGAAGGAGCTGCCCAAGGACATACGTATGAACACCAGGCTCTTCTAAAGAAAATACCGCTAACCATCATCACGAGAAACGTAATGATGCTCCCGGAAGCAATGCCGATAATCGCCGCATGCACGCTGAGAAAAGGTGAAAAGTAGTTGAGCGTCAAAGGGAAAAGCATCATGCTCGAATACGCGAGTATCCTTCTGGTTTTCCTTTTCATTTCGTAACCTCTCGATCGTTTTGATCGATCCTGATCGTGGTGACCGACCCCGCGAAGAAGCAAGCGATGGCGTATTTCGGATCGTCGGTCTTCGGATGGATCGTGGCATACATTTATATTATATGATGTAAATCGGGTTTTTACGCGACCAACAGCGAATTATTTACGCATATTATACAACACGATCCACCTAGGAATCGTCTAGTTCGTTATAGGAATAGACAAAATCTATTCGACTGGACTCGTTAGGATATGATAGAATGATACTAGGCGGTTATAATCGTATCCACAGTCTATTTGGGGGGATTAAACGATGATCGATTCGATCAGACGATCGATGCGTAGGCTCAACTATCGGCTCTTGATGTCACTGATTCTATTAGGACTGATACCGACGATCTACACGACGGTAAGGGTTTTTCTGATCGGCCAGTTACCGGATGATTGGGGCTTCAACATCGCGAGTCAGCTCGCATGGGTTCACTTGCTCTATGAAGTCCTGCAGGAAGCGATCATCCTTCCTTTATTCTATTTCATCGGGAAAGCGATCTATGACCGGATCGATCTTACCAACAAGGTCAGAACCGGTCTGATCTTTACCGGCACGATCTACGTAGCGCTCTCGATGCTGATCATCGTATTCGCTGAGCCGATCATCCGTTTCATGGCTCAGGAGGTGGAACTGATCGACGCGACGGCTACCTATGTACGGCTCGAGACTGTTGCCGAAATCTTTAGCATGCTCGTCCGCTTTTTGCTCGTCGTTATCGTTGTGATCGATAAGGATCGGTATATCTATTACGTCCTCGGACTCAGAATGGTTCTGACGATCGTCCTCGATGTTTTTCTCGTCTCGACCCTGAGCTTCTCGTTATCGCTCGGAGTTAACGGGATCGCCATAACGAATATCATCGTCAATATCCTGATGCTCGTCCTGGCGTATGGAATATTGAAGAGAGAACACGTTTTCCTTTTCGCCAAACAGAAACTCTCGTTCGGATGGATCAAGGAATTATCGCGAGTCGGCGGTATTTCCGGTCTTGAAAGCTTGATCCGTAATCTCGCTTTTATGCTCATGATCGTCCGAATGGTTAACGTCGTCGGTGAGCAGGGTACGTTCTGGGTCGCTAATAACTTCATATGGGGATGGCTGTTGTTGCCTGTTCTTCAGCTCGGTGAACTGATCAAGAGGGACTGTGGCGAAGATGAGAACGCGATCAAAGAGAAGTCCTTGGGATACTTCGCCGTTACTGCTATCATCGTATTGTTATGGGCGCTCACTCTACCGCTTTGGATTCCTTTTTTTAGGGACGTGCTGAGACTAGATCACTATCAG
>JBKHFR010000056.1:0-7868 GCA_046540115.1 Acholeplasmataceae bacterium | reverse complement strand
AAGGCTGATATCTCTCTTTATCATTTCGTGCAACTGTCAAAGATGGGATTATACCACGTAACGTGTCCGATCACCGTTAAAAGGTGGCGAAACTCAAAAGAATCCTTTGTGTAAAATTGTCGCATATCCTTTACAAAGATCATGGTCCGGTGTAGAATATAGTTGATGGGGATGTTCTGGATTCGTCAGGGCACGGCGTCAAGTATAAGCATGCCTTGGTTGCTCAAGTAAAAAAGCCGAGGTTATAATAACCGGAAACCAAACTTATTCATACGCTGCCTAAGAAAAGGTGCGTGCCAAATTCGAACTTACTTACGGTTCTTATGCGGTCCAACTCTAGTAAGTTATATTTATTGTCTTTCCTAGAACAATAAACGAACCCTATAGGATAGTGATGCGGACTTTTTGTCCACTTCGTTCGCATTAACGAAACCATAAGTGGAATAAGCATGTAGAAAGTACTTGATCAAATGTCTTGCACAGGGGTTCAACTCCCCTCATCTCCACCATTTTAACTTAAAGTGGCTTCCAAGAGTTGGAGATATGGCATACACGCCATATGCTCTGATAACGGGAGCTTTTTTGTTAACATGTACTACAATGAATTAGGATGTAATATGATCTCCATTTCAATTCGAGTCAGTGAAAAAGAGTCCAAACCAATAAGAGAATGCTCAGTTAAATAGGGCACCCGCCCCTGAAGTGATGAGTCAAGCAATTCTTTCTAGAAACAGAAGACGAGTTGGGTATCTTCCTAGTATGAACGGTCCTATAGGAAGTATCGGGATAACCCTGAAGCGTATACGACCGAAGAAACTAAGAAAACACTGGATTTTCAATTGTGTATCGAGTTAGAACTATAGACAAACATTATGTTCTTAAAAATACGGATAGGCAAATTGCTGGAACAGCATCCTTTGGATCGTAATAATCTTGAAGTAACTATGGACGCAACAGTATAAGTAATGGATCGTCTCATGACCGGGATGGTATCCGGCGGTACCGGGACAGCAATTATGGAATCTTAACCGGTACTAATGATTACGGATCGATCGTATCAGCGATTGAGTTCGGCCATAGATAAGGATAGCCATAAGTAAAAACTCTTGTGAGGATTAAACTGTACCCTATAAAACGGACACTTTGAAAAAAGTCCACGTTTTATAGGGTTTTTCGTTATAATGAGACTATAGAGAGTAGGTGATGGCATGAGCAAACACTGTTTTACGGATGAGCAGGTTATGGAACTCTCCAAGAATCCCAATGTGGAAAGGGTATCGAACAAAGGGATTACGTACGAACGATCCTTCAAGGACCATTTCCTGGAATCCGATGAAGCGGGCAAATCGGCAAGAGAGATCTTTACTGAAGCTGGTTTTGATCCGGAGATTCTAGGTTCGATTCGTATCCGGTCATCAGCCAAACGGTGGCGCAGGCAAAGCAAGCGGCTGGAGGGTCTTTCAGACACACGAAAAAAACCATCCGGCAGACCGTGCAAGAGGGTGTTGACCAAGGATGAAATCATCGTGAGACAACAAGAAGAAATTGAGTACTTGAAACAGGAAAGGATCTTCCTGTTGGAACTAAAAAGGCTGGAAAGGCAAGCGATCAAAAAATCAAAATCAAGCCAAAAGACAAGTACAAGCTCATCCAAAAAATGATACGAACGACCCGAAACAAGCTGACTCTAACCCATCTATTCGAGTTATCCGAAGTATCGAAGAGCGGGTATTATGGATTCATCAAACAAACGGATTCCAAACTGATCAGAGAAATGAATGATGAAGAGGACTTCGAACTCATTATGAATGCTTATCGGTATAAAGGCTTCAATAAGGGCGCCAGACAGCTCAGAATGACGCTTGAAGGTCATTTTGACACGATCATGAACCTCAAGAAGATCAGAAGGCTGATGGAGAAATTTGGGTTAATTTGTCCAATCAGAAAGGCTAATCCATATAAACGGATGTCAAAAGCGATGAAAACGTCACATGTCGCCCCTAACAAACTCGAACGCAAATTCAAGGAGGGCAATCCGAACCAAATTCTCCTTACCGACATCACCTATCTTCCCTACGACTTCAATCAGAGAGCCTATTTGTCGGGTATCAGAGATGGTGTCACCTCAGAAATCCACGGATATAAAGTGTCTAAGAGTCTCGACATCCGTTTCGTCGAGGATAGCCTGGACCAATTGGATAGAGCAACCCTGGATAAAAACGCATTGATCAATTCGGATCAAGGAGCACACTATACTTCTCATAGTTTCCAGAGGTGTATCAAAGAACTCGGTATCGAGCAATCCATGTCAAGACGTGGAAACTGCTGGGACAACGCGCCGATCGAATCCTTCTTCGGTCATATGAAAGATGAGTTTGATCTCACGAGCTGCAAGACCTTTGAAGAGGTCGTTCAGGTGGTCGATGAATACATGGATTATTACAACAATGATCGATATCAATGGGGGTTAAAACGTATGACGCCAAGAGCCTATGGGGATATGCTTAGGAATAAAAACAATCAAAAAGATGGTCGCTCCGATAAGGAACAACCATCTTACACCATTAAATCAATTGATTAAGGTCTTTTTTACTTTGTCCTTGACATGGGGTACACATTAGATAGATCCAACGCTTATCTATAAAAAGATCCCATTCCCAGAAAAAACCATCCGCTATTTGCTATGACCCCCTATACATAACAACTGCATCTCTTTATTTGCAGTTTCTACTTCAAGGGGATCATATCCTATTCCCATGCGTGCCTGTTCGTGGGATATCGAGACCCCTTTCAATCCCCACTAGATCGCTACTATCCGTAAAGGTCGATGATCACGAGGATAGCAACGGCGATAATATAGGCGATCAGCACGCCTCCTGCTTTCAACTGCTTTTCCTCTTTATATACCATCCTATGATGAATGAATATCAGTGGCATGAAGACGAGCGCTATCAGACCGTTCTTTAGAACCAATAATATGATGTCCATCTCTCTCACCTCGATTTGTTTCAACTATTTCATGGCAATCCGACGGTGTAACCGAACGAAATGCTAGCGTGTACCTCTAGCCGATCCACTTCCCGTCCGAAGGCTAGGACATGCCCGTCTCCGACTTATTCCAAGCGCTGGCAAAATCGCACGAGCATGTTACCGAGTAGGGGATAGGACCGTCTGAAACCAAAGGGATCGAGCGACTGTGACGCACCCTTTCTTTGGACCTTCACCTGTGGACTGTTCGTCGATATCGATACCTCGAAGCTTGAGGAAACGAATCGGCCTTCTTATTCCTGTACTCTCCGCTCGCTTAACGCCATAAAAACGGAATCCTTTCCTTTAAAAACGACCGCTACGGTTCTGAATGTGCGATCAGTCGATTCCTTTTCGCATATCGATGCAGTCACAGTCCATTCTATCACATCCGATCGGTTCGGAACACGAATCTATCGAAGCCGTGCAACAAACCATTGAATCCTCGCAATAATATGATATACTAATTCTAGGCATACGTATTGGGCTATAGCCAAGCGGTTAAGGCATCGGACTCTGACTCCGAGATCGAGAGTTCGAATCTCTCTAGCCCTGCCACCTTTAAAAAAACGTGAATATTCACGTTTTTTGTTTTATAGGCACAGTTCTTTCTGCCGTCCGTTTATAGAGCCCGACTCTATCCGATCTCACAGTACTGTCCGTCGACTTCATTACAGCGCGTCAGGGCATAGCGGACTCCGAGCGGCCCGAAGAGCTCGTTTATAATCGTCGCCGCGACGACGATCACGAGAATCATCGTGCCGTAGGGCTCGCCGCCGAGCTGGGCACGCGCCAAAAAGGCGAGACCGATCGCCGCCTGTGCTTGCGGTAAAAGGCAAAATCCGAGGTATCTGCGCACCGTCTCCTGTGAACCGGCGATCTTGGATCCGACATAGGAGCCCGTGAGCTTTCCGACCAAGCGAAATCCGATGTAAAGCACTGTTCCTAGCCCGATCATGAAAAGATCGAGGTCGTAGATCGACTGTGCGACGAGGATGATGAGCTCGGCTCCTAGTACCGTAAAAAAGGTAATCAGAATCGGTGAACTGAAAAGGTCGAGGATCCGCTCCGTTTCGTGTTTCGCGAGCTCGGACGATAGGTTCGCGAAGGTGATTCCTGTTGCCATCGGTAGGAGGATAGGGGATAAGTGGACGTGATAGCCGAACAGGTGAAAGCCACTGTTCGCGATGGCGATCGAGATCAGGATCGTCGCGAGCGATGAAACGAGAATGACGATGTCCTTTTCGATGTCCTCGTATTTCAGGTAACGGATGATCCGCATGAAGATGTATCCGATCACGATCGCGATCACGATAGAAAAGAACAGCTCGAAAACCGGACCGGTTATGATGTCCATGAAGCCGAACGCTCCCCCGTGTTCCATCGAAATCGCATAGGACAGTGCGATCCCGAATATCATGATCGTGATCGCGTCCTCGACCCCGTGCAAAGGAACGAGCGTATCGGTTAAGGGGCCTTGGCTGTGATACCTTTTCGTGATCAAGAGGATCGGGCCGGGTTCAGTCGCGATCGCGAGCGAACCAAGGATGAGAGCGATGTGTAGCGGTAATAGGAAGACGTATAGCGCCAAAAAGGTTAGGAAAAAGGCGAATAGGGCCTGAAAAAAGGTGACGATGATCACTTCCCGACTACGCCTTTTGATCTTTTTAAAGTTGAGCTCCAAACCGATACTGAAGGCGATGAAACCGATCGCGATGTTGATGACGACATTAAAGACGTCGATCACCTCGGTATCGAGAAAAAAGACGATGCCGGCACCGAATGTAAAACCGACGATGATGTATCCCGTTAGGTTAGGGATACGCTTCCTTTCGAAAAACCGTCCGGCGAATAGACCGACGATCAACATGATGCTCAGTAATAGAATGAACCGGTAGGACGTGACGTCCGCAGCCAAAACAGTGAACATATCGATCTTCCTTGTTCTTGTCTATCAAACAAGTCAATGATAGCACATGACTTCGTATTATTCAAGGATATCCGATATGCTCGTTCATAGCGAACGCTTCGGTCGAGGAATCCTTTTACTTTCCGCAGGAAGAACGCCATTTCGGCCATTCTTCGCTTCTTTAGTAAAACGGGTATCGCCCGATTTTTTTTCTGTTCTCGGACCCGGTTTCGCTTTGCTATTTCGCCTGACATGCGTTACAATATCAGTGTTTGCCGACTACCATCCATCCCTAGGAATGGGTGGGGCTAATAATCGGAAAGACGGTCTTTTAGCGTGCTGAAATATGTCATAACGCGGATCATTTTCATAGCGATCATCCTTTTTGTAACGATATCGATCATGTATATCGCTTTAAGGATGGCCGTTTTAGAGAACTTGCCCAGTGATCGGTCCTTTCTTATGAACCTGGACGGCGTCCTAGAGCAATACCAGGATTTCATAAAGGGGATCTTCACGGAGTGGGACTGGGGCCAGTCGTCCTCCTACCGCATCCCGGCCTGGGATATCGTCATGATGAAGGCCGGCCTGACACTCAAGCTCAACGGTCTTGCTTTCGTGCTCTACATGTCGCTAGGAATCGGACTCGGCATACTCACGGCGGTCCACAGGAACACGATATTCGACCGCGGCGTTAGCGTCGTCACGCTCTTTCTGAGTTCGATCCCGAGCTTCGTCATGATCCTCATGCTCATGCTCTATCTCGGCTATCGCACCAATATTCTTCCGGCGATCTATCCGGTCGGCCTCGAAGACTTCGGTTTCATCGACTCCGTCCGGAGTCTCATGATCCCGATCATCGCCCTGTCGCTCGAGCCTGTCGCTAAGTTCATCCGCCTCGTTCGTGGCGAACTGATCGATTGCTTCCAAGCGCCCTACCAGCTGTTACTGACGACAAAGGGGCTCAACAAGCGCCAGATCATCGCCCGTCATCACCTGAAAACCTCAGCGGTTTCCCTCCTGCCCGAGTTCGCGCACACCTTCATGTACGTTTTGTTCGGTTCCTTTTTCATCGAAATCGTCTTCAGTATGCCCGGCTTAGCGCGCCTGTTCTTCCGATCGCTTTTTTCACCCTTCATGGAAAACACCTACGTCAACGTCGACGTGAATGTCACCGTTCTGATCGCCGGCTTCTATACGCTCTATGGACTGATCGCCAATTTCCTCGTCGATATCAGCTATTCGCTACTCGATCCGCGGATAAGGATCGGGTCGAAAAAAACGAACCTCTAAGACCTGTTTTTAAATGCATGATCAGGAAACGAGAGCGTATTCGCTTTCGTTTTTTTACATATGGAACTATTCGTGTTATGATAGAGACGTAAAGACCCGATGCGAGAAATGCTTACCCGAATCATTCGATAGGACTGATTCCATATGAAAGAAGCGATTCTCTACGACCGACTCGATCGGAATAAGGTGCGCTGCAAGGCGTGTAATTTGCGCTGCGTCATTCCCGAAGGTAAGCGCGGCATCTGCAAGGTCCGAGAAAACCGGGGTGGGACCCTCTATTCGCTCAACTATGGCCTGACGATCGCACAGAGCATCGATCCGATCGAAAAGAAGCCGATCTATCACTTCCATCCGGGTTCGCGGACCTACTCGATCGCCGCCATGGGGTGCAACATGCGCTGTCCCTGGTGTCAGAACTACCGGATCTCGCAGGTCAAAAGCGACCGCGAAGCGATCAAAGGAATCGAAATATCCCCG
Organism: Acholeplasmataceae bacterium; assembly: GCA_046540115.1. GTDB lineage: Bacteria > Bacillota_I > Bacilli_A > Acholeplasmatales > Acholeplasmataceae > RECG01. Next base: position 1,162 of record JBKHFR010000056.1, on the reverse strand, counting down.
CAGGAGCACGTTCGTAGGGCTCGGTCCTATGGCATCGATACCATGGCCTATACCTACACCGAGCCGACCATATTCATCGAGTATGCCCTCGACACCATGAAGGAAGCTAAGAAACACGATATGAACAACGTCTGGGTATCGAACGGCTACATGACGCCAGAGGCGCTCGATGCCATCATGCCCTACCTCGATGCCATCAACATCGACTACAAGGGCGATCTCGGCGTCTACCGGAAATACTGCAACGGCAGCACCGAACCCATCATGAAGAACATGGAAAAACTTTACCGTTCGCAGGTCCACTTAGAGGTCACGACGCTCGTCATCCCTCACATCAACGATCAGCAGAGCCAACTCGAGACCGTCGCCGAAGCGATCGCGACCCGTCTCGGTAAGGATGTCCCCTGGCACATCTCGCGCTTTCACCCTGCCTGGAAGATGAATGATGCAACACCGACGCCGCGGGAAACGCTCGACCTCGCCTACAAGATCGGTAAGCGTTTCGGGATCCGTACGATCCATATCGGAAACGTCTTCTAAAGGAGTTGAAGCCATGCCACTGAAAGCCGCTTATATCGTCTGCCATCCCCCGCTGATCATTCCCGAAATCGGTCGCGGAGAGGAAATGAGAATCAAACGGACGGTCGATGCCTATCACCGGATCGCAAAAGAGATCGCTAGCATCAAACCGGAAACGATCGTCATCATATCGCCACACGCCTTCGTTTGCGCGGACTACTTTCACATTTCTCCTGGCTCTAGAGCCCACGGCGACTTCCAGATGTTCGGGGCTCCACAGGTTACCGCAAGCGTATCCTATGACGAAGAGCTCGCCGAACGGATCGAAAAGAAAGCGAAACAAAACGGCGTCCCTGCCTATAGAAGCCGGGAGCGTCATCCGGATCTAGACCACGCCACGATGGTTCCGCTCTATTTCATCGATCGGTATGAACAGGATTACTCGATCGTAAGACTCGCCCCGTCCCTCCGGTCGCCTGGTGACCATTTCTCTTATGGAAAAACTATCCATGAAGCGATTATCGAACACAAAAAGGACGTCGTCCTAATCGCGAGTGGCGACCTTTCGCACGTGCTCAGTCCGAGTGGGCCATACGGGTTCGCTGAGGAGGGTCCGGTCTTCGATCGCCGCGTGGTCGAGGCG
>JBKHFR010000055.1:0-8120 GCA_046540115.1 Acholeplasmataceae bacterium | reverse complement strand
ATCTCCATCGGTATCGTCTACGGCGCGATCGAGGGGTACTACGGCGGAACGGTCGACCTGCTGATGGAAAGGTTCGGTGAAATCATCGGGCGGATTCCGTTCCTCGTATGGCTCGGGCTCTTCGTCATCATTCTCGGACCGGGAGTGTTAACACTGATCGTGCTTCTGACCATCACGGGATGGCTAGGCGTTGCGAGCACGACCCGAACGCAGTTCTACCGATACAAAGGACGGGAGTACGTCCTCGCATCCCGAACCATGGGTGCTAAGGACTCGAGGATCATCTTCAGGCATATCCTGCCCAACGGTATCGGTACCATCATCACTGCGAGCATTCTCATGATCCCGGCCGTCATTTTCTCCGAGTCCACGATCTCCTACTTGGGATACGGAATCGGGCACGGCCAGTCATTCAAAGTCCTCGGACTATTCGAACTCTCCGGTGTGTCCATCGGCGTTCTGCTCGCTGATGGTCGGACATCCCTGGTCGATCGACCCTATCTGACGATGTTCCCAGCCGTCATCATTTCCATTCTCATGATCACGTTCAATATGTTCGGGAACGCGCTCAGGGATGCCTTCAATCCATCGTTAAGGGGATCTGAATAATGAATAAAAAAGTCAAACTATCCGTTAGAAACTTAACCGTATCGTTCAAGACGACCCAGGGCATGGTGCGCGCCGTACGCGGCATCGACTTCGACCTCATGGAAGGCGAGACGCTCGCCATCGTCGGTGAATCCGGCTCTGGGAAGTCGGTCTCCGCGCGTGCCATCATGGGTATTCTTGCCGGTAATGGCATCATCGAGGAAGGCAGCATCACCTATGAGGATCAGGACCTGACGAAGATCAGTGAGGAGAATTTCCATGAGATCCGTGGTGATAAGATCGGTATGATCTTTCAGGATCCGATGTCGAGCCTCAATCCGATTATGAAGATCGGAAGACAGATCACGGAAGGCATCCGTATCAATGGACACCGCCTCAAGGAACGGTACAAGAAGCTCATTCATAAGCCGCGCATGGAATATCTCAATGCCAAGAACGAGAAAAAAGAAGCGATCAAGCTCTATCGCTTCCGTGCCATGCAGCTCGATAAAAAGACTGACCAGGAAGAACTCAACGAGCTCAAAGCCGAGCTGAAAGAGCAAAAGAAAGCTTTCGACGAACGGATCAAGCGCGCGAAAGTGTAACTGAAAAAAGAGATTCCGGTCGCCAAAAAGACCATCAAAAAGGAATGGAAAACCGAAAAGGCGCGCGTCAACGTGCTGATCGAAGAGGTCCGGAAACGAATGAAAAGCGCGCATCCCGAAGAGAAAAAGAAGCTCCACAAGGAAATCGCCGATCTCAAAGAACAGCTCGCTCGTTACAAGAAAGTAACGCGCCGGGAAGCGCGCGAACGCGCCATCCAGGTCATGACCGAGGTCGGTATTCCGGAACCGGTAAAAAGGCTGAATCAGTATCCTTTCCAGTTCTCTGGTGGTATGCGCCAAAGGATCGTCATCGCGATCGCACTGACGGCGAATCCGGATCTACTGATCTGTGATGAACCGACCACCGCGCTCGACGTCACCATCCAGGCGCAGATCCTCGAACTGATCAAGAAGCTCAAGGATGAACGTAACATCTCCGTCATCTTCATCACCCACGACCTCGGCGTCGTCGCCAACATGGCGGACCGCGTCGCCGTCATGTATGCCGGTAAGATCGTCGAGATCGGCCTGGCCGAAGAGATCTACTACAACCCGAAGCACCCCTATACGTGGGCGTTGCTTTCATCGATGCCGGATCTCAACTCGAAGGACCGACTATCCTCGATACCGGGAACGCCACCGAATATGCTCTTTCCACCGAAGGGCGATCCCTTCGCAGACCGGAGCAAATACGCGATGAAGATCGACTTCGAACAGGAACCGCCGTTCTTTAAAGTCAGCGATACGCACTATGCGGCGACCTGGCTCCTACATAAGGACGCACCCAAGATCGAGATGCCGGATATCATCAAGGACCGCATCGAGCAATTCAAACGCGGTGAAAGAGGGGTGACCAACTGATGACCGAAAAACAAATGACACCTCAAGAACCGATCCTAAGCGTCCGGAATTTAAAGCAGCACTTCAAGAGCGGCTGGGGTAAAAAGAAGCTCATCGTAAAGGCCGTCGATGACGTATCCTTCGACATCTACAAGGGCGAAGTATTTAGCATCGTCGGCGAATCCGGATGCGGTAAAACGACGACGGGTCGTACGATCATCCAGCTCTATGAACCGACCGATGGCGAGGTCTTTTTCCTCGGTAAGCGTATTTCCGCCGGATACCTCGGGCTAAAACAGGAGATCCGGAATATCCGTAAGAAAACGAAGGAAGAGATCGCCAGGCTAAAAGCCGGTTCGGACAACAGTGCCGAAATCAAGCGTCTGCACGATAAGGCCAGGGAACGGATCGCACGGATCAAGGAAGAGATCGAAGTCCGCAAAAAGGAGACCCGACTCGAAGACAAGGAACACATGAAGAACATGCAGATGATCTTTCAGGATCCGATCGCTTCGCTCAACCCCCGCATGGTCGTCAAGGAGATCATCGCTGAAGGCCTGCGCATCGCCAATGTCAAGGATAAAAGGGTCATCGAGGATCGCGTCAATGAGATGCTCGAGACCGTCGGTCTCGTGCGCGAACATGCCAGTCGCTATCCCCATGAGTTCAGTGGCGGGCAGCGCCAGCGCATCGGTATCGCGCGTGCGCTCGCCGTATCGCCGAAATTCATTATCGCTGACGAACCGATCAGCGCCCTGGACGTATCGATTCAGGCTCAGGTCATCAATCTATTGAACGATCTACGCGATGAATTCGGGATTACGATCATGTTCATCGCTCACGACCTTTCGGTCGTCAAGTATTTCAGCGACCGGATCGCCGTCATGTACTACGGCAAGCTCGTGGAATTGTCGTCTAAGGAAGAGCTCTTTAAGAATCCGCTCCACCCGTATACGAAATCCTTGCTATCGGCCGTGCCGCTTCCCGACCCGATCCATGAAAGGACGCGCAAGCGGATCGTCTATGATCCCCGCATGCACGACTATTCGAAACAGGGACCCTCACTACACGAAATCCGACCCGGACACTTCGTTTATGCCAATGACGAGGAACTCGCCCGCTATAAGAAAGAGCTGGGCACTTAATGAAACGGATTCTCTATCCGCTCCTGATCAGCCTCGCCCTCGTCTTCATCGTCCATTTGACGCTCTTTGACAACACGTATACGACCAAGGACGTATCCAATGCCTTCTTCGTCGTCGGTCTGGTCATGTTCCTAGTCGGATTGATGGTGATAACCGATGCTTCGAAGATCTTTATGGTCGTCGTCTACAGTTTCAAGCAGATGAGAAGACAGCATCGAAAGGACTACCCGACCTATTACGACTACGCGAAAGAGCGCGAGAAGGAAGGGATGGTTCCCTACGCTCTCGAGATATTCCTGATCGGGATCGTCTATCTGATCGTCGCCTTCATTTTCTCACAGCTCTACTTTCAGACACTATGAGTACGGGGAGTGGCCACGGCCACTCCTTTTTCGTACGATCTTAGGGTAGGCCTTTTTCTGAACCGTTTCGCATCAAGGACTGCATCCGGGTAAAACGGATGGTTTTCACAATGACTGCCGCCTACGGCCTATGATATCCGGGCTCTACTGTTTTCATTCGCTAAGCGAAGAGCTTTACCGAAAGCACTAGAGCAGGATCAGCGACTCCGATGGCTCTAGTGATTCCTTTGATCCTAGGAGCACCTAAAAACGACGGCCGAAGACCATCGTTAGTGTACGCGCTCCATGAATGCTTTGAAGGCTCTTTCAGTCGGATCGTCGAGGATGTTCGGTAAACCGTGCTCGACGATCCGCCCCTGATCCATGAAGACGACATAGTCCGCGAAATCCTTGACGAAACTCATGACGTGGGTGACGAAAATGAATCGTTTGCCGAGACCTCGGAGTTCTTCAATGGCGGTAAGCACTTCGTGCGTGAGTATCGGATCCAGGGATGACGTCGGCTCATCGAGAAAGATGATGTCCGGGTTGAGGCTGAGCGCACGCGCGAGCGAGGCGCGCTGTGCCTGCCCTCCGGACACGTTTTTCGGCAACTTGTCGACCTGGTCCTCCAAATGGAGCATGTGCAGGTATTTGAGTGCCGTTTTTTCCGCGTCTTCCCCGGACATTTCTCGCGTCTTCTCGAGGATGAGCGAGATATTCCTCTTTAGAGTCAGGTGCGGGAAAAGGTTGTGGTTCTGAAAAACGAAACCGATGCGCTTCCGATAGCTTTCATCGCGTACGGATGAACCGTTGATCCGGATCCTTCCCGCCCCGGGTACCTCGAGTCCGGACATGAGACGAATCAGCGTCGATTTACCGGAACCGGATACGCCGATCAAGGCAACGGAACGATAACCTTCGAGCTTTAGGTTCAAGTCGTGCAGGACTTCGACGTCATAGACGTGCGAGACGTGTTCGAGTTCTATGGTCATAGTGCCCACTTCCTTTCGATAACGCGGGTGGCCTGGGACAGAGGGATCGTGATCAAAAGGTAGAGCCCCCACATCAGGATGTAGCCCTCGTTAAACGCGAAGGATTTCGACTGCGTGACGCGGATCGCGTAGAACAGCTCGTTGAAGCTCAGCACGCTCAATAGCGCGCTCCCCTTGATGATCATCGAAAAATTATTCATCAGTGGCGGCATGAGAATGCGAATGACCTGGGGGATGATGATGTAGCGATACCTCTGATAGGGCGTAAAACCGAAAAGGTCCATGGCCAGGTACTGATCCTTCGAGATGCTGGAAAAAGCGGCTTTGTAGACGTTCTTCATGTAGGGGGTCATATAGATGATCAGCGCTATAAAGCCCATGGCGTTCCGGTTCAAGGAATTGAATGCCGGTCCGATCAGAAAGGCCATGATGATGATCATGACGAGCAAGGGCGTTCCGTAGATGATCTCGGTGAAGATATCGACGAGGGCGTTGAAGTAGCGTGATCTAGCGATCGATAGTAGATAGAAGACGAACCCGAGCACGAGACTTCCCATCAGCGCGACCAGCGAGACGTAGATGGTATTCCCCGTTCCGATCAAAATCATCCGTTGATAGGCTTCAAAGGACTGGAAGGAAAAGCCACTATCCTGACGGTATATGACGAAAGCCATGAAGGCGATCAGAGTCAGGATAGCGAGCGCATAGGCCGCTTTCCTATTCATTGATATAGAAATCCAAACCGTAGCGCCCGAGTCTATCGAGGATCACGTCGTCCCAACTGTCCCTTAATTCGTCGTAGAGACCGCCTTCTTCGTCAAAGGTAGCGATGAACTCGTTGGCTTCTTCGATGAGTTCGCTATTACCTTTGTTCGTCGCCATGCCGATCGGACTCGATTCGAAGGCATCCCAGAAGATCGTCGTCGTGTCCGGATTGGCGTTGTAGCCGTCTACGACCGGATTGGCGCTCATCAACAGGATGTCGGCGGTACCCTGGGCCACGCTTTCGACGGCCGTACTGAGTTCGGTCGCCTCCGTGACGTCCTTACCGTAGGATTCGGGAATGGATGATGAGACCTGGGCGGCGATACCGATATATCTAGCATCCTCGATTTCGAGGAGCTCTTCGGTCGTTGAATCCTCATCGAGATCGTTTTCCGTGGCGAAATCCCGGTTGAGTAGGGAAATGATCTTGAAGTAGAAATAAGGATCGGAAAAGTCGACGGATGCCTTGCGTTCCTCGGTAATGCTCATCGATGCGATCGCGATATCGACCTCTTCGGCACGCAGGGCAGGGATGATCGCCTGGAAATCGGTGTTGACGATCTCGACATCCCGCCCGAGATGTTCGCCGAAGGCGTTGGCGATATCGACGGAAATGCCTTCCGGATTATTATTAGCATCGACCGTTTCAAACGGTGGGTAGGTCAGATCCATAGCGACACGAAGCGTATCGTCGTCCTCACAGGCCGCGAGGCCGAGTGCGGTAAATGACAGAATGAATAGCAACATGATCTTTTTCATCGTTGTTTCTCCTTTTCATTGTGTTAATCCTATTATAGTCGATTGGAAAGGCATAGACAAAGAATTTGCAAAGCGATCGCTTAAGCGAGGAAGCGATCGGTTACGGTGACGGCCTCACGAGGTACGCATGGGTCTCTGAGGGCACGGCGTCAGTTGATGCGGATAGAAATACTATGCGCTCGTTCCGATATTTTTATGTCAGATCGGACGAAATGTAGTACAATTAAGAGTGGATGCGCGTGCATCCGAAACATGAAGGAGCGGGTGAAACCGAATGGATACGAACATGAAACTTACGCCGGTACTCGACCCGGATTTTCGTCCGAGCGTACTAGAAAACCTGGCATTCAAAAAGCTGGTTAGCGCTACGAAAAACGTGGATGTCACGATCGCCATCGAGCGACACGGTGATGAGCGCAGCCTTTTCCGGACCAGACTGTTCGCTGATCGCGAGCACAACGAGGAAAACAAACGGTATATCGAACGTCTTACGAAGAGCCTGCTGTGGATCAAGGGAGGATACCGTATCCTTTTCTCCGGACCTCGGCCGATCGGTCAATACCTGCAGTCGCTCTACCGTTCGGGCGGGAAGCGTGCCTTCGACGCCGAGTTCATGGGCCGGATCTATGGAAAGCGATTCGTCGTCGAGTTGCGGGAAGAGAAGAACATGCCGCGAGCATACGAGCGTTCAAAGAAGATCGGCAGGCACCTCGCCGGTTACCGGATCGGCTTCGATGCTGGTGGTAGCGACCGCAAGGTCGCGGCTGTCGTTGACGGAAAACCCATCTACAGTGAAGAAGTCATCTGGCATCCCAAAATGGCGACGGACCTCGATTACCACCGCCAGGGCATCCTCGATTCGTTGCGTCGAGCGGCATCAAAGATGCCACGGGTCGACGCGATCGGAATTAGTTCGGCCGGAATCTATATCGACAATCGGGCGATGGCGGCTTCCCTGTTCATGAACGTCAAGGATCAGACGGGCATCGAGAACATCTATATCGACGCCGCTAAAAAGATCGGCGACGTTCCACTGGTCGTCGCTAATGACGGTGATGTGACGGCGCTTGCCGGGTCGATGACCTATGATCGGACGAGGATCCTAGGGATTGCCATGGGTACGAGCGAAGCGGCCGGATACATCGATTCCGAGGGCTCGATCACCGGCTGGCTCAACGAGCTCGCCTTCGTGCCGGTCGACCATAATCCGAATGCCGTAATCGATGAATGGTCGGGTGACTATGGTTGCGGCGTCAAGTATTTTTCACAGGATGCCGTGATCGAACTAGCGAAACGAGCGCGGATCACCTTCGAGGAAGGCCTCTATCCGGCGGAAAAGCTCAGAGTCGTACAGGATCTCCTCGAAGAGGGAGATGAACGCGCGCAGGATATCTTCCGTTCGATCGGGACATACCTCGGTTATGGTATCATGCACTACCGGACGTTCTACGAGATCGAAACGGTAATGATTCTTGGACGAGTCACGTCCGGCAAGGGCGGAAGGATCATCATAGAGGAAGCCAAAAAGGTACTGGATGACCTGACGGACGAACCCATCGAACTGCTCATTCCCGGTGAAAAGGAAAGACGGCTCGGACAGGCCATCGCAGCTGCGAGTCTACCGGCCCTCGAAACGGATTGATGGCACAGATTATAGGAGAGGGAATGCGCTTACCTAAAGGAATTTCGGTTTTACCGGTTGATCCTAAAAAACCGTATCACCATCGCTCTGCGTACTCGATCCAGAAGTCGTATCAAAGGGCGATCGCTCGGATCGAAACGTCGCTTGTAAATCAACTCTCCAAGTCCTCCGGTTCAGCCGTAGAAGTCCAGAGCGAAGCCAATGAGGATACGGCCAAACAGGGTTTTGTATCCCGATTCCTTACCAAACGATCTATGTAAGGACGCACGATGAGCGCGTAGTCTGGGCGGTTGATCATGTAGTCGAAACGACCTCTGCTGAACTAGTGTGCCGAAACGATTCTCACCGCCCTCAAGACGATCGTTCATGCACATAGATCAATGATAAATCCAATACTTTTTATATGGTGTTTTCATCGATTTGGTGCTATAATGATATAA
>JBKHFR010000054.1:0-8237 GCA_046540115.1 Acholeplasmataceae bacterium | reverse complement strand
TAGCGCATAATCATAAAAATGAAAAGAGATCGGCGATTGTAGTTTATCGTCACATTTGGTATAATAGGACTATCAAAATGGAATGGTGATCACGTGAGCAAAACAAAAAAAATCTATGACGAAAAGTCGATCCAGATCCTCGAAGGACTCGAAGCGGTACGCAAACGACCGGGGATGTATATCGGCTCGACCGACGGAAAGGGCCTGCACCACCTGGTCTGGGAAATCGTCGACAATGCCATCGATGAGAGTCTGTCCGGTTATGGTAAGGAGATCTCCGTCACGATCAAAAGCGATAACAGTATCGAGATTTCTGACAGCGGTCGCGGCATGCCCTACAAGATGCATAGTTCCGGAAGACCTACGACAGAGATCATTTTTACTGTTCTGCACGCTGGCGGCAAGTTCAGCGATACCAGCGGATACAAGGTTTCCGGGGGGCTTCATGGCGTCGGTTCATCGGTCGTCAACGCGCTCAGCCAATTTCTCGAAGTAACGATCCATCGCGATGGTGCAATCTGGCACCAGCGTTTTAGTGAAGGGGGTAAAAGGATCAGCCGGATCAAGCGCATCGGTGAGACCAAAAGAACCGGTACGACCGTCTGGTTCAAACCCGATCCCAAGATCTTCATGACGACCCTATTCCAATACGACGTCATCAAGGAACGCCTCAATGAGGCCGCCTACCTGATCCGTGGCCTCAGGATCTCGCTGCTCGATGAACGGACGAACCAAAAGAACGTCTTCAAGTACAATGAGGGCATCCGTGCATACGTCGAACACCTGAATCGAACGAGGAAGCCGATCCACGAGACGTTCGCATTCGAATCATCCTATCCTACCAGTAGCGACCGAAAGGCCATCGAGATCGACGTCGCCCTACAGTTCACCCAGAACTACCACGAGACGATCTATTCGTTCGTCAACAACGTCCGTACGAAGGATGGCGGTACGCACGAGATCGGCTTCAAGTCGGCTCTAACGCGTTCGGTCAACGACTACGCGAGGAAATACAACCTGATCAAGGAAAAGGACAGCAATCTCGATGGTTCCGACATCCGTGAGGGTCTAACGGCGATCCTATCTCTGCGCATCCCGGAGGATATCCTCGAGTTCGAAGGACAGACCAAAGGACGCCTCGGTACGCCGGAAGCACGCAATGCCACGGACCAGGTTACCTACGAGCAGATGACGAGCTTTCTCGAAGAGAACCGAAAGACCGCGAGCAAGATCATCCAACGAGCGATCCAGGCACAAAAAGCCCGTGAAGCCGCACGGAAAGCCCGCGATGAGGCCCGAAACGGTAAGGGAAAGAACAAGAAGGATGTCATCCTAAGCGGTAAACTCACTCCGGCTCAGGGTAAGGATAAGCGCTTGAACGAACTCTTTTTAGTCGAAGGCGACTCAGCCGGAGGCTCGGCGAAACAGGGTCGTGACCGCCACTTTCAGGCGATCCTGCCGCTGCGCGGAAAGGTCATCAATGCCGAGCGCTCCTCGACCGATTCGATTCTCAGAAACGAGGAGATCTCGACGATCATACATACGATCGGTGCCGATTTCGGCAACGACTTCAACCTGAAGAAATGCAACTACAATAAGGTGATCATCATGACCGATGCCGATACGGATGGCGCGCATATCCAGATCCTTTTGCTCACCTTTTTCTTCCGGTATATGCGCCCCCTGATCGAGGATGGCCGCCTCTACCTCGCCCAGCCACCGCTCTATAAGCTGACCTATAAGAAGGGCAAGAAGGAGTCCGTACACTACGCCTGGAGCGATGAAGAGCTCAAGGACCTTTTGAACGGGGACCCCTATAGCCTCCAACGGTATAAAGGTCTCGGTGAGATGAATAGCCGGCAGTTGTGGGAAACGACGATGGATCCGAAAACGCGCAGCCTCATCCGCGTCAATATCGATGACTTTAGCGCGTCCGATAAGCGCATCCAAACGCTCATGGGCGATAACGTCGGCCCGAGACGTCTCTGGATCGAGGATAACGTCGACTTCGAGATCAGCGATGACTTCGACCTGCAGAAGGGGGTCGAATAGATGTCCGTCGTCAAGAAGGTCCGGGATTACGTCGAAACGATCATGAGCGAACCGCTCGAGGATATCGTCGCCGACCGCTTCGCCCGCTACTCGAAATACATCATCCAGTACCGCGCCCTTCCCGATGCTAGGGACGGCCTCAAACCGGTACAAAGACGCATCCTCTACGCCATGCAGCAAATGGGGATGTTTTCCAACAAGCCCTACAAGAAATCCGCACGGATCGCCGGTGAGGTCATGGGTAAGTTCCACCCGCACGGAGATTCCTCGATCTACGAGGCGATGGTCCGGCTCGCCCAGGACTTCAAGATGCGCCTCGTGCTGATCGACATGCACGGGAACAAGGGCTCGATCGACGGGGACTCCGCTGCCGCGATGCGCTATACCGAAGCGCGTCTATCGGTGGCGAGCGAAGCCCTGCTCGAGGATATCGGTAAGCGGACCGTTCCCTTCGTTCCGAACTTCGATGACGAGGAACTCGAGCCGACCGTATTGCCCGCTAAGTTCCCGAACCTGCTGGTCAACGGAGCTTCCGGAATCAGTTCCGGCTACGCGACACGGATTCCGCCCCACAACCTCAAGGAAGTCATCGACGCCACGCTCGCCTACATCGATAATGAGGAGATCACGGTCGAAGAGATCAGTCGCTACATCAAGGGACCTGACTTTCCGACCGGCGGCATCGTCCAGGGGCATGATGGGATCATGAGCGCCCTAAAAAGCGGGAGCGGAAAGATCGTCATCCGGGCTAAGCACTCGCTTCACGAGCTTTCCAAGAGCCAGGACCAGATCGTCATCCACGAGATCCCCTATGAGGTCAACAAGGCCGAACTCGTCAAAGCGATCGATGTGCTACGAATCGAGAAAAAGGTCGAGGACATCGTCGAGATCCGCGACGAATCCGATCAGGAGGGCATGCGGATCGCCATCGACCTCAAAAAGGGAGCGAACTCGCAGGCCGTCCTCAACTACCTGTTCAAAGCGACCGATCTACAAGTCGTTTTCAACTACAACATTGTCGCCATTCTCAACCACCGCCCCGTTCAGGTAGGCGTCATACCCATCCTCAAGGCCTATGTCGACCACCAGCGGGACGTGATCACGAATCGCTCCAACTACGAGCTCGAGAAAGCGACCAAACGACAGCACATCGTCGAGGGCCTGATCAAGATGGTCTCCGTCGTCGAAGAGATCATCCGTATCATTCGCGCTTCGAACAACAAGAAGAATGCCAAGGAAAACATCATCGAAGCCTTCGCCTTCACCGAAGAACAGGCCGAAGCGATCGTTACCCTACAGCTCTACCGGCTCTCCAATACGGATATCCAGGCCCTGATGGAAGAAAACGATGCGCTCGCGAAAAGGATCCGGACGCTCAAGCGCATCCTTTCTAGCGAAAGCGCCCTTAGGCGCGTCATCAAGAGCGAACTCAGCCGCGTCTCTGCTGCCCTTTCCGATGAGCGAAGAACCGAGATCGAGTCGGAGATCGAAGCGATCCGGGTCGACCAAAAGGAACTGATCAGCGATGAGCGCGTCATGATCGGCATATCGAAAGACGGCTATGTCAAGCGTGCGAGCACGCGGAGTTATCAGGCCTCCCAATCCGTCGGTCTAAAGGCCGATGACGCCCTGATCTTCGAAAAGGAAGTCCAGAAGACCGATACGATCCTCATCTTCACGAATCTCGGCAACTACATCTATCTGCCCGTGTTCAGGATCGACGAACAAAAGTGGAAGGACCTCGGAACGTTCATCAACAATATCGTGCCGATCGAAGCGGATGAGCGCATCGTGAAGGCGATCACGTCACGCTATTTCAGCGACCAGGAATACCTGCTCCTAACGACCGCAAAGGGGCTCATGAAACGATCGGTTCTCGCCGATTTCAACGTTTCGCGCTACAACAAACCGCTACGGGCCATGCGGCTTTCTAAAGGCGATCAGCTCGTTTCGGTCGATGAACACGCCCAGGATTATATCATCGCCCTTTCTCAGAAAGGGTACGCCCTTCGTTTCAAGACCGATGAGCTCCCCGTCTACGGACTGCAGGCCGGCGGCGTTAAGAGCATGGCGCTATCCAAGGAAGATACCGTGGCCGAAGCCTTTTTCGCCGCTGCGGGCGACGATATCGTCCTGCTGACGATTCGCGGTCATATCATCAAGGACGTCGTCGCGGAAATACCCCTTTATAGCCGTAATAGACGCGGGATACTCATCGTCGATCACCTGAAGACGAAACCGCACGACGTCGTAGCCGGTAGCAGACTGACACGAGCGCAACAAAAGGAAGACGTCGAGGCTCTGATCGTTAGCGAGCGTGCGAGCCTTAAGTGCAACGTATCGGACTTCAAGTATTCCGGCAACAAGTACGGCAAAAAGATGCTCGATGAGAAGAAGTCGGGTAGAGCTCAGTTCCTGTCGATCGCCCTTACCCAGGACGACCTGAAAGTAGCTACTAAACAGGAGCGAACGACGGAACAGAAACCACGGAACAACACCGTCAAAGAAGAAACCGTCATCCAGAACCACAAGCGCATTCGCTTGAGTAGCCTCGACCTCTTTGACGATGACAGTGAGGAGTGAACGAACGTGAAGATCAGGATCGAAGACCAAACGAAGACATTCGAAGGCCCGAAGACGCTACTCGAGATCGCCCGTGAGACGAACCAAAAGGATGCCCTCGCTGCAACCGTCAACGGGCGCCTACGCGAACTGACCTATTCGATCGATAAGGATTCGTCGGTCACCTTTTTAGACGCGACCAATAGCGACGCCATCCGCATCTATGAAGCGACGCTCAGATACGTGGTCGCGATGGCCTTGCACCGTCTCTACCCTGAAGCGAAGGTCCAGTTCAACTACAGCATCTCGCGCTCGATCCTCGGTGTCGTCGAAGGACTCGGAAGCTCACTGAACACGAAGATCATTGAGAAGATCAAGGGCGAGGTCAGCCGGATCATCGAAGCCGACTATCGGATCATAAGAAAGCGCGTCCCGCTCACGGAAGCGATCGAGCTCTATCGTTCCTTCAATATGCCCGACAAGGTCGCCATTCTCGAATACCGGGAAGAGGACTACGTCAATCTCTATCAGTGCGAGAACTACATCAACTACATGTTCGGTTACATGTTGCCGTCAACGGGGTTCCTCCGGTCGTTCCGCATGTTCCTCTATCACCCCGGCTTCATCATCCAGTATCCCCGTGCCGAGTTCGGCGGACTGATCCCCGACTTTTCGGATGAACCGACATTCGGCAAGGCCCTCAAGGAAGCGGCCAAGTGGGGGATGATCATCTCCGGAAACTCGATCCCCCTAATGAATCGCTATGCGAGTACTAGAGCCTCAGCCGTCGACTTCGTTAACATGTGCGAAACCAAGCACATGAAGATGCTCGCCCAGCTCGGTGATGAGGTCGAACAGAACATCGAGAACATCCGTTTGATCGGCATCGCCGGTCCCTCCTCTTCCGGGAAAACGACGTTTTCGAACCGGTTACGGATCGAACTGATGAGCCGTGGCATTCGCCCGATCATGATCTCGCTCGATGACTACTATCTCGGTCGGGAAATGGCTCCGAAGAACGACGACGGATCCCCCGATCTCGAGCACGTCAACGCCCTCGATATCGAGCTATTTAACCACGATATGCTCGCCCTGATCCAGGGCTATGAGATCACCCTCCCCCACTTCGACTTCGTATCGGGCTTGCGTCAGTCGGGAAAACTGATCCGCCTTACGCAGAACACGCCGATCATCATCGAAGGCATCCACGCCCTCAACGAGATCCTTACCAAGGACATCCCGAAGCACCAGAAATACAACGTCTACATTTCGCCCCAGACGCAACTGCACATCGACGAACACAATCCCATCAGCATAACCGAGTTGCGGCTACTACGGCGCATCGTCCGCGATCAGAAGTATCGGAATGCCTCCGCGGCCGAGACGATCGATATGTGGCCTTCCGTCCGACGCGGGGAGTTCAAGTGGATCTATCCGACCCAAAAGGAAGCGAATTTCGTCTTCAATTCGGAATTGACCTATGAGTTTTCGGTGTTGAAGAAACACGCGATCCAACAGCTCAAGGCCATTCCGACCGAGAGCGAGCACTTCATAACGGCGAACCGCCTGTTGAAGTTCTTGAAATACTTCGTCGATATCGACGACGACCTCGTCCCGTGTAACTCGCTTTTGCGCGAGTTCATCGGTGGCAGCAGTTTCTTTGAGTGAGGATCAGACGATGAAAGCTCTCATGAACATGGAACGCATACACATGTCGAATGAACTCGTTCTTTCGCTCCTGTCGCTCTACGAGTCGAAAGGCAAATCGTTTTACTACGACGACCTTTTCGCCCCTGACCGGCAGGCATACGAAAGAAAGGCGCTCGAAAAAAACATCGTTGCGCTCGGCCACCTTTTCAGTGAGTCGATCACCGACGCCCGCATCCACCTGTTGGCGAAAAGGGATCTCGTTGCCAAGAACAGGGATGAACAGCGACTCAAAAACATCAAGAGCGCGCTGATGCAGCTGCACCGGAATCCCACGCTGTTCGAACTGATTCCCAACGAAGTCGGGAATCTCGCGAACGTCCTCGGCAACAAGATCGAGACGATCCAGTACGTGACGGAACCGACGAAAGAAAAAGGCGTCCTAAAGACGAAGAAACGGCATACGCGTCGCGATGACCTCGAAGAGCTCATGGCGTTGTTTTCGAAAAACAGACGGAGCAGGACCTTCGAACTGACGCAGCTGATCACCAATTTCTATGTCGACTTTCTGAACATGAAGATCATGACGAAGGAAAACGAACTGATCGGAATCATCGTCCTCTATGCGCTCGTGCTCCGCGACTTTTCGGTTTTCAAGTACGTCCCCTTCTTCGGCTACTTCATGAAAAAAAAGGACGACTGGGATCACGCCGTCATCCAGGCCAACTACTACTGGTCGAGCGGCTACGCCCAGACCGACCTCTTGAGCCGAATGCTGATCGACCTGCTGATCGAAGCCTATCGGGATGTCGATCAGATGGCGCATGAGTACGCCTTCGAAAAGGACCTGAACAAAACCGATAATGTCGAGAACAGCATCATGAAATTGCCGGAGCTCTTTACGAAAGAGGACCTACGGAAACGCCATCCGAACGTCAGTGACGCGACGATCGATCGGACGCTTAGAAGGCTCCGAGAAAAGGATATCATCCGGCCGGTCGGACGCGGTAGAAGCGCCCGCTGGCAGCGCATCGTTTCGATGGATAAGGGCTATCAAAGGCCTGAGCTCCCGCTCTTCGATGAGTGATGATACCGAAAGGTTAGAAAGGATATCCGACCATGGATCCCAAAGCGATCAAAGAACTCAGATCACGGACACAGGCCGGCATTCTCGCCTGTAAAAAGGCGCTCGAAGCGGCACAAGGCGATCTCGATCAGGCCGAACGGCTAATACGGAAAGAAACGAAGAACAAAAAGAGCGCGCGCGTAGCGTCCAAAGGACTGCTCCACCTCGCGATCAGCGGAAACCAGGCCATCGTCTATGAGATCAACGGCGAAACCGACTTCGTCGCCCGACACGAATCCTTTCAGGAACTGATCCACAGGATCGCCGATCCGCTCATGAAAAGCGCAGCTAGCAGTGCCACCGAAGCGAACGACGTCGTCTTCGGTTCAACGACGATCCGCGGGGAGGTAGCCCGGACGGAGAACATCGTTGACGAACAGCTCGAACTAAGGCGATTCTATCGGATCGTAAAACGAAGCGACGAGACCTTCGGTTCCTACAACCACAACGGAAAAGCGATCGGACTGATCGTTCTTGCATCGGGTAGCACTGAGCTCGCTCGCGATCTCGCTCTTGAGCTCGTCAGCCAGGGGTCAGAAATCAGCGATGAACCGGATGAGCAGGTCGCCGTCGATCGCTTTCTTGAGCTCCCCTTCATCAAGGATCCGTCCAAAACTGTTAGGGAAGTTCTCGGAGCGCATGGCGCCGTGATCGATCGCTTCTATCGCTTCGAACTCGGGCAGGGCATCGCCGATAAACTGGTATGCCGACTGGACCTGCCGTGTGACGCTTCGAAGGTCGACCTTCCCTGATGACTTAGATATAGAAAAGCGATTCCTGCGGGAATCGCTTTTTATTTGACGAACATGCCGTCGGTCAGTACTTTCATGGCCTGGTCCGTTATAAAGTC